>NZ_CP066369.1:2989667-3306813 GCF_016406305.1 Shewanella putrefaciens
GCCGCCACCAGTAGTAATAACTTTATTACCATTGAAACTGACCGCGCCAAACTCCCCAATGGTCCCGGTGTGTTTACCTTTATAGAAAGAGCCGAGGCTTTCCGCCGCATCTTCAACTAATGCGAGCTGCCATTTAAGGCAAACTGCCGCCAGTTCATCCAGCTCAACAGGGTGACCAAAAGTATGCATTGGAACCACCGCTTTAATTCTCTGACCAGTTTGTTTGTGTAAACAACCGAGTTCCGTCAGTTCTGCGTGTTCCATCAAGTAGGATTCAACAGCCTTTGGGCACAACCCTAAACTCACAGGAGAAACATCAACAAAAATTGGTTCAGCACCCATATGATACAAAGCATTGCAGGTAGCGACGAAAGTGAGCGCTTGAGTTATCACTAAATCGCTCCGCTCAACGCCTGCCATATAGAGTGCTGCATGCAGCGCGGCAGTACCATTGACGGTTGCAACAGCGCGCTTGCTACCAGTAAAGGCTTCCATCTTACGTTCAAACTGATCAACAAACTTACCAACACTGGAGACAAAGGTACTATCTATTGTTTCCATCACATACGCTTTCTCATTACCTGCAAATGTCGGGGCATGCAACGTAATAAAGTCTTGGGTTTTATATTGGTCTCGAACAAATTCAACCAGCGATTTTGGATTCATGCTATAACCTTACATCTTGCTATCAAGGTATTTGCCCGTTTCTTTGTGGCCGAAGTCGGGGATCATGGTAAAGAAGAGTTTCACAATTTGCTCTTTACTCCATGCTCGTTGCTCTTTCATCTGCGCAATTTGCGTTTCAAACAGACTCAAGAGCTCTGGTTCATAGATCGGTTCGTTTTTGATGATGCCAAGATTTTCAAAGCGTGCCATGTCGAGCACTTCTTTGTCGGTGAAAAACTCCTCAAAGTCTTTTTCACCCGTTGTGTCACTTTCAGTAAAGAGACAAGGCCATTTACCTTGAGCGGGAAGCGTTTTCACCAATTCACGCGCTTCATTTTCACTTGCGCAAATGTGTGGTTCATAACCACGCTGTTTAAGGTATTTCACCGCTATGTCAGCAAAAGTAATCAGATGCAATGCTTCACTAAGTTTGGGGAAGAAAATGTCGCGATTTTCACCGAAAATGCAGGACATTAAGCAAAGCTCACCCGACTCTTGAGGGGTAACAAAGTAGCGTTTGATATCATTTGGAGCCACAATCGGTTGATTTTTCTGGATGCGTTGATTAAAACCATGCAACAAAGAGCCATCGGAAAATGCGACGTTGGCAAAACGTGCTGTTGAAATGGCAATCTGCTCACTTTTACGCATCAAGAACATTTCCATGATGCGTTTCGATGCCCCCATCATATTAACTGGGTTGGCTGCTTTATCCGTTGACACACAGAAATACTTTTTAACGCCAGCATCAATTGACTGCTGTATCGTTTTATCGGTATTGAATACGTTAACATCTATCATACGCATTAAAGTAAACGGATCTTTCTCACTACGAACATGCTTAAGCGCCGACAGGTTCAATACATAGTCATACTGACCATCGTTTTTGATAAAAGCATCATACTCAATCGAGCCGATGTCCAAGGCAAAAGTTTGAAAATCACCATCGATATAGCCAAATGAACTGCGAATATCACGGACCAATTCCACCATATTGTTTTCGCTGATGTCGACCACATGAAGTTTCTGCGGTTTACGCTTGAAGATTTCCTTAGTTACGGCTTGGCCAATCGATCCCGCCCCACCAAGAACAAGAAAGCGAGAGTAAGAAACAATATCAGAAAGTTCAAACTCATAATGATTCAGGTCAGATTCGAATAAGAAATCACTTCTGCCTACTAAACTTAAAATTGACGAATCCACAAAAATCACCTCAAATACTTAACAACACCTTTGAAAAAGTAGAAAAAAAAACATTTTGATGAATCAAAAAAACTCAAACCAACAACTTCACGATAAAACACCCACTGCCACTTTAATATATTAAATTTGTTTTGCGTCATACCAGTGTCGACACGATATTTAGCCAAAACATTTGGCATACCAAAGGCTTTATCAACATCTTTTAAAATACTTAGCCACAGCCCCATATCCTGCCGCTTCCTAATTAAAGGCATATAACGTTTACCAAGCACTTTTGCATTATAAATAGCTGTCAAACAGCCAATAACATTTCCTGTTAGTAACTGAGAATAATTTACAGAATTTGGAGGTGTAACAATTCCACTATTTCCAACAGCACTAAACTTCTGATATGCACTGTATGATAGTAAAACATTATTATTCTCCATAAACTCTATCTGGATCGACAACTTATTGGGCAACCATAAGTCATCAGAATCTAAAAAGGCAATATATTCACCTTTTGAATACCTAATACTATTATTACGCGATACGCCTGCACCAGAATTTTTATCTAATTCAAATAATTTTATTCTATTATCTATCTCACAATAGCTACGAACGATATTTTTAGTATCATCAACAGATACATCATCAGTGATCAATAACTCCCAGTTGTGATATGTTTGAGCTAGAACAGACTCAATACTTTCAGCAATTGTTTTAGATGAATTATAGCTTGGCATAATGATCGAAACTAGTGGCTTATATTCCATTTACCGCCCCATGCCGAATAAAACAACTTTCACAGTCTTAAGAAGAATCTTAATATCTAATAAAGTACTATGATGCTTAATATAATAAATGTCATACTTATGTTTCCAAACTGCATCTTCAACTGAAGCACCATAGGGGTAACTTACTTGCGCTAACCCAGTAACCCCAGGTTTAACCGCATGACGGAAACGATAATAGGGAATTTCTTTTTCGAGTTTGGCAATAAATACTTCGCGTTCTGGCCTCGGTCCAACAATCGACATCTCGCCCTTTAAAATATTAATTATTTGTGGTAATTCATCAATACGAGTTTTGCGGATAAAATTACCCACTTTTGTTACGCGAGTATCATTTTGTATTGCCCATTGAGCACCCGATTTTTCAGCATCACTACGCATTGAACGGAATTTAATGACTTCAAATTCATCATTATATTGTCCTGTGCGACGCTGTTTATAAAACACAGGACCAGGGCTTTCTAATTTTATCGCCAAAGCGGTAATAAGCCCTACTGGAATTGCCACTGTACAAAGCAAAAATGCTGCTAATAAATCAATAACTCGTTTTGCTAACTGGGTACGTTTGGTTGATAAAATAGAGAATGCTTTTTGATGTAAAAAATAACCGCTATGAAGTAAACGAACCTCAGTATAACCTAGCCGTTCATCAAGATAACTCACTAACGGCTCCACCCAAGCGCCCAACTCAGTTGCTTTAACCAAAAATTGCCGTTGCTCTTTGGATAAACGAGCACTTTCAAAGTGACAAATAACTTTACAGCTTAAATCAGTAATGCTGTAGTCATTAACGATCATATCGAATGAGTAATCATCGATAATCTCACCTATCTCCAACTCCCTATCTTTAGGGCAATAGACATAAATTACCTCCTGAGTGAGTACCTGTCGTTTTGACTTAAAACGTTTAGTTACCGTTTTAATTGGTTGAAACTCATCGGCGTCTACTATTTCATTGACTCGTAAATTCATACAAAGACCTAATTTGTTAACCATTAGGATGGCCTATGGCATGCAGAGCACCGCTACATGACTTTAAAATCAAATGCAGAAACCCTACGTTTATATTCTATACACTCTGTTTACGAGCAAAGTGCCTTATTAAAACAAACATCACACCTAACATACCACCAAACATAGTACCTAATACGCATATTAGTGCACGTTTAGGCTTAGCTTTTTCTTCGGGCGATAATGCGGGATCGATGGTCTTAAACACATATTCATCGCGCACTTCGGCAAACATAATGGTTTTAGCTTGTTCTTCCACCAACTTATAAAGAATCGCTTTAATATCGGCGACATTAGTTAGGGCAATTTGTTTATTTAAAAATTCACTGCTGCGATTGGCTTCTGCTACATCGCGCTCTTTCATCACTTTATTAATGTCTTCAATTAACCAAGAGACCCATTGCTCTGCAACCGTTGGAGATAAATGCTCAACAGAAATAGTTACCATACCTGATTCTTTATCTTTATTCACGGCGATGATTTTACTAAAGACCTTATAAGCCTCTTGCATCGATGGCTCAGGTTTTAACGGCGCTTTAACTTCACGTATCCAAGTATTTGTGGCTTCACTATAGGCATCTTCATTATAAATAAGCTTATCTTCATCCCTATTCCATTTTTTTGCCGCCATTAAATCAGCAAGGATATTGTGTTTTTGAATAAAATCACTGGTAAATTGGCGCGATTTTAATACCTCAATGGCAAGCTGGGTTTTATCTGTTCCCCCCTTAGCACCTAAATTCACTCCTGCAAGGCTAGCTAAACCACCAAACTGCGAGGCCAATGCACTTAAGCCACCACCTTGTTCTTCAGCCGCAGGGGCTAATAAAGCTTCGGACTTATAGATATTGGGTTGCATGATGGCAAATACCACAGCACCAATCGCGAAAATGCCGGTAATAGCAATGATGAGCCATTTGCCTTGCCAGATAACGGAGAACAGCTCGCGAAGATCGATTTCGTCGTCTGCGGGTCTCTGGGTAGATGAAAACTGGACATCTTGCATATACTTATTTAATTCATTGGACATTTAAAACTTATCTCGTTGTGTGAGTTCTCAAAAACGGTTGACAGGTTATCGTTGACGGTTGACAGAACGCTTCGCTCACAGATAACGGTAAAAGCAAAGCTAAAAACGTTGACGGAACAAGAAACGCTAACGGTTGACGGAACGCGGCGTGCCGTTATCTGTGAGGGCGAAGCCCGTTCCGTTATCCGTGAGTCACGTAGTGACGTTCCGTTATCCTAGTAACATCTGTGAGTCACGCAGTGACGTTCTGTAGCCGCAACGCGGCGTGCTCTTATTTATTTTCTGAATTTCGATCTTTAATCGATTTAATTAGTCCAGCGAGCATTGCCGATAATCTTTCAGTTTTTATAAGTAGTTCATCAACATAATTTGGTTCTAAATAACCAATATCTCTGCCAATCATTGCTTGGGTAATCAGTTCTGCAAGTGAAGCTTTAGCAACATATAAAAACTGTATTTGCTCTTTAGGGCCATAACGTTCCATTCCCTCAGCAATATTTGACGGAACGGAGAGCCCTGAGCGAGTAATTTGATCTCTGAAGCCCCAATCTCGAAGATCTTTTGTCGCTATATAAATAGAAGATGATAATTCGTAGCTAAGTTGCCAAACTTCTAACTTTTGAAACTTCATATCCATTCCTTGGAAAATAGCCTAAAACCGATCACGGTTGACGGAACCGAAAACGTTGACGGTTGACAGAACGCTCGATAACTGCTCCTGCGTTATTCTACCTCCTGCATCCATACAGTCGTTCGCTCACAGATAACGGTAAAAGCAACAAAAAATTTGCTGTAAGGGCGAAGCCCGTTCCGTTATCCGTGAGTCACGCAGTGACGTTCTGTAACCGCAAAGCGGCGTTCCTAGAATCTAGAGCCACGAAGTGGCGTCCTAGAACAGCGCTTTTTGCTGCGTCCTAGCAGTTGCTAAGCAACGCTCTAGATTCTTGCCACGCCGTGGCGTTATAGCCCCGCGATTGCTGAAATTGCGACTGCGGTGTTGTAGATAATGCCTGTGACTTGCGACCAAAGGGTTAAGTTGTCTTTGTACTCAGTATCTAACGGAACAATCACTGTATCGCCCGGTTGCAGTTGTTCACCACCACTAAACCAGTTAGAACGGCTTGGCATTGACACTGACCCATTGGCTTGGATGATATAGGTACGATCTTCATCCGCGCGTTTTCTTGAGCCGCCGGACATTGCAAGATACTGGTCAATCGTTAGACCTTCTTTATATCTGTGCGTAGCCGGATGTTGCACTTCCCCCATTACCGCTACGGTTTGTTTAGTGGAAGGCACATATAAAATATCGGCATCTTCAAGTTGTAAATCGGCCTGTTTAATACCGAGTGAAATTGCAGGCAAATCGACCACTAAACGCCCAACGGCTTTGATATTCTCCAGATCGGCCAGCATTAACTGGGCATCTGAGTAATTCACCACTGCACCGTCTTTTGATACGCCACGGGTGGCAATGTCACGGCGCAGTTGATCGGCAAGCTTTTTAATTTCAATCTGTTCCTGCTGACGTACCGATTCACGCACAAATACCGCCGATGGGAGATAGGCATACTCAGTAAAACCACCAACACGGCTAATTAAATCGCTTAGTGTCTCACCGCGGCTAATATTGTAGCGACCAGGGAATTTCACTTCGCCACGGATTTCAACCACTTTGCTTTCTTGCCAATCTGGCGTTGTCATCACTGTGAGTATATCTCTACCCACTAAACGCGCATTTGCCGTTTCATCCCCCTGCAGTGCTAACTCTAAATCTAGGTTACGATGATCGACCTTTGAGCCCTCATTATCCGTCACTGTCGAGGTTAATTCGGCTCTAACGGTATAAGCACCTTCCTTTAAACCACCCGCAGCGGTAACTAAATCGGATACTTTCGCGCCAACAGATAAAGGATAAGCGCCGGGTAACTTAACTTGGCCATCGATGGCAACAATTTGAGTACCTTTACCTGCGCGACCTTGGTTATTGAGTTTAACCATCACGGGATAAAGCAACTCTTGGCGACGCATTTGATCGCTCAATTTGAGCAACTCGTTATCTTCAAAAAGGTTAGCCAACATTTTGCTGACAACGCCTTTAACAACGGTTACCTGCTCATTTTTTGGCGCATCATTAACCACGACGCCGGCAATTTGAGCGCGTTTGCTGAGTTTTACATCTTCAAGTTGGGCAAAACCTGTGTTGAATAAGTCAGAACCCGATAGGCTATCGCTATTGAGCGAAGTGACTTTAGCGACTCGCTGCTTCACTAATTTATTTAATTCGTAACGGTTTTGCTCATCATCTGAGTAGTTAAAAATGATAATTTTGTCACGCGGGTTTAAGGTTAAGTTTTGCTTGCTATCCTTAGTGCCAATCGCCTTACCTGGTGCGAATTGATACACTTCAATATCGCCATATTGGTTAACTTCGCGCACTAACAGACCGTAGTCCAAATCAGCGGATATCGCTAAATCCCCCCATAATGAAGGCAAAATATCGCTGATCTTTTGGCCACCAACCCATTGATATTTACCAGGGCGAACAACGGCGCCGACAACGGTAACCGCGCTTTCATACTGCTCTGATGCGCTTTTAACGCGAATAACATCGCCAGCCTTAGCGGGCGTCATTTGACCTTGTTCAGTGGTTAGATCCACATTCACGATAGTTTTGAGTGACTTGCTATTATAGCGCTCAACTGAGCTGCTTTTTGGATAGGCGCCAGGATTTAAACCTGCTGCCATAGCGATGACATCCGCCATGGTTTCATTTTTCTTCAATTCATAGATAGCTGGGCGTCTTACCTCACCCGATACGCTGACCAAACCACCAATAGAAGGAATAAAGACGACGTCGCCAGAATGTAGGCGTAGGTCACCCGATGCATCGCCTTTTAGTAATAGATCATAAAGATCAAGCGTACCGACTAAGTTACCGTTTCGTTTTAACTGCACATTTCGCAGTGAGCCAATTTCGTTGACGCCACCAGCCACAAACAGGGCTTGAGTGATAGTCGATAGGCTAGAAACAGTGTAAGAGCCGGGTTTATAGGCATCACCAGCAACAAAAATTCGAATTGAGCGCAATTCACCCATAGTGATATTGGACTCAATACCAATCATCTGTTGTTGGATACGCTGCGAAAGCGTGTCTCTGAGTTCAGAAAAGCTCAGCCCCATCACAGGAATTGGGCCTAGCTCAGGGAATTGGATCACACCTTCACGATTGATCACTAAATCGTATTCTTTGTTTTCTTTACCGTAGAGCTGCACCTTGATGTTATCACCTGGGCCAACTAAGTATTCTCCAGGTACGGGGACATCTGACACAGGGGCAAAGGTACTCGGCTCGCCAGCAAACATTTCATAGCCAAAACGGCGTAATTTTAAGTTTGATGAATCGGCAGAGAAATCAAGCTCGGCTTTTTCTTTCTGTTCAGCGGATGTGATTATCGGCGCCACATCGCGGGATGTAACCACTTGTGGGTTAGCAACCTGTTGCTGAGTTTGGCTACCCGAAATAATACTAGGGTCAATGCCATATTGCCTTGCTAACCGCTGTTGCTCGGCCTTAGGCAGTTGCTTAAATTGCTCTATCATCTGCGGAGAGGGCGTAACGGCTTGCGCCTGCGCGCCCATCAATATCGTGACACTAAGGCCAACTAATATTGCGGCTCTTGGAACCGCTTTGATGTATTTTTTGACTTGTTGTAACACCAGATATCTCCGATTGGATTGAAAATGTAAAAACAGAGCGTCGCTAAGCGACTTGTAGGCTCCTAGAATCTAGGGCGCTACGCTGCTAGAGCGGGCTTCGCCCTGCTAGAAAGAGCAGAACACTTCTTTCACAGTTGACGGAACGCTCGCAAGCTCACTAACAGAATGCTGCGCTTACGGAAAAAACAGATAGCCTTATTCTCTATGCCGTCATCCTCGCGAACGCGGGGATCCAGCTATAGGGCTTTAAGTCACTAAGCTTAAGTCTCTAAGCTTTAAACCATCAAAATCAAAAGACCTTAGTATGGATTCCCGCGTCGATAACTGCTCCTGCGTTATTCTATCTCCTGCACCCATGCAGTCGTTCGCGGGAATGACGAAGGGAATTGGATTCCCTCATCCATAACTGCTCTTGCTACTGCACTCTTTTAATTAAAGAGTTCTACTTCATGCATCTGACCACCATGGAGGGTGGAAAGGTCATATTTTGTGTGGAACAAAATTGACCATGCAGTCGTTCGCGGGAATGACGAAGGTACTTAGGATCGTAAGGAGAAAAACGGCTTCGTCCTAGATTCTAGCAGCTGCGTTTTTTGCAGCGTCCTAGAGCCACACAGTGGCGTGCCTAGTAGGCCGAAGGCCGTCCTTCTTTGCTTTCAGACACGCTACCGATCCGCGTGGCGGCCGGAGGCCTTCGGCGTCCGCTTAACGAATGAAAATATTCATTCGATGCCTTTCAGGCACGCTACCGCCCATAGATTGCGGCCTCTAAATTGCCCTTCGCAGCGCGAAAACTCAAATTTTTCAATGTTATACTACAATTTAAAATCTAGTACCTTAACTTTTAAGAGTCCAAGTATCCTATTTAAATAGTGTATCTATATTGTATTTCTAAACTTACTTACGGTGCTTGGTCATACTCAGGCTGACCTTATCGCACACTACGCACCTTTCGCTTCTATCGCTTCAGGTGACGCTTTAAACCTCAATATCAACACAATCTTGGCTGATGTTGGCAATCTGTTTTAAATCCCTTGCTTAAATCCCTTGCCGCTTAACCACAGTAAAACTTTAGTTGCACAAAGAAATTTTAGTCGCAAAAAATGAATTTGCGGAATTCTACTGTAAACGCCTTACATCGGCTGATTGATTTATGCGCTACCATAGGCCACGCAGCTCAAATTCCCATCAAATAGCAGTAAATTTAAAACCTTTAAAAAAACGACCTTATTAACACAATGAAATATAATGATTAAATTTAAAAATCAGTTTACAAAAAATAAATAAATTTCACGCCGCTATAGCCAATGTCTCACAAGCTACTAAGCATTATTCTTACTAAAACGCTTGAACTACATCACAAACTTAAATCCGTTCAACCGATTGCTCTGGAACAGTTAAGGTATTTACTTGACCCATAATATTAAATAAAACATGGCAACGTTTATTTGGGCACTTTTCTTGAAAAATACCTTCCAAATCAACGAATGGGCCATCTTTAAAGCGAATTTTTTCCCCAGTTTTTAGTTCCGGTTCATCGACTAAAACGATTTGGGAAGGCGTTAACTCTTTCATGCGAATGGCGTGAATGATGCGGTCGTCAATGGGCGTCATTTTTTCTCGACAATTGACGATACGATTCACACCACGAGTAGAATGGACCTGCTTGACGCTTGTCTGGCTTGGGTCAAAATTGATGAATAGATAATTTGGGAATAGCGGTACGCGACAGATCCGTTTCTGACCACGTTGAGATTTCTCTTCAGAGACCATGGGTAAATAGGTTTCTAAATTTTGAAGTGCTAAGTTCTGTTGTGCCCTCGCTTCACTACGAGGTTTACAATACAAAAGGTACCATGCCTTCATCTACTGCTCTCACTACCCTATGTTAGGTGATGTCCATTCACGGGTCGCAATCATAACAAAGTTGTGAAGACGGATGGAAGCAGTTTTTTGCATCTTCAGCTTTGCTGAACGGTATGCAAGCAACTGCCAGATATATTAGCAAAATCAGCACTAATCAGTACTCGCAGCTAATCGCTGATAATGTCGCCAGTTGGCAAGCCAAAATTGACTTTAGCTGCTTTTAAAGGGTATATAAGGTGGGATTTTAGCGAAAATATTCAATTTAACGCCTAAAATATTACTTTTATTATAAGAACGTAACAATAACTCATACGTAACCTGCAGTAATTCAACAATTTTATTCTGATTTTATCGTTTAGGATAAACCTTGTTACTCAGGGCGAATATGGGATAAGCAACAACCATTTTTCTGTGGCGACATCATCCTGTTTCAGGGGCCCACAGGCAATCACGAGCTTAAGGTGGAAACTTCATGAACGTAGCAAAACCACAAGGGACAATGCTTGGGCATCCCAAAGGATTGTTCCTGCTATTTACAACAGAGCTATGGGAACGTTTTAGTTATTATGCAATGCGTGCCATTCTGGTGCTGTATTTAGTCGATAAAGTACAAAGTGAAGGCGGTCATGGCCTTGGATGGTCTGAAGCCGATGCGATTTCTTTATATGGTACTTTTACCGGTCTTGTGTATCTTACGCCGCTCTTAGGTGGTTGGTTGGCTGATACCTTTTTAGGCCAGCGCCGTGCCATTATGATTGGCGGTACCTTGATGGCCGCAGGACAATTCATTCTAGGCACACCCCATGCGTGGGTTGCTGGCATGTCGACAGAAGTATTTTATGTGGGTCTGGGTACTTTAATCCTTGGTAACGGCTTGTTTAAGCCAAATATTTCTACCATGGTTGGCGATCTTTACGAAGAAGGCGACCATCGCCGTGACGGCGCATTCACCATTTTCTACATGGGGATCAACGTTGGAGCTTTCCTTTCTGGCATTATCGTCGGTTCAGTGGTTGCTGCCTATGATGGCAATTTCCAGGCCGGCTTTATTTGTGCTGGTATTGGTATGATCCTGTCACTCATTATCCAGCTTGTATTTGCCCAGAAATTACTTGGCAATATTGGCCGAGTTCCAGCAGCAAGACTGGAGCGCGAAAAGGCGGCAGAAAAGGGTGAAGTTCGTAAAGAACCTCTGACAAAAGTAGAACGTGACCGAATCAAGGTCATTATGGTGATGGGTTTATTTACTATCATTTTCTGGGCGGGCTTTGAGCAAGCTGGCGGCCTGATGAACCTATTCACTAACAATTTTACCGATCGCATGATTGGTGACTGGGAAGTGCCAACTACTTGGTTCCAATCTTTAAACGCGATGTTTATCGTGATTTTCGCCCCAGTTGTCGCTTCTATTTGGGTTCGCTTAGGTAAGAATGAACCAAACTCCCCAGTAAAGTTTGCCTTAGGTTTAGTCTTACTGGCTGTTGGCTTCTTATTTATGATTGGTGCCGTTGTCGAAATGGGCGGCGATGCATCAGCTAAATCAAGCATGTGGTGGTTAGTCGGCGCTTATTTCTTCCATACTATGGGCGAACTTTGCTTATCACCTATCGGCCTCTCTATGGTGACCAAACTGGCTCCACTGCGCATTGCCTCGTTAATGATGGGCGCTTGGTTCCTATTCGTTGCCGCAGCTAACAAGATCGGTGGCGTTGTCGGTTCATTTATCGGCCATGGTGGCGAAGTAGAAGAACAGCTGGCTAATGCGATGGCGATTTTCTCGGGTATTGCGATTACTGCAGCTCTTTCTGGCGTCATTCTGTATTTTATGGCGGATAAGCTGGTTGATTGGATGCACGGTGCAGAGACTAAACATCACTCTGAAGCTGAAGCGTTAGAAGATGAAATTGCCGTCACTGGCGAGCACGAAGCGATTAAGAGATAAAGTAGAGCGTCGCTGCGCGACTGCTAGGTTCTAGATTCTAGATCCACATTGTGACGCCCTATTCTGCTATTTTGAATAATCTTAGATTGCGATAAAAAAACGCTGCAGAAATGCAGCGTTTTTTGTTTTGTCCTCATACCCTGTCCTTCACAATTTTTACGCCGTCATCCTCGCGAACGCACAGCTACACCCTAGATTACAGAACACTTCGTTTACGGATAACGGAACGCTGCGCTCACGGAAAAAGCAGAGCGCACTGCTCTTACGCCGTCATCCTCGATAACGACTGCATGGTCAATTTTGTTCCATACAAAATATGACATTTCAACCTTCCATGGTGGTCAGATGCAGGAGGTACGAGCCCTGGGACGGGCGAAGGTAGAATAATGCAGGAGCAATTATCGAGAATAACACAGGAGCATTTATCGATGCGGGGATCCAGCTTTTAGATGCTAGGCCCTAGAGTCTAGCTCGCTGCGCTGCTAGGAAGATCAAAAGCGTATGGATTCCCGCGTGCGCGGGAATGACAAAGTTGAAGAGGGAATACGTGCCTAGATTCTCGCGGCTGAAGGCCGTCCTAGCAGTGGCGAAGCAACGCCCTAGATTCTAGCAGCTGCGCTTTTTGCAGCGTTCTAGCAGGCCGAAGGCCGTCCTCGCTTTAGTTTTCTATAAACTTAACTGCATAAATCCGCCTGCGGGGATTGTCGGATCATAAACTAAACCTTTAAATTTATTCTCCAGCAGGTACTGTTTATGCTGCGCGTCACTGGTGGCAATACAGAGTTGTTCTTGTGGCAAGATAGTGCGGAATTGCATACTGGGTTTCCCCCAATCTAGCATCCCCAGTTGTAAGCTATCCGAAAGGGCTAAAGGACTTAGTCCTTCATCATTGCGTAAATAGCATCGCAGCCCCTTACCGGCTTGGGCAATGGCGGCGCGATACTTAGTCAATTCGATGGAGATATAGATGATATCAACTGTGATATCGAGTCCTGACTTTACCAGCCGCTCATTGAGGTAACTCAACATATTGAATGGCTCAATAATAGTTTTACTCTGGCCACTCCGGTAATTTTTAAGTTTTTGATTAACAAAACTTCTTAATAATACGCAAGCAAAGGCAGCGCGATTATCCTCAGGGTAAAGATGCGCCATATACATGATCAAGTGCTCGCTGCCCACCATAGTGGAGTCAATAAAATAGCTACTGATATCGCTATTTTTAAATAGACTGTAATCCACCTTGGCCGTTGGATAGCTGATATTGGATGCGGGGAATAGCTGTTGCTGAACTTGCTTCGCGGCTTCAACACTTTGTTCTAACAACGCTAAGTTATCGTTTAGCTCTTGGTGGGATAACGCATCAAAATCCACCCACATGGGGTCATCGTTATGGGTACGTTGTAAACCTTGCCGGATAGATTGCTCAATAATAAATAAATCGGGGACGGGCTTGACCAAGTAGTCACATGCACCAATGCGTAATGCCTCAACGACATCCGCCATCACATTATTACCCGATATAACAATAGAAGGGACTAAAGGTTCAAGCTTAACCATTTCCTTAAGCATATCGAGCCCGCCCAGTTTAGGCATACTTAAATCGGCTAAAACGATATCGAAACGCTGCTGCTTAAAAACACTCAGCCCCTGTTCACCATCACAGGCTTGTATAACTTCGGCACCTCGCCCACTGAGAAACGTGGCGACAATTTGCCGAAACACAGGATCATCCTCGACCCAAAGAATTGACACACCATTTAACGCCATAAAGATTCCCGAATAAAATTCATTGCGGCGGCAATAACTCAATCATGACATCGGAAGAATCATTCGATACGGCAAGATCTTGGCTGCTAAAAATGCTGGCAGCCAAGTACAGCGCATAGGTTTACTCAAGTTCCTGCATGTATTGATCGAGCAACTCATCATCATCTTGTTTTTGTGGAACATCACCATCATAGACTTTATAGTCCATATGCTGTATGTATGCATCTTTCACAAAGGTATAGGGATCAAGCGCATTATCGACAAGCCTTTCCTGATCAATCGCGGTTGCTCTAGCGTGAAGACTTTTTAGCCCCCATTTTACGACGGCTTGCCATACTGTTAGCTCTGATAGTGGAAAGTATAGACCATCCACCCAATCTGACGCGAGTTCTCGAACCACATAGGGACCCGCAAAAGGCGCCATAAAATACGGCCCGTTAGGTACGCCATAGTAACCTAAGACTTCGTTAAAATCGTCCTGCTTGCGTGGAAGCCCCATCATATCTGCGACATCAATGACACCTAACAGCCCGACCGTGGTATTGATCGTAAAACGGCCACCCGCATTAGCAGCCCAGCCCCACTTACCTTGCAAGGCATTGTTGACTAAGCTGCTGGGTTCTTCTAGGTTTCGAACAAAGTTATTGACCCCAGTCTTGGCTGGCATGGGGATATAGTCGTTATAGCCATGGGCAATCGGGCGGTAAATGTATCTATCCAAATACAAATAGTTGAAGTCCCACATTACACGGTTAAAACCCTCAAAGGGATCCTGTGGGTCATTGTAGGTAATTTTTACAGCCGAGGGGGTCTCTGTGGTCGTATCGGGTGCAGAAACTTCTGCCCCATAAACATTGGGCAATAGCATTAATCCTAAAAGTAACCCTATCCATCTCAACTTCATATTGCTCTCTTAATAAATGTACTGCTTCGATATCGAGTTTTCGCTAAAGTGACTATGGATAAGTGACGATATAGAGATCATTCACTTAGTGGCATACTCTAGCATGACAGAGAAATTGTCATCGTTTTCACAAAGCGCATAAGCATACTTGGCAAAATATTTTGGTCAATTGTTAATTTTTCAAAATAATGTGCCAAAGGATAAACTAGTAAAGGTCTTTACATGGAGTCAATTCCACTTATCAATACAGTCAATGCGCCGCGGGCCACTTCGGTGACACAGGTGGATGCCTCTAATGTATCCTCACGCCCAATCCCTGCAGAAGTGCTTGTTTCAGCAGATGGCGATAGTATTATTCTAAACGGTACAGAATATAATTTAAAGCTTGTAAATACGCAGCAAAGGCAAGCTTTGATCACTGCTAGCCATTTTTTAGTCGCTCAAACGGCCACAACTGCGACTCAGGCAGCAACAATACACGCCAATCAAACGGCTCAACTGCTTGCCTTAGGCACCTCCCTGACATTAAAGCTGCCCGAAGCGATAACACAGTTAGCGCAGCAAAATGGAGTAACCTTAGAGCAACTCCATGGGCTTGCGGGACGGGCCCAGGGCTACCCCCTTCCCAATGTCATTGTTATCAATAAAGAATTTCAATTTGCAAATGGGACTGTCATTCAACAGGATCCGAAGACTCAACTTAGTGCGGGGGAGTATCAAGCGAAAATAGCCCTATCCCAGGGACGGCCCATTTTAGTACTGACCCCAATACTGAGCAAACTCGAAATTCTTATTGGCGCCCCAATAAATGAAACTCAGATTCCCATAATTGATAAACAAGCTGCCAATGTTGTTATTGCTAAAACTGAGCCAGCCCAAATCATTGCGACCTTCCTTCGAAAACTGGAAGGCCTTGTCCCCCAAACAGAAGGAGCTTCCACAACTGGCGTCATAGCGAAAACGACAGCCGCAGGTGCATTAGCTTCTGGCGCTGCGGTAGCGCAATCAATAGCGACAAACCTTTCCGGGCCAAACCTAGACTCGACATCAGCCACTGCCAAGGGTAGCCTGACTCTGGGGCAAATAAGTATAGATGCTGGGCAAGCGAGCCTGGCTAAATCAACACTGGGTCAATTACCCGCGGGCACAGAACTCAAACTAACGACCCACAGTATTGATGGGAAAGCCGTGACGCCGGCCGATGCCGTATCAAACAATCCTCTTACAACTAATTCTGTTTTAGCCAAGAGCGCGGCGCCTAACTCGGTGCAGAATCCGGCTACCTCGGCATCACTTCAGGCGGGATTATTTCAAAACACTCCCCATCAAGAGATAGGAAGCCGCGCGCCCGATAAAACTCAGCTTCAGCCAATCGCTCAAGCACCTGGAGCTCACTCAACAAATCCTGCAACCTCAGCTAATTCAGCGTCAGTGCAACAACAAGTAGTGCAACAAATGGAAAATGGCCTAACTCCCAAGTTGAGTGACACAGCGGCACAACTTCCCCCATTGCAATCCTTAACTCCTTTAGAAGGACAAGTTAGCGATCAAAAGGGGAATAAGTCAGCTGAAGCGGGGATATCTGTCAATGAGGTTTTGCAAAAGGCTTTTAGTAAAGCGGGGGCTTTACCCCTTGATCAGCTCACCCTACGCAATCATCTCAATTTAGCGGCGGAGCTGCTCAAGCGTTTGCCACAATTAAGCCCGCAGCCGTTAAGTCAATTGAGCATTCCCGAGGCACTTAAAGCTGATTTGCTCGGGCTCGCTACGCTTAATCTTGCGACGCCACAGCTGAATCAAGCGGCACTGTTTATTAATGCGAGTGCCATTAGCTCATTATTCCAATTGCTACTTGGCGTTAGGGCAAATAGTACGAATAATGTTGTCAGCCAGAAGCTGGCAAATTACCTCGAACAACTGCAAGCTAAAACAGGGCTTTCGACCAATCTACTTAATCAACTCAGTAAGGCTGGCGGCCTCGAAACCATGGGGCAACTCGCCTCTAGTTTGCATCTTTACCAACAAGCGAGCAGTGAAAATAACGGTAATCTCGTGTGGTATTTTGCACTGCCCTATGGAATAAATCAGCGCCATGAGCAGCTCGAAGGGAAATTTGAGCAAGATGCGGATAAAGATAAACAACAAAAACAGAAAGGCTGGCATTTACAGCTCAAGTTTAATCTGACACAGGGGCCGTTACTTATCAGTGCTCGCTGTCATCTGCAGACGTTAGACATTCAATTTAAAGGGAATAATCAACAGCTATTAAATAGGGTTGATAACTTTCTCCTACCCTTAGGGCAAAAGCTTTCACAAATTGGATTTACCCCAGGAGAACTCTCAACTCAAATAGCCCAAGTGCCAGCGACCTTACTCCCAGGCGACCACTTTCTTGTTAAAACAAAGGCATAGTTGGGTGCATGGTTACAATAACAATCTGGACACTTTGATATGAATGAAGACAATAAAACCCGGCAGGCAGTCGCCTTAAGTTACGATGGCAAAAATGCCCCCAAAATTGTTGCGACAGGGGAAGGTCTTATCGCGGAAGAGATTATCGCCCTTGGCCAGGCATCTGGAGTATATATTCACCAAGACCCTCATCTGAGCCAGTTCCTCAGCTTGTTGGAACTGGGCGAAGAAATCCCAAAAGAACTGTATTTGCTTATCGCCGAGCTCATCGCCTTCGTCTATATGCTTGATGGTAAATTTCCAGAGCAGTGGAACAATATGCATCAAAAGATTGTGGAAGAAGCTTAGGAGGGAAAAGCGGAGCGGGTTCTAGGTAAACGGAACGTTCGCAAGCTCACTCACAGAACGCTGCGCTTCTAGGATCTAGATTCTAGTGCGAGCTTGCGAGCATCCTAGAGCCACGAAGTGGCGTTCTGTAACGGCAAAGCGGCGTGCTCAGAATTTAGAACTGCACTTTTTGCTGCTTCTAGAGGCCGAAAGCCGCCCTAGAATGACTATTTACTTACGGTGCAAGCGGATCAATAACTCAGCTTCTGCCTTAGGTAACTCGCACTCTTTAATCAACTCATCGACCCCTGCCCCCAGGGCCACCATTTTCATCGCCCGAGTATAGAGTTTCGCCTGAGGATCCTGCTGCGATGATTCTTCAATTCGCTCAGACTGTTGCTGTAACCGCTTCTCAAGTTCAATCACGCGTCGGCCAACGCCTATGGTGCCGCTGCGTAATTCCTGTAATTCCCGTTTAAAAGATTCACGCTGGCGGTCCCCTTCTTTGACTAAGACGGTTAACGCCTCGGCTTTATTGCGTAATTTACTCAACTGTTTCTGCAAATAGAGAACTAATCCTAAGCACGCAATAACATAGACTAACGCTGCGATTATAAATTCATCGCCCATCAAAAATCCTTATGCATCTCTATGATTGTCAAGATCCATCATGGAAAAGTGGTTCTCAACCGTGTGGGTAGAATGCAAAACAAATCCCACTTTTCCATAGGTACACCGCAAATACTGAAAATATTGGTACTTGCAGTGTGGCACAGCGCCAACCAACACTTTATATCTGTGTTAGCTCGGCCCATTCTTCATCGGACAATAACTTATCGAGGTCAACTAAGATCAGCAGCTCATTATCGCGATTACTCACACCTTGAATAAACTTCGCACTTTCTTCAGTACCAACGTTTGGTGCGTTATCAATTTCAGAGCGGCGTAAGTAAACCACTTCTGCAACACTATCGACTAAAATGCCGATAACTTGCTTTTCCGCTTCAATAATCACGATACGGGTCGAATCATCGACCTCGGCTGACTGCAGTCCAAAACGTGAACGTGTGTCGATAACCGTCACGACGTTACCGCGTAAGTTAATGATACCCAAAACATAATGCGGAGCCCCAGGTACAGGAGCGATTTCGGTATAGCGCAGAACTTCCTGCACTTGCATCACATTTATACCGTAGGTTTCATTGTCTAGCTTAAAGGTAACCCATTGTAATACCGCATCATCTTTACTTGCAGCTACGGCTGCGACATTTCTTGTATCTTTCATGTTTACCTCAACCAATTGAGTCCTGACAGCCTAAACCCGCATCAAGCATTTCAACTAAGGCTTGTACGTGCAAAATGCCACACATTTGTTCTTTTACCACACCAGCTAACCAAGGTCGTTTACCCGCTTTGCTGCGCCAGTTTACTTGCGATTTATTAATTTTTACAGCATTGACTAAGGACTCACAAGTTAATCCCCAGTTACTGCCTTCTAACAATACAAGATATTGATAATTTACCGATTGCGCCAGTGTATCCGTGTATTTTTCTGGCATAACCCAAGCGCAGGTATCGACAATATTTAGCTGCTCTTCCCTGTGGGTTTGCACTCCTAAAAACCAGGATGGACGACCAATAATATGATTGATCCGCTCCACTTTCACTATGCCACCCAGACTCACCAGCGGCACGGCTAAGGTGAGGCCAGCCACTTTAAAGAATAGTACTTGAAACTCATCATCGAGCACTTCCTGTAAATCTTTTGTAATACTGGGCGGTGCGATACCCACTTGAGTTTCTGGCGCCGTTATCGTATCGGCAATAGGAGGCTGATGCTGCGCAGCTGTCGATGCCAATGGAATGGCATCTTGCGCTAAATGAGCCGAACTCACCTCCGGCGAAGCAACTTCTGGCACCTCAACCATTGGAGGTTCACTAAGAGGGTTGCTCTTAAATACCGGTGCAAGTAATTTCTCTAAGGCTTCTTTATTTACCTGAGGCGATGGTTCACTTAACGGCATGCTAAAGTGATGCTCTTTACTCTTAGCAACTTGCACCTCGGCCGCAATAGCCACGCTCGGCAAAGGCTTGCTGCGGCCATGCTCAGCTAAGATGGCCTTATCGAGTAACTCAGCCTCGTTGTCTTTAACACTCTCAAGTGAATGAGGTTTCTCAGCGTGAGAAATAGCAGGGGAAACAATAGCAGGAGAGCCATCATCTTCATGTAGCAATAATTCAAAAAAATCAAAAACAGTCTCATCAACCGATTTTGACATGGCCAAACTCCCCAGCTAATAAAAAATCTAACAATCTTTCGTAGGCTTTTACACCACGGCTACCACTTGCATAATGCGAAGCGGGTAAATGTGCCAAACTGGCATCTCTAAACTTAGTATCAACAGGGATCACATCCCGCCAAAGGCTATCACCATATTGTTCACTGAGTACTTGCAGCGCCGCGGGAGACGCTTTAGTTCGCTTGTCGTACATGGTTGGCACAACAGTGTAGCTGTACCTCGTTTTTTTAGAGCGCCCCATAATCTCCATGGTTTTAACCATGCGTTCTAACCCTTTAATGGCTAAAAACTCGGTTTGGACGGGAATGACAATATGCTGACTCGCCGCCAAAGCATTCACCATCAACACCCCTAAAACGGGCGGGCAATCGACTATCGCCACATCGTATTCATCGGCGACCAGCGCAAGCAGATTACGAAGCACCAACCCCATCCCCTCTTGATGCCCTAGGGCACGGTCTAAGGTCGCTAATGCCATAGTCGCAGGCAGAAGATCGAGTCCATCGACTAAGGTGGGAACAACATGGGATAGAACAAGCTCTTTGGTTAAATCGCGATGGGCAAGAAAAACATCGAAGAGTGAACCAGGAACTTCTTCAGAATCAATCCCTAAGTAATAACCAAGCGAGGCATGGGGGTCGGTGTCAATCATCAGCACACGCTTACCCCGCTTAGTGAGCACGCCCGCTAAGCTGGCAACCGAGGTGGTTTTACCCACACCGCCTTTTTGATTCGCTATCGTCCATACTTTCAAGAAGTGAGCCCTTAGTTAATCGAGTTATTCGAATTATTCGTCATTAACATCATCACCATTGACGCTGCCAGCATAGGATTAGCTAGTCGCCTTCCCGCGTTGTCACTCTTATACCACCATTAGGCAAGCTGATAATTTTTACACCATCAGCATTCTCCGAGATAATCACAGGTACTGTACCAGTGCTGTTAGTCGTATTAGATTGCTCGGGCATAAGCGGTGTCTGGGTTTGATTTTGCTCAGACGACTTATCCATTGTTGGCAACTTATCTAGCGATTTATCCAATAATGGAGGAATATTATCTTCAGGTGCTGTTAACGTCTCAGGACCTAAGGTGACCGCTTTTTGCTCCCCCGGAGAAGCCAGTTTTAACATGGCTTTTGTTTGATCCGGATGGGAAGCAAGCCAAGTCGCAATCGCCTCGGCTTGTTCATCTGGTACCATGAGCAGCACCTGCGTCGACTCTAAGCGCTTGACTTCATCACGTAGCAGGCTGATTTTTCTATGATAATCAAGGCTCAACGCCCCAAGGCAAACAATAGCAATCCCCATCAGTACCATAATGAGCACAACATTAGTGCTCACGGGAGTCGTGACCTTAGCCACGCGTTGACTCTTTTAAAATGGATTCCGCCATATTGTCTAATGAAATAGACTGGGTCGCGATCCCAGCACTGGCAACCGCCTGCGGCATACCATAAACCACACAACTTGCTTCATCCTGTGCCCAAATCGTCGCCCCCGCAGATTTAAGCATACGCGCGCCTTCCCGCCCATCGGCGCCCATACCCGTTAAAACAACGGCCAGCACATCACCACCATAAGCCTTTGAAGCTGATGCAAACGTGATATCGACACAGGGTTTGTAATTCATTTCAGCACTGCCAGCGAGCACTTTAATGCGCCCACTCGAACCCGAGCGCTCTATCATCATCTGCATCCCACCGGGTGCAAGATATGCACAACCTGGGCGCAATAAATCGCCATTAACCGCTTCTTTGACTTCGATTTTACACAAACCATTTAAGCGATTAGCGAATGCTGGCGTAAATGCAGCGGGCATATGCTGAATAAGTAAAATAGGATGTGGGTAATTAGCCGGAAACTGGGTCAGAATTTTTTGCAGCGCGACAGGTCCACCGGTCGATGTCCCAATCAACAATAACTTATATTGTTTTCCACTGGCACGAATCGAAGATGTCGTTGGTGTGCGCACTGGCGCAGGTGTTGCCTGAGTGTGTGCGAGGGACGATGAACCCAGTCCCGTGCTCACACTCGGGCGTGGCGCTGGAGTGGTAATCGCTGGGCGCGCTATCGGACGAAATATTCTGCGGCGGCCTAGGGCTTTAACCCTTTGCTGAAGCAAAAGAATGGCATCGTCTTTATTGGTCGCAATATCTTCAAAGCGCTTAGGTAAAAAATCCAATGCTCCCGCATCAAGCGCATCTAAAGTTGCTTTAGCGCCGTCATGGGTTAATGAAGAAAACATTAAAATGGGAGCAGGACACTTTGCCATAATTTCGCGGACGGCGGTAATACCGTCCATCACTGGCATTTCAATATCCATGGTAATGACTTGAGGATTAAGCTCAGCAGCCAACTTTACCGCTTCGGCCCCATTTGAGGCCGTTGCGATAACTTCCAGTTCAGGATCTTGATTGACTATTTCACTAACACGTCGTCTGAAAAAACTTGAGTCATCAACGACTAATACTTTAATGGCCATTCCATTCCTTAGCTTGGAAACTAACTTTTATTTTTTGCATAGTGCTTTAATAGCCCTGGCACATCTAAAATCAGTGCAATACCGCCATCGGAGGTGATTGTCGCACCAGCCATACCAGGCGTGCCATGTAACATAGCGCCAAGTGGCTTAATCACGACCTCTTCTTGGCCAATTAACGCATCAACCACAAAACCAATTTGCATCATGCCTAACTGCACAATAACCACATGACCATGCTTCTTATCGCCATGCTTGAAGGTTGTTTTATTACGATGCAACCAGTGCTCTAAATAGAATAATGGCACGGCTTTATTACGTACTATGACGGTAAGCTGACCATCGACAATATTGGTTTTAGTGAGATCGAGGTGGAAAATTTCATTCACGCTTGAGAGTGGCAAAGCAAACACTTGTTTAGCCACATCGACCATCAAGGTTGGCATAATCGCCAACGTTAAGGGGACCTTAATTTCGAGTATGGTGCCCTTGCCCTTCATCGAATCGATATGCACAGTGCCATTGAGTTGGGTAATGCGGGTTTTAACCACATCCATACCCACACCGCGGCCAGAAATATCCGAAATCTCAACCTTAGTAGAAAAACCGGGGGCAAAAATCAGATTATAAGCTTCGCTATCCGTCATCCGCGAAGCGGCATCTTCATCGAGCACCCCACGCTTAATGGCAATTTGCTTGAGCTTTTCAGGATCCATACCTGCGCCATCGTCTTCGATTTTCAGCAGTATATGGTCGCCCTCTTGGCTGGCGGATAAGGTAATAGTGCCGGTTCTTGGTTTGCCATTGGCCTCACGGTCATCGGGCATTTCAATACCATGATCGACCGAGTTACGCACTAAGTGGACCAAAGGGTCCGCAAGCGCTTCTACCAAGTTTTTATCGAGATCGGTTTCTTCACCGACCATGACTAAATCAATTTCTTTATTGAGTGTACGTGCTAAGTCTCTAACAACCCTAGGGAAACGACCGAAGACTTTCTTAATCGGTTGCATCCGAGTCTTCATCACCGCACCTTGTAAATCTGCGGTAACTAAATCTAAGTTAGCTAATGCTTTAGACATTTCTTCGTCATCACGACTCACGCCTAAACTCACCAACCGATTACGAACCAATACTAACTCACCCACCATGTTCATGATTTGATCGAGTCTTGCAGTATCAACCCGTACGGTTGTTTCACCTTGTGGCACGTTTGCAGAAGCTGCCGCTTTCGCGGGGGCTTTCTCAGCAACAACGATTTCGGTCTTAGGTTTTGCCACCGCGATGGGTGCCGGTGCGACCTTAGGTGCTGGTGTCGGAGCCTTTGGCGTGGGTGTCACTGGGCTAGTTTCAGCCTTTATGGCCACTTTAGCTGGCGCGCCACCTTTACCATGCAACTCATCGAGTAAACGCTCAAACTCATCATCGGTAATTTCATCCGCATCGACTGGTGCAGAAGACGGCGTCACTGGGACTGTCGCGGCTTTAGGTTTGGCGGGCGCCTCGACTTCCACTTTGAATTTGCCAGAGCCATGCAGTTCATCTAATAGCGCTTCAAATTCATCGTCGGTAATATCATCGCTGGCGGGCGCTGAACTCACAGGTGTTGCGGGTTTAGCTTTTGCAGGAGCCTCAACAACATTCGCAGAAGCAGGACCTTTACCTGAGCCATGTAAGGCATCGAGTAAGGCTTCAAATTCCGCTTCGTCAATTTCATCTATGCTTGAATCGCCATTTTTTGTCACTTCTACGGGCATTTCGTCAGCAACGATAGCTACTTGGGCTTCAACTATAGGTTCTGGTTCTGGTTCAGCCGCAACTTGACCTAACTCAGAGGGCAGTGGCGCCCCTGAACTGAGCATTTTGAGCTTAGCTAATAAGGCTGGATCGGCAGGATCTTGCTGCTCGCCCTGCTGGGTTTGGGCAAACATGGTATTGATGGCATCCACTGCCTGCAAAATAATATCCATCAGCTCGGCATTGACGCTTCTTTTCCCTGTCCGTAACAGGTCAAACGTGTTCTCCGCTTCATGGCAAACATCGACCATAGGGGTCAAACTGAGAAAGCCTGCGCCGCCTTTAACGGTATGAAATCCCCTGAAAATGGCATTCAGCAAGTCAGTATCATCAGGATTATTTTCAAGGGCAACAAGTTGCTCCTGCAGCAGTTCTAAAATCTCGCCTGCTTCGATTAAAAAGTCCTGGAGTATCTCTTCATCTACATCAAAGGCCATCAAATTGACTCCCAGTTAGAAACCCAGACTCGATAGAAGATCGTCCACTTCGTCTTGACCCGTTACCACATCTTGACGAAGCTCAGCATTCATTATCGGGCCTTCTGCTTCAATATTATTTTTCTGAGTAATCTGACTCTCAATTACCGGCTGCTCACCAAATACCGTCAGCATAGACACCAGATTACTTTCAACTTCCATCACCAGATCGATCACGCGGCGGATCATTTGCCCCGTGAGATCCTGAAAATCCTGCGCCATCAGTATTTGATTAAGTAACTCACGTAGCCGATTCGAGTCCTGTTCACTACGCGACATCAAATGCTGCACATCGTGGCAAAGCACTTTAAAATCCGCTAATGCGATATCCCGGCGCATTAACCTTTCCCAAGATGGCATAACCCTTTCAATATTAGCGGTTAATGCATTGGCCAATGGCAAGCATTCTTCGACCGCATCCATGGTTTTATTTGCCGCTTGCTCCGTCATATCGATGA
Source organism: Shewanella putrefaciens (assembly GCF_016406305.1). Classification (NCBI taxonomy): domain Bacteria; kingdom Pseudomonadati; phylum Pseudomonadota; class Gammaproteobacteria; order Alteromonadales; family Shewanellaceae; genus Shewanella; species Shewanella putrefaciens. Next base: position 3,014,801 of record NZ_CP066369.1, read on the forward strand.
CGTAACTTAATCGTTGTTTGGCGTCCGGTATTGCAGTATTGGCTAGTTCCACTAATCGATTATCGACTTGGAAGTCCATTAACGCACTGTGAAGTTGTCGGGTTAGTTTACCGACTTCATCAAAGAGTTCTCTCTGTAGCGGAGCTGCGAGTTCCCGAAATAAATCATCAGCCTGAGATTGCTCACCCGCACTTAATAATTCAACTAAATGCCGAGCTTGCTCGAGCGTGATGAGCCCTGATGTATATGACTTCATAGCTCATCCTTGCTCAAGCGAGTCGTTCGAATATTTTATCTAACTTCTCTTTCAACGTAGCTGCGGTAAAAGGTTTAACCACATAGCCATTTACTCCCGCCTGCGCGGCAGCAATAATCTGTTCACGCTTTGCTTCAGCCGTGACCATTAATACGGGTAAATGCTTTAGCGAATCGTCTGCGCGAATAGCCTTCAACAGGTCAATTCCCTGCATGCCGGGCATATTCCAATCTGTAACAACGAAATCAAAATCCCCCTTTTGCAACATAGGCAGGGCGGTTGAGCCGTCGTCTGCTTCTTGGGTGTTATTAAACCCCAAGTCTCGCAACAAGTTCTTGATGATACGTCTCATTGTTGAAAAGTCGTCAACAATGAGAATCTTCATATTCTTGTCCAAGGTTTCCTCCGGTGAGCTGACATTCTGTGCTCGATTAATAATTATACTTATGTCCAGTGCTTGAGCTTGCCTTTGAGTCGCAGCATTGCCTGACTTAATATCTGGCTAACTCGCGATTCGCTTACCTCAAGAATGGCGCCAATCTCTTTTAAATTCAATGCTTCATCGTAGTACAGCGATAACACTAACGCATCTCTTTCTGGCAATAATTTTATTGCCTCAACTAGCGCAGAATGAAATTGGGTCTCGGCTAATGCCTCAAACGTACCATCGTCAGACCTATCGCTTGGAGTAAGTATATCCTGCGATACGCCTAAGTCTTCTATCCCTATGATTTTTCCGACAGAAACATCGTTAAGGATATGATGGTACTCATCGAGCGTCATATCAAGTTTTTCTGCAATTTCTGTGTCGCGCGCATCACGACCCAAAACTTGCTCTAACTCATCAATAGCTTGCGCGACCCTACGGTTGTTACGATGAACGGAACGAGGAACCCAATCGCCACGGCGGATCTCATCCAGCATGGCACCGCGGATCCGTATACCGGCGAAGGTTTCAAATTTTGCACCTTTGCCACCATCAAACTTGGATGATGCTTCGAGTAATCCCATCATCCCTGCTTGCAGCAGGTCATCAAGCTGTACAGAGGCAGGTAATCTGGCGAGCAAGTGATGTGCAATTCTTTTAACCAACGGAGCATACTGTTCAACGATAGATGATTTATTGTCTAAACAAGTATACGCAGCGGCTTTATTCACTCGTTTTTTCCTCTTGAAAATCTGGTCGTTGCACTAAACGTTCAACGAAAAACTCCAAATGCCCACCAGGTTGCTGCGGAACGGGCCAGCTCATGATTTTATTTGCCAACCCTTGGTACGCAATGGCAGCCGGAGACTTAGGATAAGCCTCTACCACTAACTTTTGCTTACGCACTGATTTACGCAGATTTTCATCAAATGGAATTGTCGCAACAAGCTCGAGTGCGACATCTAAAAATCTGTCGGTCACTTTACTGAGTTTAGCAAATAATTCCATACCTTCGCGTAAACTACGCACCATGTTTGCAACAATTTTAAAGCGGAAAACGCCGTGTTCACGGCTGAGGATTTTGATCAACGCATAGGCGTCGGTTATAGAGGTAGGTTCATCACACACCACGACTAAAACGTCCTGCGAGGCGCGGGAAAAACTGAGCACCATATCTGAGATCCCTGCGGCGGTATCCACCACAAGAATATCGAACTGAGTGCGCATCTCACTGAAAGCGCGAATCAAGCCAGCATGTTGCGCAGGGCTGAGTTCGACCATCCCTTGAGTACCCGAGGTAGCCGGAACTATGCCTATGCCCTTAGGCCCGCGGACAATAATATCGTCAAGCTCCGCATCGCCCGATAATACATGGGAGAGGTTACGCTCGGCACGGATCCCCAACATGACGTCGACATTTGCTAAGCCAAGGTCAGCATCGAGCACTAAGACTCGCTTGCCCTTCTCGGCTAATGCCACTGCGGTATTAATAGAGACACTGGTTTTACCCACGCCGCCTTTACCGCCCGTGACCGCAATTACTTTCACTTTTTCGTTATAGGGTTGATTCATCATACGTAAACCACTTGCTTGATCCAGGGTCATAACTCTACTCAAATGCACAGGCCATATTATCTGACCACGCTGTGTCTTGTAATGATTGTTGTTCTGTACTATCTAATGCCGCCAGCGCCTGCTGCGCTAACATTAAGGTATCCGCGACTTTCATATCTTCAGGAACGCGTTGACCATCAGTCACATAGCTTAATGGTAACCCACTTTGGATCAACACACTTAGTGCACCTGCTAAAGAAACAGATTCATCAAGTTTTGTGAGTACTGCACCTGATAAAGGAATACGTTTAAAATGATTAACTGCATCTTGCAGCACTCGGCGCTGCCCTGTGGCAGACAGTACCAGATAACTGCGAATTGGTATTCTGCTATTTGCAGTTAAATTATCAAGTTGCTGGTAGAGCCGCATATCCCTTTGTCCCATACCAGCGGTATCTATCAATACTAGCTTGCGATTTCTGAACTGATAAAGAATTTGCTCTAGCTCATGGAGGTCATGGGCTTGCTTTACGGGACAGCCCATTATTTTGCCATAGGTCGCCAATTGCTCATAGGCACCAATGCGATAATGATCCGTGGTAATTAACGCGACTTGCTCAGGGCCGTGGTGAGCGACAAAACGCGCGGCTAACTTTGCCAAGGAGGTCGTTTTACCCACCCCAGTTGGCCCCACCAAGGCAACGACACCACCTTGACGAACAATATCATCACCTTGATTATCCAGCATATTAGCTAAACTTTGAGGCAAAGCTCTGACTAATTCTGCGGGGGTATAATGCTGGCTCAATGCCGCCAGTTTTGCGGCAACCGCAGGGGAAAACTCGGCTTCAAGTAATTTAGACTCGAGCATAGCCCCAACGGGGTCGATACGTTTTTTATGCTCAGTCATCAAAGAGGACACTTGGTGTGTCAATAAATTACGCAATGAAGCTAACTCATCCCGCATAGCTTCGATATCGGCATTTTGCTTCTGGGATGTTTGTGGCTTCTTATCAAAGGTAGCTGGCGCTTCTCGACGTTCAGTTTTCGGCGCTGCCGGAGCCTGTAAACCTTTTGCCCATGCGGGTAATTCCGCATCAGCTTGCTGATGCGATAATTGTTGATTTAAACGGCTTTGTTGCTTTTCAAGCAAAGCTTGCAACGAATCAGCGGGCGCCGCAGGCTTAGCACGAGTCTCGGCACGAACGGGTTGTTTTCCCCCTAGGGAGACGAGATCGTCACTCACATCCATAAAGGTCGGTGCTGGCGCAGTTGCGGGAGCTTTTGCCTTGGGCTCATCGTAGTCAACGGCGGCGACAATCTCTATGCCCCCATTCACTTTTTTATTTGACATGATCACGGCATCTGAGCCGAGTGTTTCTTTCACTTGGGCCAGTGCGGCACGCATGTCTTTGGCAAAAAATCGTTTAATCTTCACTTATGCGTCCTCTACTGGCCGACGGCAGATACGATGCGTATTTGCTTTTCATCGGGGATTTCTTGGTAAGAAATCACTCTGAGATTAGGAATAGTATGTTTAACAAAGCGCGATAAGGTTGCGCGTAACATACCAGACGTTAGCAATATGGCGGGTTGTCCGACCATTTCTTGCCTTTGAGCTGCATCGGCTAAGGACTGCTGCATACGCTCGGCAAGACCGGGTTCAATATTTGGACCATCACCACCGGTTGCTTGCATTGACTGATGCAACATCTGTTCCAACTCTGGCGCCAAAGTTATGACGGGGATTTCGAGTTCAGGGCCAGAGATCTCTTGGACTATCATGCGCTTCAATGCAATACGAACTGCCGCGGTTAATACCTCGGTATCATTACTCTTAGTGCCGTATTCTAACAAAGTTTGCACTATGGTACGCAAGTCTCTGACCGAAACTCCTTCATTTAATAGGTTTTGCATCACTTTTACGACACTACCCAGCGGCATAACATCGGGAATAAAGCCATCCACTAACTTAGGCGAATGTTTGGCTAGCATATCCATCAGTTGTTGCACTTCTTCGTAACCGAGCAGTTTTGCCGCATTATTCGTCAGTAATTGGCTGATATGGGTCGCGACCACTGTCGCAGCATCCACCACGGTATAACCTAAGGTTTGCGCATGTTCACGCAGTTCTGGCGCAATCCATACCGCTTCGAGTCCAAAGGCGGGATCGCGGGTTTCAATGCCATCGAGCTTGCCATAAACCTGACCTGGGTTGATGGCTAACTCGCAGTCATGGCGAATTTCCGCCTCGCCAACCACCACACCCATCAGGGAGATACGATAGGCATTAGGTGATAGATCTAAGTTATCGCGAATATGCACCGCAGGGACAAGAAAACCCAGCTCCTGCGACAACTTTTTACGTACACCTTTGATACGGCTCAGTAATTCACCACCTTGGCCTTTATCTACCAATGGAATTAACCGATACCCCACCTCTAAGCCGATAGTGTCGACATGGCGTACATCATCCCAGCTGAGCTCTTTTGGCTCCTTGTCGTGTCTTTCAATTGGGCCGGACTTAACTTGCTCTAACGCTTTTAGGCGTTTGGTTTCATTGCGCTTAAACACAAAATAGGCCGCACCGGCGGTGATAACCGCAAAGCTTAAAAATGCCATATGGGGCATGCCAGGCACTATCCCCATCACAAATAACACACCCGCTGCGATACCTAATGACTTATGACTGTCAAACATCTGACTCATCAGCATTTGACCCATATCGCCGGATTCATTTTGACGGGTCACCATTAGGGCGGCGGCAATAGAGAGTAAGAGACCAGGGATCTGTGCGACTAGGCCATCACCTATGGTAAGTAAGGTATAAATTTCAACGGCCTGTGAAAAACTTAAACCATGCTGAACGATACCAATGATAAAACCACCGAGAATGTTAATAACGAGGATCATAATCCCGGCTATCGCATCCCCCTTAACAAATTTTGAGGCACCGTCCATCGCTCCATAAAAGTCGGCTTCTCGGGTGACTTCCGCGCGGCGCAATCTGGCTTGTTCTTGGTTTAATGTCCCCGCATTGAGATCGGCATCGATGGCCATTTGCTTACCGGGCATCGCATCTAAAGTGAAGCGGGCACTCACTTCAGCAATACGACCAGCACCCTTAGTCACCACCGCAAAGTTGATAACAATCAAAATGATAAATACAACTAAACCGACGGCATAGTTACCACCAATCACTACGGAACCGAAGGCCTCAATCACTTTACCCGCAGCATCTCCCCCATTATGACCTTCGAGCAACACTACACGGGTAGAAGCCACGTTAAGGGCGAGACGTAACAGGGTGGCCACTAAGAGTACTGTTGGAAAAGCAGCGAAATCTAAGGGTCTATCGGTATAAATTGCCACTAGCAAGACAATCAATGCGAGCGCAATGTTAAAGGAAAATAAAACGTCGAGTAAGAATGGCGGGATAGGCAGTACAATCATAGCTAATGCTGCAAGCACTAACATAGGCGTACCTATGCCTTTGAAAGAGCTGAGCTTCACCTGCTTAACTTGACCTAGAGTCGCTTTAACATCCATTCACTGTTACCTAAACTTTGACGTATAACAGCACAAAAGCAAAAATCACGCCAATAAGGCAAACATAGTTTGAAGGGTCAATATTTCAGCTCATCGGGTATGGGCTGATTCAATGGGATGGGGATAGGTTTACGGCCTCGACCTTTTTGATACTGGCGCAACTGGAATACATAGGCTAACACCTGTGCCACAGCGGTAAACAAGCCCTCGGGGATTTGTTGATCTAGCTTAGTGGTATGGTAAATGGCCCTCGCCAGCGGCGGCGCGGATACAATTGCAATGTTATGTGCCCGGGCAATTTCACGAATTTTAAAGGCCACATCATCCACTCCCTTTGCAATCACAAAGGGCGCGGCGGAACGGGTTACATCGTATTTTACCGCCACGGCATAATGTTCAGGGTTCACGACTATTACATCGGCATTAGGCACTTCAGCCATCATACGGCGCTGAGCTAATTCACGCTGCATTTGACGTACCCGGCCTTTGACCTCAGGCTTACCTTCAGTGTCTTTGTATTCGTCCTTCACTTCCTGTTTGGTCATCTTTAACTGTTTGTTATGGTTCCAAATTTGGAATGGAACATCGATGGCTACTATCAGTAACACCGAGGAGCAGAGCAAGATAAACATCCACACCAATAGATCTAGCGCATGGTACACATTTCCAGGAAGATGATCGCTGGATAACAGCAAAATGTCGTTAAAGTAATGGCTTAAGAGTAAATAGGCTGCGATAGCCACCACAGAAAATTTGGCGATGCCTTTGGTCAGTTCAACCAAAGCCTGTACCCCAAACATGCGTTTAAAGCCGGCGATAGGACTCATTTTGCTGGCTTTGGGCATCATAGCTTGGGTTGAGAAATTCATCCCACCGAGGGCGACATTCCCCATAAAGGCCACCACCACAATCAGCAGCATGATTTGCAGCATGGGCCAAGCGATTTCCCCAGCAACGACGCCCCAGACATTAAACATATGGTTTGTATCGTAAATCTGAGCACGATCCATGGTAAACACCCGCTCAAACACGCGGACAAGTGCCGTAGCAATTTCGGGCCCTAACATATAAAAACCCGTTGCAGCCGACAGTAACACAGTGGCTGTACCTAGCTCCTTAGAGCGAGCAATCTGTCCTTTTTCCCGCGCCTGTTCGAGGCGCCTCCCTGTGGGTTCCTCGCTGCGCTCGCCGCTACTTTCTTCTGCCATCGAGTACTCCCATCATGTTAATGCAAACCGTCGGCTTGACACTGAAGTCCCAATACATCACAAAGCAAAAGCTGTGCCGCTATCCATACCTCATCGAAATGCGCCATAACGGGCGTCAGGGTTAACCAGAGGATCAGTAGCCCCCCAATCATAGTGATTGGAAAACCAATAGAAAAAATATTCAACTGTGGCGCCGCCCGAGTCATCACCCCGAAAGACAGGTTAACGAGTAGCAGAGCAATGATCGCCGAGATTGACATAGTCAAGGCAGCACCAAACATATAGGAACCCCAATCGGCTAAGGCTCGGTAGCTAGTGAGCGTTAACCCTTGGTTCGAAATTGGCAAGGTATCAAAACTGGCCACCAACATGCGGATCATCAGTAAATGGCCATCGACGGCGAGGAAAATCAAAGTGGAAAGCAGCAGGAAAAAGTTACCAATCACAGGGGTCTGTTGCCCAGAACCCGGATCGACCATAGAGGCAAAACCTAAGCTGGTTTGCATACCAATAATTTGCCCGGTTAGCACAAAGGTTTGCATCAGCATTTGCGTCACAAACCCCATGGCGACACCAATAATAATCTGCTGCGCGGTAATAAACACTGCACTTAAGGAAAATAAGTCCGCATTTTCAACTGGGGGCAAAACAGGCGCTATCGCAAAGGTAATCGCCATGGCAAGCAGTAGACGCACTCGGGCCGGCGTAGTTGCCGCCCCAAATACCACCATCACCATCAACATGCTTGCGACCCGAAATAACGGCCACATATAAGAGGCGATGGTTTGCATTAAGGTATCGAGCAGCAGCTCCATCGGCTTAACCTATCACTTGAGGAATGCGGTTAACCATCTCAAGAAAAAAGTCCACTAGCGTTTGCACTAACCAGTGTCCTAAAAACATCAGCGCAAATAAGGTCACCAACAAGCGAGGCAGAAAGCTTAAGGTTTGTTCGTTAATCGAGGTTGCGGCTTGAAACACGGCAACAATTAGGCCAATACCCAGCCCAGGTAACACAATAGCGGAGACCATCAATACAATGACGGCCAAGGCTTCACGGAAGATATCAACTAGTGCTTCTGGAGTCATAGTGGCTTCCCCACTCGTCTAACCGAAACTGTTGGCTAGGGTTCCCATGACGAGTCCCCAACCATCGACGAGCACAAACAACATAATTTTAAAGGGCAATGACACTATCATAGGCGATAGCATCATCATCCCCATGGCCATCAAGATGCTGGCAACGACAAGATCTAATACCAAAAACGGCACGAAGAGCATAAAGCCAATTTGAAAAGCGGTTTTAAGCTCGCTGGTGATAAAAGCGGGCACTAACACACTCATGGGCGCTTCTTCAGGGGAGTTAATGTTCTGATAACCTGAAATTTCAATAAAGGTTTTTAAATCCGTTGTCCGTACTTGCCCCAACATGAAAGCCCGCAGTGGCTCCTTACCCTTATCGAAGGCCTGTTGCAACGTAAGTTGCTCATCGATATAGGGTTTAACACCTTGATCATAAATTTTATCAAACACGGGCGCCATGATAAAAAAGGTCATAAATAGACTCATACCAATCAGCACTTGATTAGACGGCGTCTGCTGCAACCCAATCGCTTGGCGCAAAATTGACAGTACAACGATAATGCGGGTAAAGGATGTCAGCATAATGACCATAGCCGGTAAAAAACTCAGCGAGGTCATTAACAGCAGGATCTGCATAGTCACTGAGTATTCGGTCGAACCATCGGCCGCCGTTTTGACTGTAACCGCAGGCAGAACACCATCGGCAGCACCCGCCGATACGGCAAATAAAAGTGTACTAAGTCCGATTAAGCTGAGGATGAACTTCATCATTGTTTTAATTTCGCCTGCCGTAGCTTGTCCGCAAAGGATGCCGACTCAATTTGAATAGGTTCTGCTAATTTATCAATTAAATTCACTTGTTGTGCGCTAACGCCCAACAAATACTGCTGCTCACCAACTTGCACCAGTACCAGCCGCTCTTTTTGCCCAAGGGAGGTCACGGCAAGGGTTTTAAGCACATTATTGTGTGTAGGGACTAAATTAAATCGCCTTAGCAAATAGGCCAAGGCGAAGATAAGCAGCAGGACGAGAATCAAACCACCGAGCATACTGGCAGCAGAGGCGAGTTGCGACGGCTCAGAAACCTTGGCCGTGGCTGCAACGGTTGCCTCTGCACCTTTATTGGCGACGGCGGTCACCCCCGCCTGAGTAGCAGACACTAAACTCAGTATTACCGATGTGCTCATCTCTCGTTCCAACTAGTCTAGCGTCTATTATTTAAGCTTTTTAATACGCTCGGTTTGGCTGATGACATCCGTTAAACGAATACCAAATTTATCGTTCACTACGACGACTTCACCATGGGCGATAAGTGTACCGTTGACCATCACATCCAAAGGCTCACCCGCGACACGGTCCAATTCGACCACAGAACCTTGGTTAAGCTGTAACAGATTACGAATACTGATGAAGCTACGCCCTACCTCCATCGAAATCGTCACAGGAATATCTAAGATAGTGTCTAGCTTAGCCGCCTCGGCTTTACTTATAGGTTGAGAATCATCGACCAACTCATCGAGCGCAATCGCATTGGCTTCCTCTAGCGCTTGCTCAGCCATAGCTGCTGCCCAATCATCACCCGTATCTTCTGTACTCATCTCACTTCACCTTATAATTCTGATATATCTCTAGATTTGCCTTTACGCGTCACTAATTGGAGTTCGGATTTCACCGTTTCTGGACGGGGGATCTTTTCACAGATTTTGAGTGCTAGATTATCCCGTGAGCGGCCCATTTTACAGCGGTAAGTAGGTAAGTCTTCGATTTTCATCATAATATATTCCGGTAACTCAATCGGAATAATATCACCAGCTTTAAAGTTCATCACTTCTTTGAGCGTCAACTCATGCTCAACAATGCTCGCATCGAAGCCCACTTTCACGTCCATGATCTCATCATGCAGCGCCTGCGACCAACGCATATCGGTATCTTGCTTATCGCTTTGCACACCAGCATCGAGTAGCTCGCGGATGGGTTCAATCATCGAATAAGGCATAGTGATATGGAAGTCACCACCGCCACCATCCACCTCAATATGGAAGGAGTTAATGACCACCACTTCGGTTGGACTGACGATGTTTGCCATGGCTGGGTTAACTTCAGAGTCTAAATAATCAAACTCGACGTCCATCACTGGTGCCCAGGCATCTTTATAATCTTCAAAGATAATTTTTAAAAGCAACTGCACAATACGCCGCTCGGTCGGGGTAAATTCCCGCCCTTCAATCTTGGCATGAAAACGGCCATCACCACCAAAAAAGTTATCCACTAGGATAAAGACCAGTCGGGCTTCCATGGTAATAAGTGCCGTCCCTTTAAGGGGGCTAAAGCGCACCATGTTCAAACTGGTTGGCACGAATAACGTATGTACGTACTCACCAAACTTAAGCATTTGCACGCCGTTAATCGACACTTCTGCCGCGCGGCGCATCATATTGAACATGCTAATACGTAGGTGACGTGCAAAGCGCTCGTTCACTATCTCCAGCGTAGGCATTCGCCCACGGACGATACGGTCTTGGGAGGAAAAGTCGTAGGAGCGAGCATCCTGCCCAGCGGCATCAAGCTCATCATCCTCATCGACGTCATCGACCCCGTGCAGTAGCGCATCAATTTCGTCTTGGCTTAATAAATCACTCACTGTATTGCCTTCGCCTCTTTAGGTGCTGAAGATAAAAAATTATTGCATCACAAAACCTGTAAATAGCACTTTTTCAACGACCTTACGCCCAGTGACCGATTGCAGGGTATTTTGAACGCTAAGGAGTGCTAACTGACGCAGTTCATCCTTACCCGCCTGCGTACTTAACTTTTGCACATCGGCACCACTGAAGGTTGTCAGCAGTGCATCTTCAATTAATGGAATGTGTTTTTGCGTCAACACATCATCAGCGCCCCTCACCATCAGTTGAACTTTAATTTCAACGAGGCGAGAACGGTCAGGTCCAGGTAAATTGAATAAAAATGGACGGGGCATAGGTACATAGGATGCCATTGCAGCCTCACCCGTTACCGCAGGCGTCTCTGTCTGCGCGCCTTCTGCCGGAGCACTTTGAGCTTCATCCCCACTGCTGCCCATAAAAAACCATAATGCAGTGCCAATTAACAGGGCGGCAAACACACCTGCGCCAATGAAAATAAAAAGTTTTCTCTTACTTTTAGGGGCGTCGGTGTTTTCAAGTTCTAACGATTCTTCCTTGGCCATTACAGTACTCTTTAGGTTAGGCTTAAGCATTGTCTATATCGAGTGACAAAAATGTCACAACCATCTCTAACGCTATAGGTTACCTGCTTAAGCGTAATAATCTATACCTGAATTTAAACTAGTTGCTTGATTTAACCCTAAATCTAACTCTTCTGCCGAGAAATCATCCACATTCGCGCCCCCGGAGCCGCCACCTTCACCAAAACTGCCCTCGCGGCGCTGACCCTGATCCCCTTGGGAGACATGGCTATCGGCAAGTTGCATCCCCTGTTCCTGTAGCAATTCCCGTAAACGAGGGATAGCCTGTTCAATCACATCGCGGGTTTGAGACTGGGTCACGTGGAACTGAACTTGAGTCTGATCGCCATGCACTTGGATTTTCACTAGCATATGGCCCAACTCGGGTGGATCGAGGCGAATTTCGGCATGTTGAATACCTTGACTCACCATAGTCACTAATTGCTGCTTCATCACGGGGGAGAAGCGTTGGATCATCTCCTGCATCTGATTTTGAGTCTCAACACCCTGACGCAAAGAAAGCTGTACTTGCTGCGGATCTTGACGGTTAATCTGCGCCTGCCCTGCCGTTGAAGCAAGTGTCGACACAGATTTAAACTCAGTAGGCTTAAGCTCTATTGTGGATGCCGTATCCTCTTCAGCCCTATTCAATAATGTTGTCTCTTGACGCGTATCAAGTGTGACCGCCAACTTAGCATCTTTGAGTATCAGCCCTGCCTTAATGTCAGCATTTGCGGTTACATCTTCGGCCTGCTCTCCATTGCTCGGCTCTGTTCCTAAAATATTTAGCGGCTGAGTTGATACATCTGTCGTCAGCGGTTTTATGCCGATGTCTTGGTTAACATTGCTTACACGACTACCCGCGGCAGCACTCGCATTCACAATAAACTGCGAAGATGAAGCAAGATCGCCACCAGCTTGTGCACCTGTCGAACCATTCAGTTTTGCTTCAACTGACGTCACATTAAATCTGTCGTCCTCTATGGGTAAGATACGAAAACCCTTTCCATCTAACCCTTTGTTTTTTAGTTTTGCTTCATCTAAGCCTGCATCTTGATTTATGCTTCCCTGCCCTCTATTAGCGCTGGAATTTTCACCTTGAGTCGGTAAAGCATTCACACTCTGAGGCTTTTTAGCTTGTAAATTTCCTTGGTTAGTCAGACCCGCGCTAGCCTCTTCAGTCATGTCAGCTGCGCCTTGGGGCGACAGTGCCCCGCTGCGATTTTGTTCTCCAGCATTTAACGCCGCAGCGCTAAACTCTGACACTTTACCCTGCTGGACGGATTGTCCTGTCACAGCGATTTCATCTGTCGACATTGCCACCGCTGAGGCGCCAGTATTTAAGAGGGATTTGTCACTCACATCAGAACTATCCAGAGTCGCAGGGGCGGCCTCGGATAACTTGAGTAATTCTGCGGAAAAATCTGTTTTTGCTAAGTCGCCTTTAACTAAATCACTTTTTACTGAGTCGCCTTTTGCTAAATCACCTGTAACTAAGTCGCCTTTAACTAAATCACTTTCACCATCGCCACTCGCAGCACTCATATCAGCGTCAATACCTGAGTCAGCATCTAAGTCAGCATCGGATGGATTTAAGCTGTTCCCAAGGGAGCCCACCATAGTCACATAGCAAGCCGCCTCTATAACTTCGGCGTCAATATTTTGCTCACCAGCCACAGCAGGCGGCAAGTTATCGCCCTGAGCTGCCGCTTTTTTCATTTCACTTGCCATGTCAATCTGGGCAAAAATTAAATTAATATCCTTTTCATCATCTGGCTGTGCATCATTTGCCGTCTCCACTTTGGTGGGTGCAGCCTCCAGTTCCGATGATGTGGAAGATTTAATCGCTTTGGAAGACGTCGAACTAACGGAGGCTAATGCTGCAGAAAAGTCTTCACTATTAATATCTTGAGTTAATGTCTTGCTCGAACTCGTGCCATTTAGCCCAGACTTTGCTAATAAAATATTCGTCATTTGTTGCATATTCGCTCTCCAATATCACCCCATAGGAAAATAGAAATGCCAGGGTAATACGTCAATTTATGCTGCGGTTACAGTGAGATTAATGACAATCAAGCAAATAAGGTGCCAATTAAGTGATTAGAGGATGGGTATAACCCTAAGGTGAGTTTTTTGTAACGCCAGTTCACGACTGGTCATTTGAAATTGCCGCGCGCTGGCACGGCACCGATATCCTGAAATGGCACTTAACTAGGGCCAATGATTTGGGGCTAACCTTACTGTTGCTGCTGTTTTCGGCGATAAAACTGCTGGGAAGCAAATTCGTCGGTCATTTTTTGTTCTTTTTTCAGTTCGAGTACTTGGCGCTTCTTCTCTTTATTATCGAGCAGCAACTCCACCGCCTTACGCTTCTTTTGCTTCTCTAACCAATGTTGCTGACGAAAGTTTTTCTGCTTTTCGCCATCGGCGACAACGCGATTCTGCTGCGCGATGGCCTCATCAATCTGGCGAATAAAACGATGAAATTGATGGTAATGACTGGCACTGATGGCTTGCCCCTGCTGGGACTGCATCTGCTTCATATAATCTAAGCGATAGTTGTTTAGGGCCGCCAATTGATTCTGACGTTTTTGACATTCCAATTGTGCCGCTTTGAGCAATAATGCGGCTTGCTCTTCGGCATCCTTGGCTAATTTTAAGACGAGTAGTAAGGGATCAGCGTTCGCCATTTTGGCCTCGATTATTTACATTGAGCGGCAAGTTGCCCCAGCATGGCTTGGCTATCTGCAAAACTAAAGGCATCGCGCATGGTTTGCCTTAGGAAAGCATTCATCGCCGGTTGCAGACGTATCGCATTATCGATCCGAGGATCGCTTCCCTGGGCGTAGGCCCCGATAGAAATCAAATCCCGATTCTGCTGATAGAGTGAATAGGTTTGTTTGACACGCCGCATTGCCTCGAGATGTTCATTGGAGATAACCATAGGAGCAACCCGGCTGATGGAGGCCTCAATATCTATCGCAGGATAATGTCCCGAATCGGCAAGCGCCCTCGACAGCACAATATGCCCATCGAGGATCGCCCGTGATGCATCGGCAATCGGATCCTGTTGGTCATCACCTTCGGTTAATACGGTATAAAATGCCGTGATTGAGCCCTGCCCAGGACCGCCATTCCCTGCCCGTTCAACGAGACGCGGCAATTTAGCAAACACCGAAGGCGGATAACCTTTAGTAGCTGGAGGCTCGCCTACCGCTAAGGCAATTTCCCGCTGCGCCTGAGCATAGCGGGTCAAACTATCCATTAATAACAATACGTTATAACCAAGATCACGAAAATATTCGGCGATCCGCGTCGAGGTTTCGCAGGCTCGAAGTCGCATTAATGGCGAAGTATCTGCGGGTGCGGCCACCACAACGGAGCGGGCTCGGCCCTTTTCACCCAAGATTTCTTCGATAAATTCTTTAACCTCACGGCCCCGCTCGCCAACTAATCCAACCACAATGATGTCAGCCGTGGTGCCTCGGGTCATCATGCCTAAGAGCACGCTCTTACCCACACCAGATCCCGCAAACAGCCCCATACGTTGGCCTTTGCCAACTGTGAGCATGGCATTAATGGCGCGCACACCCACGTCGAGGGGCTCAGTAATCGCGCGGCGCGATAAGGGGTTAATCGATACACTGTGCCTCGATGCCTGCTGATCGGTTTGCAGCGCCCCGAGTCCGTCGAGGGGAACGCCATTACCATCGAGCACGCGGCCTAATAGCGAGAGCCCAACATTAAGCCCAGTTTGCTCCCCCAGCGGCACAACCCGTGCACCGGGCAAAACACCGCGTAATTCTTCGATAGGCATTAAATAGAGTAATTCATCATCGAATCCAACGACTTCGGCAATCAGATCCCCTGCCATGGTTTCGATAGAGCACAGACTGCCCACAGGGGCACGGCAACCACTCGCCTCTAAGGTCAAGCCCACCACGCGAACCAATTGGCCGCTTGCCACAGCACGAAACGGCGGCACTTTATCTATATAGTGATGGAATTTATTCAGCAGTTGGTGTCGACGATTTTGCATCTTGCTCTCCATGGGCTTGGAGCGTCTCGGTTTCAGTATCCCTTACTGCTTCGCCAGAGGCTTCGGACTCACTGCCATGGAGCACCTTAGCGGCGTCTTCCTGCTCAAGCGCTTCTTGTCGCTGTTGCTGCTGGTGAGTGACATGGGCCTGTTGATTGCGAAGGGATTCAAACACGGCATCAATTCGAGATGAAAGGCTTAAGTCCACCAGCGAACGTTGACTACTGATAATGCAATCACCCGCATTTAGCGCAGGATCGACTTCAAGTTGCCATTGATTGCGCGCCAGTTGGGCGCTAGAGTACAGCTGCTCTACTAAGGTAACATCATCCGGATGCAGACGAATGGTAACGGTCTGCTCTTTAATCGGTAAGGATTCGACCCCTAATCGCAGGGCCGAAAGAATCTGTTCTGGGTGAGTCTTTAATTCATGCCCAATCACAGATTTAGCCAGTGCCATGGTCAGTGTCATTAAGGACAATTCAATATCCCCATCAAGCAGTTGTAACGGTTTTTCAAACTGGCTTAATAAGCCTTCGAATCGACTGATTAAATGTTTAGCTTCGGCAAGCCCAGCTTCTAATCCCTGTTCATGGCCCTGCGAAAATCCTTCACTATGGCCCTGCTCTAATCCTTCAAGCCTTCCTTGCTCCAACCCTTGGGTAAAACCTTGGGTTTTACCCTCATTAAATCCTTCGGCTTCAGCCTGTGCCCGAATTTCCTCAATTTCGGCCATGGTCGGCGGCGCAACCATTTCAACAGTTTCAGGCTTAGTATGCTGATGCCCCGAGTAGCCAAATAAGTTAGAGACGCTAGCATCTTCAACTTCAGTGACATCGGGTAAGTTCCAGTGGCTAAACTCGATTTCAGTATCGCTGACAACCTTATTCGACAATTTATTGTCGCTCGGATTAGAGGAACTCATCACCAGCACCACCGCCTAACATGATTTCACCACTATCACTCAAACGACGGGCAATTGACAAAATTTCTTTTTGGGCAATTTCCACTTCGCTGATACGGATTGGGCCCATCGCCTCGAGATCGTCACGCAGTAGCTCGGCGGCACGTTTAGACATATTGCCCAGAATTTTTTCCTTCAACTGATCGTCGGTGCCCTTGAGTGCCTTCATCAACACATCTTGCTGCACTTCACGCAGTAAGGTCTGAATGCCACGGTCGTCCACATCGATAAGGTTTTCGAATACGAACATAAGATCTTGGATCTGTTGCGCCATTTCCTCGTCGGATTCGCGCATGGTTTCCATTAACTGGCTTTCGATACCCGTATCTAAGTAGTTCATAATGTTGGCGGCTGCTTTTAAACCACCCATCTTCGCCGCCTGTGCACCACCTTGACCGGCGAACTGTTTCTCCATGATATCGTTCAATTCCTGCAATGCTGCGGGCTGAACTTCTTCAAGATTCGCAATGCGCATCATTAAGTCTAAACGGGTATTCTCGGGGAATTGGCCAAAAATCTCTGCGGCCTGGTCCGGCTCTAAATAAGATAAAACAATGGTTTGGATCTGCGGATGTTCGTTTTGGATAATAGTGGCCACTTGGCGCGCGTCCATCCATTTGAGGGAATCTAGACCCTTAGCACCGCTGCCCATAATAATCTGTTCAATCAAATTACCGGCTTTGTCTTCACCTAAAGCCGCGGTCAATGCCTTACGAACGAACTCTTCGCTATTAAAACCAATGGAGGAATACTTTTGAATATCATCGAGAAACAGCTTATGCACGCCGATGACTTTCTCTTGCCCAAAGTCTTCCATTGCCGCCATGGCCATACCCACCTTCTGCACTTGCTTAGGTTCTAAGTGCTTGAGGATAGAGGCGGCATCGGCTTCGCTCAGACTTAAGAGTAAGATTGCCGTTTTTTCGATACCGCTCATGTCCTTTATATTAAAGCTTGGGACCTCAGCGACTTCTTTTGTTTTATTCTCAGCCATTGTCTTGTAACCAGTTTTTCACGACTTGAGTGGAAAGCTCGGGCTCATTCGCCACAAGCGCGCGGATAGCTTTAATCATATCATCATCTTTATGAAGATTAGGGATAAGAATTGAGCCATCATCGGCATAACTGTATTCAGCATCTTTGGTATTGAGCATACCTAAGGTATCGGCGGCGTATTGATCTTCAATCTCCGCCAGTTCGTTACCTAATCTTGAGTCCTCTGGCATGTTCACGCTATCGGGGTAGATTAAGCGTTTTAACATTGGACGAACCACGGCCAAAATCAACACTAGGATAACCAGAGCACCCACACCCAATTTAACCGCGCGCCAGAACCAAGGTTGCTCCCATAATTCTGGAGCGGGTACATCCTCGACCAGTTGGTCCATAAAGGGCACAGTCACAACCTCTAACACATCGCCACGCTGGGTACTGAAACCAACAGCACCTTCTAATAAACGGCGGATATTTGTCAGTTCTTGTTCGGTACGAGCTACCCGCGCCACTTGGCCATTCTCACCGGCGGCGCCGGGTTTAAAATCGACCGCAACCGACACACTGATGCGACGCACGACACCAATTTGCTGACGGGTGTGGCTGATCGTGGTGTCGAGTTCAAAGTTTCGAGTCGCTTCACGGTGGGAATTGCCCGCGGTGACACTTTCTGTCGTCCCTGCGTCTGCGGTTGCATCCTGAGGAATATTTGACTCCATAGGCGGCTGATTCGATAAGGCGCCAGGAATGCCACCACTTGACCCGCCAGTGGTATTATTTTCAACTGTCATTTCGCTGCGAAGTGAGGGCAAGTCTGGGTTAAAGCGTTTTGCCGTTTGCTCTACCGCAGTAAAATCCATGCTGACATCGACCTGGGAGGTAAAATTCTCAGGGCCTAGGATCGGCACCAGAATCGATTCAATCTTAGTACGGTACTCGGCTTCTTTTTGTTGAACTAATTCGAGTTCACGGCGAGCCCTCGCTGAGACACCATCTTGACTACCAGAATTAAGTAAGCGGCCATTTGAATCGGTCACAGTCACGCGGGAGGGTTCTAAGCCTTGTACGGCAGAGGCAACGATATCGACAATCGCATCGACTTCACCTTGGCCTAAACCACCACGGCGCGTATTGATAACAACGGTTGCGCTCGGTTGAGAGGTATTACGGGCAAAGACGTTTTCCTTAGGCAAGGCGAGGATCACCTTAGCACGGCTGACACTCTGTAACTGTTCAATTGCGCGGGCTAAATTTTCTTCTTGGCTGTGTTTAAGACGCGCCTGCTCCATTCTTTGACTGACGCCAAAACCACTGTCTTGGGTTAAAAAATCTTTGCTTGAGGCGGCGCCATCGATACCCGCGCGACTTAGCATCATTTTGACTTCTTGATATTTGTCTTCGGGTACCTTGATCACATCGACTTCGATCTGATACTTAACCTTATTTTTATCAAGCACATCGAGTACTTGCACCATTTCCTGGGTTTCCATTTTACCCAAAGGACGATACTCAGGTTCTTGGGCCCATATCATGACAAACACGGCTAATGCTAAACAAATGGCCAAGGCTAGGATCATAGTGATCTGGCGCATCATGTCGACACCGCCAAGGCTCCCCATCACGCCTGATTTATGTTCTTGCTGGACACCTTGGTCCGCTAAGCCGGAATTCGACCCGACAATCATTTCTGTGCTCACGATTCGTACCTGCTGATTGGGTTATTCACTGGCCTAAACAGGCATACTCATTATTTCTTTATAAGCTTCAACAAGTTTATTACGCACTTGCACCGTAGCTTCAAAGGCAACGCTGGCTTTTTCACGGGCAATAACAGTATCGGATAGACTAACCGTTGTGTCCCCCATCTCCAAGCGTGTGGCTAGGTTTGACGACGTCGACTGCAAACCACTGACATTACCAACCGCTTGGGAGAGCAGCTGCCCAAAATCGGCACCACTGGTATTATTCACTTGCTGCATGATATTGGGGGAAATACCAAAAGACGGGGTAATTTCACCTTTAAGTGACTGCATTTCCTGCAGTAATGAATTGGCGCCTATTTGCATGCTGAGCTCCCAGTCGTCGAGTTCTTGACGATCAAAATATCTATAACAGGGATAATGCAAAATAGCGGCCAAGTTTAAATGAGGTCCGCTGCCGAGGGGAAATCCATTGAAAGGAATGACTATCTAGCCAAAAACTGACGCATAAAATAGGCCTTAACTGCGGCTAAGGCCTATATATCGCGGAAATTACTCACCGAGGTGCTTTTTAATCATAAGCTTATCTGGGCAATTGTTAACTGTGGCTAATAGTTAACTGAGCAATAGCTAACTGGGTAATTGAATACCCATATCGCGCATTCGAGCCATTTTATACCTTAGGGTTCTTGCACTGATCCCCAGCTTTTCAGCAACCAACTTACGACTGCCTTGGCATTGGGCTAAGGTTTCTAAAATGATCACATGTTCCTGCGCTTTTAGCTCTTCACCCAACCCATCCGGTTCTGCGGCAAACTCCATGTCATCCGCGCTTAACGGTACATCTTGAGCATCGATAATAATGTCATTGGCTGTAATCACGGTGCCAGAGCGCAGGATCAAAGCTCTTTGGATCACATTATCTAACTCACGCACATTGCCTGGCCAGCGGTGACTTAACAGACGACGACGGGCATGCTCATCCAATTCTGGTACTTCAGCAACATTGAGCACTTTGGCATGCTTAGCAAGTAAATGGCAAGCAAGCGGAAGAATATCCGCGGGCCTTTGATTCAGTGCAGGCCATGTTAGCGGAAAAACGTTAATACGATAGTAGAGATCTTCCCTAAATCCCCCAGCCGCAACGACCGCTTTTAAGTCGCGGTTAGACGTTGCTAATACCCGCACATCAAGCTTAATCGTTTTACGACCGCCTAAACGCTCAACTTCACGCTCCTGCAGTACCCTTAGCAATTTCGCCTGTAAACCTAAGTCCATTTCGGATATTTCGTCTAGCAATAAGGTACCGCCCTGGGCCTGCTCAAACTTCCCAGGACATGCCTGATAAGCACCGGTGAAGGCGCCCTTTTCATAACCAAAGAGCGTGGCTTCGAGCATATTTTCAGGAATGGCGGCACAGTTAATGGCAACAAAAGCTTGTGCTGCACGGCTACTGTGTTGATGTATATAGCGTGCTAACACTTCTTTACCCGAACCACTTGGCCCCATGATCATCACGGATGCATCGGATACGGCAACGCGCTCTGCGAGTGCAAGTAACGCCAGACTCTTATCATCGGCAACGACGGGTTGATCGCTGTTTTGCTTCAAGGGCAAATAACGGGACACTTGATTTAACAGTACTTCAGGAGCAAAGGGTTTTGCCAAATAATCAACGGCGCCTAATTTAATCGCGCTAACCGCACTGCCAATAGTGGCATAGGCTGTCATTAATAATACTGGCAGTTTAGGGTGATGTTGCTGGAGATAATGCAGTAAACCTAACCCGCCAATACCTTGCATCTGCACATCGCTTATCACTAAGTCGAATGAGTGTTGTTTTAAAGCGAGTATGGCTTCTTCACCCGATGCGACATCGATACAGTCGTATTGCGCTAACATTAATGTATCGAGTAGCGCCTCACGCAGTGAGGCATCATCTTCAACTAACAGCAATTTAGCTTCAGACATGGGGCTTCTCCAAAGGCAATACGGTCGCCGATTTAGCCCTAGGGAAAGCTAATGAAACAGTGCAACCTCGGTTAGGCAAACAACTTAAGTGTATTTGACCACCGTGATTACGCACAACCGATTGCACCACGGCTAACCCCAGACCCGTTCCCTGCGCTTTGGTCGTGAAAAATGGCTCCAATACTTTTTGCTGCATATTCGCATCTAAGCCTTTGCCATTATCAATCACCTCAAGTAATAACTGCTCGGCAGACTCAGTCGCGACGATACGAATTTCGCTTGCCCCCGCTTCTAAGCTATTCATCACGAGATTATTAATCGCGGAGCTAAGCGCATTGGCATTAGCCAGCATTAAGCTGCATGAGGTATCGGTAAAGGACAGTGTGCAATTCTGCTTCGCCACTATGGGCTCGCAATTGGCCATGACATTGGCTATCACATTCTCAAGGGCAATCAATTCACCTAATTCATCTTGACGCCCTTTTGCCATTAACAACA
The DNA here is from genome assembly GCF_016406305.1 of Shewanella putrefaciens. NCBI lineage: Bacteria > Pseudomonadati > Pseudomonadota > Gammaproteobacteria > Alteromonadales > Shewanellaceae > Shewanella > Shewanella putrefaciens. The sequence continues at coordinate 3,036,266 of NZ_CP066369.1, forward strand.
TATCATTGACTTGTCGTTCAAGCTCATTAAGCCTATCGACCAATTTCTGTTGAAATTTGATTTTCGCCGCTTCGGATAACTTGGGGCTGGCGAGATTAGAGGCGTACAGCAAGGCGGCAGAAAGCGGTGTACGTACTTGATGCGCTAAAGTCGCGACCATTTTCCCGAGGGCGGATAAACGTTGGAGGTGTGACAGATTTTTCTGTAACAGGCGCGTTTCAGTGAGATCGGTCAAGACAATTAATTGCCCCGGCTCGGGGGTGAGTGGTGTAATAGCCAACTTAACGCGGCGACCATTACGCAAAGAAACTTCATGCCCATCATCCTCTTGGGGGGCAAATGCCGAGTGGATAACATCGATCCAACGAGCACCACGTAGCGAGTGTTCGAGCAATTCCACTGCAACAGGATTCGCGTCGATGACCATACCATCACCATTTAAAATCACCACGCCAGAAGGCATAGCCTGTAAAATATGTTCCATTCTATTGGACATATTTGCGGCCTCACGCAGTTGGTTCCATTGCTTGCTAGTGTGCTTGAATGTCTCAATTTGCGCTAGTGGGTGGGCTGACATAGTCTCACTCCGTCAAAAAATTGCTTATGACGGAGTGACTGCAGGTTTTATGCCAAATTAAAAGATGAATTTCTGATGTAAAATCAATTGAATAACAAAAAATGATGCGACTAATCTTTTGTCATCCCGTACTTACGCATTTTTTCCACTAAAGTGGTTCGACGTATACCGAGCATCTCTGCGGCACGGGCAACTATATTATCCTGTTGCTCTAATGCTTGACGGATCATGTCAATTTCGAGTTCTGCCAATAAATCCTTCAGATTGACTCCCTCCGGCGGCAATTCACTTGGAAAACGAGTTTCAGGAATTTCAACGGGCTCTTCACTAGTGAAGATAGACGCTAAGGCATCACGCTCCTGTTGTTCTTCGCTCATTTCAACACAGTATTCAGGGACATCTATATGGCGATATTTAATAGGCAGATCATTCACATCAACCAAACCGCCAGGATATAAAATGGTTAAGCGTTCAACGAGATTTGATAACTCTCTAACGTTACCCGACCAGGCATGCTCTTTTAAGGACTCGATGGCCCGCTGGGTAAAACGCACTTTACCACGGCCTTCGTTGTAGACTCGGCTAACCAACTCCTGCAGCAATAAAGGTACATCGTCCCTACGCTCACTCAGCGCCGGCATTTCAATGGGAAAAACATTGAGTCGATAGTAAAGATCCTCCCGGAACTCATTACCCGAGATCATGCTTTCTAAATCCCTATGGGTTGCCGCGACCACTCGCACATCGGCATTAATCGTTTTAGTGCCGCCCACTCGCTCAAAAACCCGCTCCTGCAATACGCGAAGTAATTTCACTTGCATTTGCAACGGCATATCACCGATTTCATCGAGGAATAAGGTGCCACCTTCAGCAAGCTCAAAACGTCCCTTGCGGGAGCTTATCGCACCAGTAAAGGATCCCTTTTCGTGCCCAAAAAGCTCACTCTCGAGCAATTCCGGAGGAATAGCACCACAGTTCACGGGAATAAAAGGACCATCACGGCGCTCAGAAAGATAGTGGATATTACGGGCCACCACCTCTTTACCCGTACCAGATTGTCCTAGGACTAAAACTGTTGCATCTGAGGTTGCCACTTGATTAATCAAGTGTCTCACATTGGCAATACCTTCACTGCGCCCGACTAAGCTCCTAAATAGCTTAGTTTGATTGGCACTTGTGGGTACTTGAGGGCGCTTTACTTGGCCGTAAACTTGGCAAAAATGCAGCAATTCGGTTAACTGAGGGTAACTAAGCGGCTCTTCAATTTGCCCAAGTACATTCGATACTTGAAGATCACCAATATCACCGAGTAGCAATATAGGTTGCCACTGGTACTGACCAGCGAGCGCTTTTATTGCATCAATGGTTGTATTCTCGGTACAAATAACCAAAGCACGATAACGGGTCTCTTGGAGGCAAGTGCTTAGTTTTTCGATGGCAATTGTTTCAATTTGCTCACCCAAAAATTCAAAAATGCAACACAGGCGACTTAAGCGCTCTGATGGGGTTCCGACAAGTAAAATTCGTTGATCTGTTTGCATCATTCAGTAGGCCGTAAAGCGCTAATAGGTATTAATTCGCATTAATTATTTATGATTAGTTGCTGTAAAAGCTTAACAAATTCAATGTAACAATCTGTGCCACCATCACTACTGTGATGAATATTGTATTATCAGCAGTCGAGAAGCAAGCTTCGGATGCGGATTATGCCAAACTGAATTCATTTTAGTTCATTTATGCCATGATTCTAGTTAAAACAGTCAATAAATTGACATCAGCCAAAAAAAAGACGCACTCAGTGCGCCTTCTTCCTGTTGATCTATAACCCAATTAACTCGCTTCAGTATGGGAGGACACATTATGCTTATCCGCTGGGATAGCATCCCAACCTTCTTTGATCGTGCGTAAAATATCGCATACATCATCAATGGCTTTTACATCATTATTTAGATTGGCTTCGGATATTTTTCGTAGCATAAAGTCATAAAGGTCGCTTAAATTTCTCGCAATCTGCCCACCGGCATCCATATTCAAACTATTACTTAATCCAGTAATAATGCCGATAGCTTTATTGATATATATACCTTTATTGACTAGATCATTTTGCTCAATCGCATAACGACTCTGTGCCAAACGTTGAAGCGCACCAGCAAACATAAGCTGGATGATTCGATGCGGTGAAGCCACGGTAATTTCACTTTCTAATGAAACCTTACGATATGATTGCAGTGAACCTCTCATAAACACCTACCTATTTGAATCTATAGTCTCGTAAACACTGATCTTGCGCTTATTCTTACTACCTGCATGTAATAAGGCTTGCCTGTCAGCCATGATAATACTTGCCTTACTTGTAAAGTCTTGAGTAAGCTCAAGCTGACGCTGAAGATAGTTAGCATCCGTCATATCGGCATCAGTGACTAATACATTGAGTAAAAGTTGACGCTCTCCAACCATAATATGCAAATTATAGACCAAGTCGTCAGTTTGAAAATCTTCGGCAGGAATTCGTGTCAATTGGCTAAGAAGTTCACTCAATGCAATATTCAGTTCATCAAGTTGTTTCACGAGCTTATCCCCTTACTGTTCCAATAGGACTAACTCTTTTTGACCGCACCAGGAAGCGAATTTAAGCGATCGACTAATCCGCTACTTTGTTGATTTAATTGTCCAACAACTAAATCCATCGCATTAAATTGTTTAGTTAAACGCGCCGTCAGTTGATCCATTTTAAGGGTAAACGCTTCCCTTTGGTCAGCAAGGCGGTTCTGTTGGTTGGTATAACTGGTTTCTCGATCGGCAATCAAACCGCGAGATTTAACATAACTATCAGCAAGATCATTAAATCGGTTTGCAAGCCCTTGATCTGGCTTTGAAAACAATGCTTCTATGTTAGGCATATCTTCAGAAAGCGCTTTAGTCAGCTTAGTGTCATCAATAGACATTTTGCCGTATCGATCTGTTTTAATACCTATATCATACAGTGCGATCGAGCCACCATCTTCAGTTGTGACTCGCTCACTTGAAATACTACGTAACTGGGACTCAATAGAGCGGATCATAGAATCGCCCTGTAATGCCGCAGCTGTCTTTTTATCTTTATCGTAGGCCGACATCTTATCAACAGCTGTTGCTAGGCTATTATAGGCATCGACAAAAGCTTGAATATTGGTCTTTACAGCATCGTTATCTTGTTCGATTTTAACCGTTGTCGTTTTAGCAACATCTGCATCGGTTAAATTAAAAGTAACACCATCTATGGCATTTTTGATTTCATTTGATTGTGAGGTTACTTTTTGATTATCAATGTAAATAACTGCATTTTTCGCGTCTTGAAGGGTAGAAATATTCCCAGCGCCAAACATATCATTAATGCCTGTGCCTGAAGTATCATTGGCAGTAATACTGATTTGATTATCTTCGCCCGTTTCATCGGAGCTAAACACTAATTGGCTTCCCGCATCAGTGGTAATGACAGTAGCTGTAACACCCACATTATCAGAAGCTTCATTCACTTTTTTAGCTATTGCGGCTAAAGAGTCAGTTGCGGCAATATCGACTGAGAAACTTTTACCATTGACTCCGAAATCTAAACTTCCTTCACCAACAGGCAAAGTAGCATCGGCCACACTTTGTCCAGCGACCTTATGGCTGACGGCAAGTTGCTCAACCTTAATGCCATAACTTCCTGCTTGAGCGGTTTTATCTGCAGTCGCCTTCAGGTAAGTTTCATTACTTACAGAAATTTTCCGCTGATTTAGTGCATCGCCCGTTTGTAATTTTTTGATAGCATCTTGAAAAGTAGACAGCGCACTTTTTAAGCTTCCCATGGCAGAAACTTTGGCTTTAATACTGTCTTCGGTTTTATTAAACATCGCCTCTTTCGGAGTTTTTTCAGCATCAACTAACACTTTTACAATGTTAGCGATGTCCAAACCTGAACCGATACCTGTCGCTGTTAATGCCATATCAACCTCTACTCATCAATACTCACTACATTCGAGTGAGTCTTATGCCTCTGTTTTCATCAAAAGCCCTGTCACTTCCGACAGTTTTTCAGCTAATTTCAACGCTTCTTCACTCGGCATTTGTCTTATGACATCACCAGTGTCTCTATCTAAGACAGTTACAACTGCTTGACCTGAGTTTTCATCAACCTTAAATGCGAGACCTTTACGCATCATAGACATCATATCAGAAAGTTCGGCGGCAACTTGAGTTAACTTACCTGGATCCTGTTCATTATCCGCAGCATCTGCTTCCATTGGTTGCCCAAGCGCCGATACGTTAGAATCACGTTTCAACTCCGCATCTGCAACCGATGTTTTTGGCGGTAATTGTGCTAACTCAACTCTATTTTGGACCAGAGCAGATGAATTTGCTATATGGATATCCATAGCCATTCCTCACTATATTGAGTATTTGTTTTCATCAATTGTTCAAACAAATACATCATAAAGTTTAATCACCATTTATGTAGCAAAGGGAGATCCGTCGCCGAACCTCCCTTAAAACCATTTCACTTCAGTATGTTATTACAACAGTGATAAGGCTACTTGAGGTAATTGGTTAGCTTGGGCCAACATCGCAGAACCAGTTTGTTGTAACACTTGGTTCTTAGTCATTTGTGACGTTTCTTTAGCAAAGTCAACATCCACAATACGGCTCTTCGCATCGGCAACGTTAGCTTGAGTATTAGCACTGTTGCTAATGTTGTGAGCTAAACGGTTTTGTACCGCACCTAAATCAGCACGTTGTGTATCGATCGTTTTAATGGCTTTATCAATTGCCGCGAGTGATGATGCACGGTTTGCAGAAGTCGCAAGCACCAATCCACTAATTGACAGAGATGCTTTATCTGTTTTCTTCACTTTTACTGTAACATCTTCGCCTTCTTGGTGACCCACTTGGAACACTTTTCCAGTAGAGAAGCCACCTTGCATTAATTTTGTACTACCGAAAGCAGTTGTTTTACCAATGTTGTCAATTTCAGTAACTAACTGATCTATTTCAGCTTTCAGTGCTGCGATGTCGTCGGTACTGTTTGCACCGTTTTCGGCTTGAACAGTCAAATCACGCATACGCTGTAACATGTTAGTCTGTTCTTGCATTGCACCTTCAGCGATCTGCGCAATTGAGATAGCATCGTTGGCATTACGCATACCAACTTCTAGGCCGCGTACTTGGCTATTTAAACGGTTAGAAATTGCTAAACCAGCGGCGTCATCTTTCGCGCTGTTAATACGCAGACCACTGGATAAACGTTCCATTGATGTGGCCAAACCACCAGCAGATGTATTTAAGTTTTTCTGTGCTTTTAAAGATGTGACGTTAGTGTTTACTGTAATGGCCATGATCGTTTCCTCTTTATACCTGGCTTGTTAGCTAAATTTGCCTGTCTACTTAAGCCAGGCGGGTCTTAGTGGTTACAGTATATTTAACGGCAGCACCTTTTTTATCTTTAGGATTATTTTTAAAAAATTTTTACTTTTTAAAAATAATCTATTTTTCATGATGATAACTATTTTACCCAATAAAAAACTTTGCCTACTTTTCTAGAAAACTAGAAAAAGTAGGCAAAAAACACTTCCATACGCTCGCGTGACTATATTAGCCTAGGAGGGATAACGCCACTTGCGGTAGTTGGTTAGCTTGAGCAAGCATCGCCGAACCCGTTTGTTGTAACACTTGATTTTTCGTCATTACCGACGTTTCTTTAGCAAAGTCGACATCCACAATGCGGCTCTTCGCATCGGCAACGTTTGCTTGAGTATTAGCACTGTTACTAATGTTATGGGCTAAACGATTTTGTACCGCACCTAAATCGGCACGTTGTGTATCGATCGTTTTAATGGCTTTATCAATTGCGGCAAGTGATGACGCACGATTTGCCGATGTTGCTAAGTTTAAGCCTGTCACCGATAACGATGTTTTATCCGTTTTTTTCACTTTAACGATAACATCCTCACCTTCCTGGTGGCCAACCTGGAACACTTTTCCAGTAGAGAAGCCGCCTTGCAACAACTTTGTATTACCAAAGGCAGTACTTGTACCAATGTTATCAATTTCAGTGACTAACTGATCCATCTCAGCCTTCAATGCTGCAATATCATCAGTACTGTTTGCACCGTTTTCAGCTTGAATAGTCAAGTCACGCATACGCTGCAGCATGTTTGTCTGTTCTTGCATTGCACCTTCAGCAATCTGCGCAATTGAGATAGCATCGTTAGCATTTCGCATACCAACCTCTAAACCGCGGACTTGGCTGTTTAAACGGTTAGAAATAGCTAAACCCGCAGCGTCATCTTTGGCGCTGTTAATACGCAGACCACTAGACAGACGCTCCATAGATGTCGCTAAACCACTACTGGAGGTATTTAAATTTTTCTGTGCCTTCATCGAAGTCACGTTGGTGTTAACGGTAATAGCCATATTTTTTTCCTCTTCTAAGTATCTTGCCAAGACTTCGAAGCTTGGCCATTTCCAATCTTGAAACTACCTGTGTATTTAGGTTGTTATCCCCAAATATCACGCTTAAATATAATCAAACAGGGAAACAGAACCCACTTTACTAAACACGCTAGAGACTGCGTTCAATGCAAGCTGTTGCTTTTCAAATTCCGTAATCGCTGACGCATAATCGAGATCTTCCAATAAAGAGAGTGCGGATGAATTCACCACTTTCTCCTCTGTGTGAGTCTCTGAGTAATTTTCGACAGCCTTCAGATTATTCCCCGCCACACTTCTGGCGGAACTTATCTGATTAACGCCACTATCGATATTATTCAATATCTGTGCCAACTGCGCCCGACCTTGCGGTGTGTTCGCAGAATTAGGATCCTCAATCAAGGCGATGGCATTGCTTATCGAGTCAAAAATGCTCACTTCAGCTTGGGGTTCCATGCTGAAACTATCGCCAGCACTAGGTTTACCGTCGATTTTGACTTCAATACCATTAAAACTGACCGGAGTGCTTGCATCAAAATTAGCGACGTTTGCTACCGGATTATTCGCCGAATCTAGCACCTGTAAATTGACTCCACCGGCACCATTGTCAGAAAAATTAAATGTATACGTATCAGCTACATATGTTGCTTGATTTGCGATTTTTGCTGTATCAACATTGAATTCTCCCTGCTGGCTGGCCAAATAATTGACGCTATAATCACCAAGTCCATTAGGGGCCTTCATAAATGCCATATCACCGGGAACGTTAGTACCAAGGGCAACGCCTGTTTGAACTAAGCTGTTTCGGGTACCTGAATCACCGCTATAGACGATTTTGGGCGGTGTTGAGTTATCAAAGGCAAAGGGTTCTTTATCTGTACTGAATCCAGAAAACAGGTAATTTCCCGATTCATCCTTGCTATTGGCGATAGAAAGCAACTCATCTAGACTTCCTTTCATTTCATCGGCAATCATTTGCCGCTCAGTTTCAGATAGAGTGCCGTTTATCGCACGCATGACTTGTTCCCGCATTGAGCCAGCCAAATCTTCAGCACTGCCTAACTTGCTCTCTGCCACGCCGAGGCGGTTAGTTGCGTAGTCAATATTCTTCATAAATTGATCGACTAGCGCATTTTTCTGGTTCAGATTATCGATCCCCAATGCCGCCACAGGATCATCGCCGGCGGTATTCACTTTCTTACCTGTGCTTAATTGATCGAGGATCTTGCTCGTCGCGGTTTGCTTTTGCAGCACACTGGTAATGCTTTGATTAAAGATCTGCGCGGATGATAATCTCATGGTTAAATCTCCTAACGCACTGAGGTCAATAGGGTGTCAAAAATTTCCTGGGCGGTCGTCATGATCCGCGCAGAGGCTTGATAAGCTTGCTGAAAACGCATTAAATTGGCGGCTTCTTCATCTAAGTTAACCCCAGATTCGCTTTCGACTCTCGCATAGGCTTGTTGGTACACGGCTTCGGCGCTGCCCACTCGCACTTCGGCGGCTTTTGTCTTACTGCCAATGTCGAGCTTAGTATTTTCAAAAACATCCGCGAGGGTTGACTTACCGCCATTCATCACTTTGGTTTCACTCAGCTTAGCCATAGCCACAGCGTTGGAGTTATCTCCCTCGGCGAAGGATAAATCGAAGGTAAACTTGTCACCCGCAGCCGCGGCACTGCTGTCAACCTCAAAGGTAAAACCAAAGGCACTGATACTCGGGGGCGTATAAGGTGCAGCGGCACCGAGTGATGCACCTGTGGCATCGAATGCCTCATAGGTTGGAGGGATCACTGTGGTATCGAGTTGAATAGTCAACTCGCTGCCAGTCACAGGAAAATTTGCGTCGCTGCGATTACTAATCTGCGTTAGTTTGACTTGAGTATTACCCGAGTTCGCCGTATCTGGGGTGATTTTAGGTGAAGCCGCCGCAATGCCCTTAGGATCTGTCATCACAACTTCAATGCCATTGGCAGCCCCCGCCGTTGGGCGGATTGCAAACCTGTCCCCGGATGCCATGGCACCCGCTTTAATATCGATAGAAAATCCGGCACCACCTTCTAACTTAGACCCGTTTAAGGTCAATGGGGTGATAGCCCCAGATTGCGTGTCCCTAAGCTCATAGGTCGCAGGTGCGGTAAACGACAATTCGTAGGCTCCCCCCGTCAACAAATTAGTGTCATCGATAGTCACACCTAAAGTTGCGTTCCCCGTGTTATCTGAATACCCACCAGCTCGGCCTAATGACATTAACGGATCGTTGATATCTTTGAAGATATCCGCGCCCACTTGGCCATTTAGATCGAATCCCTGCGCTTGTAATTTATTAAAGCTATCGGCTACACCTAAGGCGAGTTGGTCAAGCTCAAGGCCCGCTGGTATTAAGGTTTGCTCACGGTATTCAAACAATGCACCTAACTGCCCGCCCAATTTACTGGGATCGGCAGGGACGCTATGCGAGCCGATGCTTGACATCAGCTGCAACTCATTGGGGAATGGATCGCCTGTTTTAGTGTCCATTGTCATCGCAATTTCACCGGAAACCAGCATCACAGACCCACCTAACATGATGCTTTTAGCGCCATTTTCTAGGAGGATCACATTCACCTGCGCATATTGGCTCAGCTCTTGGACTAGGGCATCTTGCTTATCGAGCAACATGGCATCTTGATTTGGCGACTTCATCAACTCGAGGTTTAAATTGGCAAGCTCGGTACTGATCTCATTGATGCGCTTGGTCATGCCTGTGATTTGATCGTTGGTTTGACTAAGTTGACCGTTCAAATGAGACTGCATCTGATTCAAACTGCTCGCCAATAGTTTGGCATCATTCAAGGTTGAACTACGAATGCCTAAGTCAGCGGGCAAGTCTGCCAGGCTGTTTAGGCCAGAAAACAGCCCATTTAAACTCTGTGGCACAATTTTACCAATTTGAGAAAACAGTTGGTCCAGTTCACTCAGCTTGCCATAGCTCGCTTCTGCGCCACTTAATGTGGTTTGACCTATGCGTAATTCTCTTGCGGCATAATCATTGTAAATACGTTTTACATCAGAAACATAAGTACCAGTTCCGTAAAAGCTATTGCCAAGACGCTGGGATTCCAAGGTGGTCTGAGTGGCCACTTGGCGGTGATAGCCCGCAGTGTTGGCATTGGCGATGTTATTACTGGTCACACCCAATTGGGATTGGGAAGCCAGCACACCGGTACGGGCAATAGTTAATAGATCGATAGCCATTAGCCGATACTCCTCAAAACTAACATCCTATGAAGAATGATCATTTGTCTTCTCCTGGCAGTATCGACTTCAGCTCTTCACTGATGGACTGCATCACTTTGATGACTTTTTCAGCATATTTAGGATCGGTGGCATAACCCGCATCCTGCAATGCACGGATAAATTGGCTCGGTGAAGCGGCCACTTTTTTCGCATCTTGATAACGATCACCATCGGCAATAAAGGAGACAAAATCATTAAAACTGTGCTCAAAATCGGTATAAACCCGAAAATCGGCTTTTTGTCTCACGGCGATACCCTGTTCAAACTCCAAGGTACTCACGTTAGCTTTATCCCCTTGCCAGCGGCGATCGGCTTTAATATTGAATAGGTTATGGCTAGGAGCCCCATTATTGCCACGGACAATCTTTTGTCCCCACCCCGTTTCTAATGCCGATTGTGCCAATAGGACTTCGGGTTTTGTCCCGAGGGCCTTTGCCGCTTTTTCTGCATGGGGATATAAGGTCGCCAAAAATTCTTCGCGGCTGCCGAACTTAAGTGTTTTTTGGGTTTCCCTAAATGCCGCCGTCGGCAAGATTTGGCCGCTTATCACAGGTTCAATGGGTGACAACGGCTGTTCAGACCAGGTAGGTTTTGGCGCATCTATGGCCAGTAACCGCTCGGGTCTATCTATGTCTAACGAGGATGTCACGCCATCGGCATGGTCGGCTTCAAAATTAGGCCTTTCAATGGCTGCGGGTACGCCTGCATTGACATTGGCCGCCTCGCCCAACGCATCCGAAGCAGAAGCCGAAACGTTTTGTGCTGGAATATGAAGAAATTCATCATCATGTTGCAGTTTAGAACCACCGTCATTACGCAGCACTGAAGCTGGGGTAAACTGGCTCGATTCTGGCGATAACTGCTGTACCATCATATCCGCAAGGCCGAGTACGCCTTTATCCGATAAATCGACGGATAACTGCTGGTCCCGCATCTGCTCATAGAACTTAGTGTATTGACTGTTGAGCGGGCTGTCTGACTCGAACACGGCATTGGCATCCCGCATACTTTTCATCAGCATTTGCACAAAAATGCCTTCAAATTGTTGGGCGACTTTCTTCAAGGCGCCCTGCTCATCTTTCTGAGCCTGGGCGCGCAGGGAATCGAGCCCGCCCAGATCAAGAAAATGTGATGAACTTGAAAGCTTTTCCATGATTTTCCCGACAGAAATTAGATGATGATAAGCTCACCATGCAAAGCACCTGCCACTTTTAACGCTTCGAGGATAGCAAGCACATCTGAGGGCGCAGCGCCCACTAAGTTTACCGCTCTAACTAATTCATCTAAGGTCGTGCCAGGATTAAACATAAACATCCGACGGTCGCTTTCTTCCACCCCTATGGTGGAGTTAGAGGTCACAACAGTCTCGCCATTGGCTAAGGCATTAGGTTGAGACACCTGAGTCGCTTCGGCAATAGTGACTGTAAGTCCGCCATGGGTCACCGCTGCTGGCAATAACTTGACGTTCTGCCCCACCACAATAGTGCCTGTCCGTGAGTTAACAATGACTTTGGCTGACTCATCTGCGGGTTCTACATCAATATTTTCTAAGGTCGCGAGGAAAGAAACTCGCTGTGACACATCCCTTGGGGCGCTCACTTGTACTGAGGTTGCATCCAATGGGCGAGCCATATCTGGGCCGAGCAGCTCATTAATGGCATCGGCCATGCGCTGCGCGGTAGAAAAGTCGGAGCGACGTAGGTTAAACGTCAAATAATCGCCACTTGAAAAAGGGCTTGCGACACTGCGCTCAACAATGGCGCCGTTAGGAATGCGTCCTACCGTTGGGGTATTTTGAATAACCTTTGAACCGTCTAAACCATCGGCACTAAAACCGCTGACCACTAAGCTGCCCTGGGCAATTGCATACACATTACCGTCAACCCCTTTAAGGAAGGTTTGCAACAAGGTGCCGCCACGTAGGCTTTTAGCTTCACCTAGGCTTGATACGGTCACATCTAAATCTTGACCGGGTTTGATAAACGCTGGCATATCCGCATGCACGGCAACTACGGCAACGTTCTTGATTTTAGGCCTAAAATTATCGGGCAAGTTGATGCCAAAATTTTTCAGCATTGTCATAAAGGTTTGTTCGGTATAACGCGTTTTTTCACCCGTACCCGGCAAACCGACCACCAAACCATAACCAATTAACTGGTTACTGCGCACCCCCTGCACATTGGCAATATCCTTAATGCGTTCAGCTTGGCTAGGGTGAGTCAACACGAGCATGGCAAGGGTTAAGATCAGTTTATATTTCATGATACGACTCCTTAGAAGGGCCACCAGTCGCTCATAAAGAACTGGCTCAACCAGCCAACTTTTTGAGCATCCGCGAATGTACCTGTACCACTGTATTGAATACGGGCATTCGCCATACGCGTTGAATCGATAGTGTTATCGGGTTTTATGTCCTGCGAGCGAACAATGCCTGTCACGCGAATAAACTCATCGCCATTGTTGATTGAAATCCACTTTTCACCGCGCACCACAAGATTACCGTTGTTCAGCACTTGCATCACGTTGGCGGAAATACTGCCATCGAGGCTATTGCTTTGATCTGCATCGGCTTCTCGCTTAGTGTTCATGCTGTCTTTGTAGCGTAAATCGATTGGCACACCGCTGATAGTCACATTACCGCCACCTGCATAGATAGGATCGAGGGTCATATCAGAGCCCTTCTTGATCTCATTATTCGCGCTTTTCTTCGCCTGAGTCGCTTCCTTCAACACAATAGTAATGATGTCACCGACCTTGTGAGCGCGAATGTCCGAATATAAGCTCGCAGCCTGACTATCCTGATAAATAGACCCCGTTGCCGCTATTTTTGTCGGCGGAGCTTCGGGATAAATCGGTGCATAAAAAGGATCGTCTGCAATCGGTTTTTTCTGCGTCGAGCTACAAGCGCTAAGCAAGAGAGCCGCGGCCAATATGAAATATCTAGCCATGATATGTGCCTCTATAGGTTCTGATTCACATAAGCCAGCATCTGATCTACCGCTGAAATCACTTTAGAGTTCATCTCGTAGATACGCTGACTTTCAATTAAATTCACAAGCTCTTCGGTCACATTGACGTTAGAGGTTTCTAACGCGCCTTGACGAATAGCCCCCATTCCATCAAGCGAAGCCGTGCCTTGGATAGGTGTGCCGCTTGCCCCCGTCTCGGTGTAGAGGTTTTGTCCCATAGGATCGAGACCCGATGGGTTAATGAAATCCGACATACTGAGCTGACCTACCACCTGATTTTCTGCGGCGCCCGGTGTTTTTACCGACACTTCACCTTCGGCAGAAACCGTAATACTGGTAGCATCCTCTGGGATAGTGATCGCAGGCTGCAGCACAAAACCAGAACCTGGCGTAACTATCTGCCCGGTATCGTCTAAGGTAAATTGGCCATTGCGGGTATAAGCCGTAGTACCATCGGGTAATTGCACTTCAAAAAAGCCAGGGCCTTCAATCATCAGATCGAGTGAATTGTCCGTTGTCAGCATATTGCCTTGGGTGAACATTTTTTGAGTGGCAACCACCTTAGTACCCGCACCGATATTTAAGCCATTGGGTAATTTAGTGTTAGAGGCACTAATGCCCCCCGCTTGGTTAACGGTTTGATATAACAAATCTTCAAATACCGCACGGCTCTTTTTGTAGCCCACAGTGCTGGCGTTGGCGACGTTGTTTGAAATCACCGCAATGTCAGTTTGCTGTGCGTCTAAGCCAGTTTTACTAATCCATAACGCCGGATGCATAATCTATCTCCTAACTAATACGCATTAATGAAGATGAAGCGCGATCGTTTTCTTCCGCGGTTTTCATCATCTTGACTTGCAATTCAAACTGGCGCTGTAGGTCAATCAAAGACACCATTTCATCTACTGGATTAACGTTACTCCCCTCCACCGCACCGCTCTCAACATAGACACTGGGATCGGCGGGGGCATCGTCACCCGATACAAGGCGGAATAACCCATCCTCGCCACGCATCATCTGCGCATTACCGGGATTGACGAGTTTTAATCTACCCACTTCCTCCACCACATCCGCAGTGGCACCTTGGGGACGAACGGAAATAATGCCATCTTGGGAAATTGATACTTTGTCAATCGGCAGCGGCAACACAATTGGCCCCGCATCTCCCATCACAGGGTTTCCCCTGTCGTTATGCAATAAACCTGTTGCATCAAAACTTAAGCTACCGGAGCGGGTATAGGCCTCACCGCCATCTTGGGCCTGCACCGCAAACCAACCATCGCCCTTAATGGCAACGTCAAGATCCCGTCCTGTGGTTTTAATCGGACCAGAGCGAAAATTAGCCGACGGTGTTTCGACCATGGCAAACACCCGGGATGGCAACCCTTCACCAAAGGCTTGCATCGTTCTGGCTTGAGCCATATCCGCTTTAAATCCATCGGTATTTGCGTTGGCTAAGTTGTTGGCACGCAGCGCCAACTCATTCATATTTTGCTTAGCGCCACTCATGGATATATACAGGAATTTGTCCACAGACTGCTCCGTCAAATTTTCTACCTGACCATAACAAAGCAAGCATCATGCCAACAAAATTAGCAGCTAATCGATTGATAAATTAGATAAATAGAAAGGAAAAACCAGGGGAAGCCTAAAAGAGGCTAAGTGTTGCCGCCTGCGGCAACACTTAGTACAACCAAGATAGAATTAACGGATTTGCAGAACTGTCTGTTGCAGGGTGTTATTGACTTCCAGCGTTCGAGAGTTCGCTTGGAAGTTACGCTGCGCAGAGATAAGATCCACCAGCTCAGTGGTTAAATCGATATTCGATTGTTCCAATGCCGATGAACTAATACTACCGAAAGTACCGCTATTAGCCTGACCCGCTAATGCTGGGCCCGACTCTAAACTCGCCTTCCACGAAGTATTACCCACTTGGGTCAAGCCTTGCTCGTTAGCAAAGCGCACTAATGCCACTCGAGCTAAGGGCACTGTCGACCCGTTAGAATAACTGGCGGTGATGAGACCATCTTCGCCAATCTCAACGTTCGTTAAACGGCCCACAGTGGTACCATCCTGGGTCAGCTCAGTCGCGGCAAAGGGAGCCGCGTATTGAGTCGGTGCATTAAACTTAATCGTTAAGGTTTGAGTGCCATCGGCTCCAGCCCCCAGAACACCTGCGCCACCAATGCCTAAGGTTTCTGTGGTTATCGTCGCAGGATCGCTACCAGTGTACACCCCCACTGAGTTGAACTTTAACACTGAACCTTTCCAACCACCCGCAGTTTGGGCCGCACTCGTTGCATCTGGGTTACCATCACCCGTAGTATCGGTTTGATAAGTTCCGGCAGGTCCCGCAAGGTCCACTTGTTTACCATCAACGGCGTAGTAGGCAACCCAGTTGCTTTCACCGTTATATGAACCATTAGTAGGCTTAACAAAGTAGGTCGTCATGACATGTGGCTCACCGAGTGAGTCATAAATCGTCATCGAGGTAACGTTGTTGTAGGTTTTGGGATCGAGTGGATCAAATGCGGCGGGATCGAGCGCACTTTCTTTTGCATTCAAATTCATCTGCAAGCTGACGTTTTCAGTCTTTACAGGACTACCCGCAGTATCAGGGATCTGTACCGGTTTAGCCGTGGTTAAGCTGACAGAGGTTGAGTTCCCATCTTTATCTACTGGGAACGTCTGTAAAAAATTACCTGCTGAATCAACCATATAATTATTTTTATCGACTTTGAAAGCACCCGCGCGAGTAAACTGGTGATCCAATGTGCCGATCTCAGACGCTGTCACGAAAAAACCGCCCCCTTTGATCGCCAAATCTAAGGAGTTATTGGTCAACTGCAGACTACCTTGATGGAATTGCTGAGCGACTTGGCTCGTCGCCACACCGCCACCAACAGCCGTCTTTGAGTTGGAAAAAATCGAATTAGCGTAAACATCCGCAAATTCAGCGCGTGACTCCTTAAAGCCAATGGTATTCGCGTTGGCAATGTTGTTCGCCGTAGTGTTTAAATCTTTCTGCGCGGCGGAAATGCCACTCAATGCAATGTTAAACGACATAATTCACCTCTACATTTGACTCAATTCAATTGCGGACGACTAACGCCCAATTCAAATTCTGACGATTTTAAGTTTCAGACACGGCTAAGACATCAGATAACTTGATCCCCATACCGCCCCTCAGGTTTAAAATCGCCCCTGTGCTAGCGGTACCAAGGGAAACACTGGTCACATGGGCGTATGTCGAAACCGCTAAATCCTGTGATTCTCCGTCGACTAAGCCACTGGCTTTAATCGAGTAATTCCCCGCCGCGACAGGCTGACCATTTTTATCTAATCCATCCCAATTCACTGCCACGTTACCGCCTTCACTGCCATCCACAGTAAAGGTGCTAACAACCTGCCCTTTTTCATCCTCAACGCGGACGTTGATCACCGGAATTTTATCGGGAGTACTGATCACCCCTTTCAACGTTGGGCTCTCAGCTGAAATATTGCCAGTATCCGTTGGGATCAGTACTTTACGTCCCACAAGCCCTGACGCTTGCAAAGCTTGGCTAGATGTCATCACACTGTTTAAATTGACAATTTCATCATTTAATTTCGAAATACCATCCACAGTGGAGAAAGAGGCCATTTGCGCAATCATCTGGTCATTGTCTACGGGCTTGAATGGATCCTGCATAGACAATTGCTGACTGAGTAACGAGAAGAAATCATCTTGGCTTAATTGCTGACTCTTCGCCTCTGGGACAATCGACTCTTTCGGCAAACGTATGCCATCCAAAAATGGATTACCCGTTGAACTGGTTGTCGTATTTGGCGTCACAGTATTCGATTGACTCTTAGTTTGAGTCGTCGGCGCTTGGTTAAGTTGGTTAATGAGGCTCACAGCTTACCTCCTAAAAAACGCATATTATTTACCCATCCCAAGTGTTTGTTGCAGCATAGATTTAGCTGCTTCAGCGACTTGAACATTCATTTGATATGAGCGCGAAGCAGATATCATATCTGCCATTTCTTCCATGACATTCACATTCGGCTTATAAATAAAGCCATCGGCATCCGCCATTGGGTGATCCGGCGAATACTCTTTTAAAAGGGGTTTATCACTCTCAACAATGCCTTTTACCGCAACGCCCTGGGAAGCTTGTTGTTGGCTTTGCGCTTTGGCCATTTCCGCTTCAAAAATGGGATGGCGGGAACGGTAGGTTTTATCGACACTGCTCGAGACTGCATCGGCGTTAGCGATATTACTCGCCGTGGTATTCAGCCGGACCGATTGTGCCGACATACCAGAGCCTGCGACATCAAAAATGCTAAATAAACTCATGATTAATCCCCTCTCAGCGCCTTTTTCATGCCGCTAAATTTGCTGTCTAGAAACCCCAATGACATTTGATACTCGAGGGCATTTTGCATAAATGCCGATTGCTCTTGCTGAATATCCACAGTATTGCCATCACCGGTATCTGGTTGATTGGGCACACGAAACTTAACATACTGCCCGGTCAATTCAGCTAGGCCGAAGTGTTGCTCGCCCGTTGTCATTTCTAGGCTATTTCGCTGCTGCTGTTGGCTACGGGCGACTTGCATTGCTGCAGAAAAATCGACATCGCGGGCTTTATAATGTGGCGTATCAGCATTTGCGATATTACTTGAAATCACTTCGGCACGTTCTGCACGTATACCTAAAGTGAATTGATGCACACCCAGTGCCTTGTCAAAGTTGATCGCCATAAAATTGCCTCCATCGTGTCACTCACGGAAATAAAGCAATTCATGTGCCAAAAGAACAAAAATTCAGGTAAACGGTGATAATGGTATATTGCGGCATAAAAAATTACCGACAAATGTCGGTAATTTTTTAATTAAATTGGTAGGTTACATTTTCTTCTGATAATAAATCCCCGGATTACAGCGGACCATATCAAATTCGTCCGTTAATCCAGCAATCGACTCCGAAGCCCCCAAGAAGAGGATCCCTTTAGGGTTTAAAGCGGCAGCAAATTGCCGCAAAATTTTTGCTTTTGCCTCTGGTGCAAAGTAGATCAGCACATTGCGGCAAAAAATAATGTCAAACTTGCCCAGCAAGGTATAACTCTCAAGCAAGTTATGGGCCCTGAAGTTAACTAAACGCTTAACATTGTCTTTGAGCTTCATATTGCCAGAGGGCAAGGGATCAAAAAACTGACGCTTACGTTCCTCTGATAATCCACGGGCTAAGGCGAGACTATCATATTCCGCATTCTTACAACGCTCGAGCATGGAAGGAGATAAATCGGTTGCTTGAATTGTCGCGCCGCCGCCAAGTGCCCCTGGTTTTTTTTGCTGATATTCCAAAATCGTCATGGCCAACGAATAAGGTTCTTGTCCAGATGAGCAAGCTGCGGACCAAATTT
This sequence comes from Shewanella putrefaciens, assembly GCF_016406305.1. Classification (NCBI taxonomy): domain Bacteria; kingdom Pseudomonadati; phylum Pseudomonadota; class Gammaproteobacteria; order Alteromonadales; family Shewanellaceae; genus Shewanella; species Shewanella putrefaciens. Next base: position 3,054,945 of record NZ_CP066369.1, read on the forward strand.
TTAATGGACGACCTAAACGACTGTATTCGGGTAGCAACACATTATTGAGCAATTCGAAAGGATAACGGTCACGAAACCATAGGGTTTCGTTGGTTGTCATTGCATCTATGACCTCAGCCCTCAATGCGCGCTCCGTTGGCTTCATTGAATGCTTCACCACATCAGACAAAGAAGGGAGATTATATTTTCCCATCAAAGGAGCAAGACGACTGCGCACTAGGTATTGCTTATTTTCACCCAGTACGATGCCGCTGTGTTGTTCTAGGAACAACCTAAATTGATTATATTCAGCCTCAGCGAGTGATTTATTTGGCACATTCACGTCCTAGATCCTATAGCAAGCACCAAAATCAGTGCAAAACCATCATGTTATAAGGGCTAGATTATAGCGTAAAGCTCAACTACACACTAACCCATACTCAATCACTTACAAACTTAGATGTTTGTTCACTGCCGCAGCTAACTCATCGGGGTTAAATTTTGCAATAAAGTCATTGGCACCCACTTTCTGCACCATTGCTTGGTTGAACACCCCACTTAAAGAGGTATGTAGCACCACTTTAATATTTTTGAGCTTAGGATCGTCTCTAATTTCGGCGGTTAAGGTGTAACCGTCCATTTCAGGCATTTCAATATCTGAAATAATCAGCGGGATCTCATCCGCCACATTATTCATTTCACTGGCGATGGCTTTTAACTTATCCAAGGCTTCGCGGCCATCTTTTGCCGTATCGATTTGTAGATTCAATGACTCCAGCGAACGGATAATTTGCTTACGGGCAACAGCCGAATCATCGATAACCATAATATGATAGTGCTGTGTTCTATCTAAAGTTAACTGCTCATTAACTTCATCACTGATCGCCGTTTTGACTGGCGAAATTTCATCCAATATCTTTTCTACATCAAGGATTTCAACAAGTTCACCTTCGATCTCAGTCACTGCCGTTAGATAAGAGTAACGACCCGCACCTTGGGGCGGCGGCATGATGGCCTCCCAGTTCATGTTGATGATGCGCTCAACCGAACTGACCAAAAACCCCTGAACACTGCGGTTATATTCCGAAATAATAATAAAACAATTTTCCGTATTGGCGAGCGGACGGCCACCTGTGGCAGCACTCAAATCGATCACTGAAATGGTGGTTCCACGGATGTGAGCGACGCCTTTAACATAGGGGTTAAGTTTAGGCAAAGCGGTCAGTGGCGGGCACTGCAAGACTTCTTTCACCTTAAACACGTTAATTCCGAACCGTTGACGGCCATTTAACTTAAATAACAAAAGTTCTAAACGGTTTTGACCAACGAGCTGGGTTCGTTTATTGACTGAATCAAGAATACTCGACATAACTCTGCCTTGTTGCTCTGTTTATGTACGTCCCTAAGACTCGTTTGAGTATAGGCATATTAATTGCTTACATCTTATTATCGATAAATACGGTCGAACCTGAGTCAAACTTCTGACACCGATCCCTAGGTTAAACAGGTATCATCAGCTTCGAACTTGGTAAAAGTATAGGTGCATTCTGGCGTTACAAGCTAGTCTCTTCATTATGAAAGTAAATTTAGTCTGTTTTTTGAGTCTTATCGCCACGTTAATGCCAACAACCGCATCGGCAGAGCCCACTGTGCCCACCATATCGGCGATATCCGAATTAGCTAAAGCCCTTATTCGTGAAAAAATATCGCCACCCGACAATGCAAAAGTGAATATCGCCCCCCAAGCAATTGATGAACGAATGTTACCGTCAGTCTGCAACACCCCGATTAAAGTCGAAATGGCGACGGAACGTGAAATCAACCGGAACAACACAGTCAAAGTCAGTTGTGATACGCCGGATCTTGCCTATCCTTGGCAAATATTTATCTCGGTTCGAGTGGATATTTTATTTCCAGTCGTCGTTGCAACACAAACCTTGGCGCCAGGGGAGCTTATCAACCCAAGTCAAATTGAAGTGCAATATGTAGATCAAAATAGTTTACGTGGAATGCAATTTGATGATCCTAGCCAACTTTCTGGAGTGCGCGTTAAGCGCCGAGTTGCCAAAAACGCTCCTATATTTGCCAATAATCTTTGCTTTGTCTGTAAGAATGATGCCGTCTCTATTTATGCGCGCTCTAGTTCTTTAGTATTAAAAACAATGGGCGAAGCCCTGCAGGATGGCAATAAAGGTGACCAAATAAGAGTTAAAAATAGCAGTTCAAACAAAGAATTAGATGCTATAGTCATAGGCATTGGCGAAGTTGAAGTTAGAATGTAAAATACGCTAAAGCTTTTCTGTAAGCTGCCGATACCCCAGTTAAGAAATCCCGTATACCCGACGCTGGAGCCTAACATGGCAATTGATATTAGCAAACTCAACACCGGAACCACTTCGCAAGTACGTTCAGGTACAACAAAGACAAGCAGCGAACAGTCTGCGCAGGTGGCAGCTAAATCTTCACCACCACAAAGAAGCGACTCAGTCGTCATTACAGCTCAAGCTCAGCAATTACAAGGAGCTCAAACTAAAATGGCAAGCTTACCTGAAGTCGACCAAAAGAAAGTGGCCGAAATTAAACAAGCCATTGCCGAGGGCCGCTATAAAATCGATCCTGAAAAATTAGCCGCTAATATCGCCAGCTTTGAAGCTGAGTTAAATGACCTTAATAAAGAGTAACTATGACAGAAATAGCTAAACTGGTTGATTTACAACAAGCCCATTTGGCTGTTCTTAAGCAAATAATACTCAAGGAAAAAGGCGCTTTGGTTGACCAAAACGCCGATTTGCTATTGTCGCTTGCCACTGAAAAATCCAACTGCCTTAAAGACCTTCAAGCAAACGATAACCTTATCGCCCAACACAGCGATAAGCCCCTGCTGACTCAGCAGAGGGAACTGACCCATAAAATGGCGGCGATTAAAGAAGCCTTAGCTGAATGCAAAGAATTAAATGCCCAGAATGCCAGCCTGATAGAAATGAATTTAGCGAGCCTGAATCGTTTCGCCCAAGCGCTACAAGCCAGCCGAAATGCCACTAGCCTCACCTATAACGATAAAGGCAAAACCTCGACCATTTCGAGTTTAGGCAATGACTTAAAGGCGTGATAAGCCCCCTTTCCTACTTTTTTAAAATATCCCCATGGCAATGCCAAAGCAAAGCCGCACAGATGTGCGGCTTTGCTTTGGTTATCGAACTCGCGTTACCGAACTAGTGTTCTACTGTCGTTACCGTTTTGCTAAAAGTAAGTCACTTCTTTAATCCGCTGCGGACGGCTCTGTTGTTGATACAACTGCCATACCTTAGCAAAATCAAGCTCTAACTCAGTCACATAATGATCACCCGCCGGGTAGCTCTTTATGACTCGCGCACCACGGATCACCCCAGAAACCGACGCTTTAACATTATCGTCAGTCAACATCCAATCACTCACACTGCTGTTGGCAGTGATGTTTTGGCCATAGACTTGTTCGGCTAATTCACGATAAGCGACAATTTTAGAGGCTTGCATCGCCATCAGCACTTTTTGTGACAGTTCCTTCGCAGGTTGGGTCGCCAATGGCGCATAACCAATAGCAGTCAACTTAGGGAAACTGGGCGGCGGAACATCTTCCCACTGCACATACTTATCTTGGGTTGCGCAGCCGCCGATTAACAGCACCATTACCAATAATAGGTAGCGTTTCATTTTCCATCTCCTAACACACGCACTTCATTCATACCTGGGCTCGCCTGACGATATAAGATGCCATCCTGCGAGATCACTTGCTCCGATAGCTGCATATAATTGCCAAGCTCTTTTTGGGTCACAAAAGCCTGCGAAGCTGAAACCACACGGTTATTGCTCACATTCACAATACGGGCATTAATCGCCATGCCATTCGTTGTGGGGCTCATGGTAGACACCAGAAGATGCTCAACGGGAAGATTTGTCGACAGTTTTTGCCAGTCCCGCGTCAAAATAAAGTCCCCATCCGCAGTCACCCGCAGTCCATCACCTAAATTCAAATCCACCACATTGAATTGAAACTGATGTAAGGATGTCATCAGCCCCTGTTGTAGCTGCTGCGCCAGAGCATTAGTGCTACTCATATCCCCCACTAAAACGGGAGTCGCAACGACTATAGGCTGATCGGAACGCAATGCATCATTTTGCTTAACCAATTCAGTGACTATTCGTTGGGATAAATGATTGATCATCGCCGTTGGCGGTAAACCATTGCCATCCACTAAGCTAGGTTTCGGTGGCGCAACGGGCTGAGTTACGCATCCACCTAACATCAATAATGTCAGGGGAATGATCACTTGCTTTAGCATTGGGTCTACCTCATTTATAAAATACCGACAATTGTATGACTCACAGGTTTATGCCATAAAAAACTGCAAATTTCAGACCAAAGCGAAGCATTAGTTTGAACATTAGGCTAAACATTGCACTGAAATAGTCCATGTATACGCACTTTATCGACAAAAACAGTGAAAACTTTATCTTCAGTTCCCATCGAATAAGGCACAGAATTTGCTTTTAGCGGTAGATAAGAGGAAATGTCAGTAAACCGACTTCCTGAAAATTGACAGCAACACAGCGTTAGGGACTCATAAATGCACATATTAAGATCCGCTTCGTACATTATGTGGAGCCTTGCATTGCTCGCTATGCCTGCAAAAGCAGAATGGGTTGAAGCCAGTGGTGAAGCCTTAATCACCAATAGCAATATCGCCCAAGCAAGGGAAGAAGCCATTAACCAAGCGATAAGCTACGCCACCCTCAGCACTGGTATTCAAATATCCAGTCAGCAGCAAACCTCGAACGGTAACCTGACACAGAATAACTTCGCGGTAAACCGCAATGCACAGGCCATCAGTATTCAGCTGGTGAGTGAACGCATCCAAGGCAACAAAATCTATGTCTCACTCAGACTCGATTTAAATGATGACCCGACCCAGCAATGCCCCGCAGGGCAACTCAAGGCGGCAATTCTCATCCCGCAGGCGCAAATGAAAGATCGGGCACAGCTAAGATATGGGCAACTATCAGGATTTGAAGAAGCTATCTCCGAAAAACTCGCCAATAGCATCGATGGCTATTCCTCCACCAGTTTTACCCACTTGCATGCCACAGAAAGACTCGACATCGACCAAGAATTAACCGATATCCGCGGTTATCGACTGCCAAGCTGGTTGAGTGAAATCACCGACAGTCAATATATCTTGCTACAGCAAATTATTGATATATCAACAGAACCTACGCAACCCACCTTTATGGGCCTATGGGATGAAGTCCCGCAGAGACAATTCCAATTTAAGCTCAACCTCTACCACGGGATCAGCGGAGAAGCCGTCTGGAGCAAAACCTATAGCACTTCGGCCCCCTGGGAATTTGAAGAGCAAGCCATAATCTCCCCTAACAGTGATAAATTCTGGCGCTCGGCCTATGGCAGGAATATCAACCAGTTAATGCAAGAGGCAACCCGAGATCTGGACAACACGCTCAATTGCCGGCCGCTACTCGGTCAAGTTGTCAGCCGCCAAGCCGATAGGATCATCATAAACTTAGGCCGCAAACACGGTATTCGTGTGGGGGATAAGCTCCAGATCGTTTTGCAGCAAAATTTACCCGACAGGCTCAATGAAATGCGCGCCATCGCAACAAAAAGCCGCGCTACGGTAAAAATTGAACAAGTGAGCGAAGAAAGCGCCACCGCCGTACTCGTAGACCAAAATGCGGCTTACAATGTACAGATAAACGACATCGCGCTTAAGATTTAACCAATTAAATCATAAGCCTTTTAATCAGAGATAAAACCAGTATAATCACTGTCGTCTCTTCATAGCTCAACAGGATAGAGCAGCCGCCTCCTAAGCGGCCGATCGGGGTTCGAGTCCCTGTGGAGAGACCATAAGTCACTTTTTATCTATAAAATTCAATAATTTACGAAAAACAAAAAATCCTGTGCCGCCTATGTGCCGCCATAGGAATGACGTTTTTTAGAATTTTTTTTCGTAACATTTTCAAAAATCCCCGTTTTGCCCTGTTCATCTCAGTTATGGACAATTACCTTCGTTTAACATAGTTTTCTATGTAAGATTTCGCATGGATTTAACCTTATATGGATGAACTTTTAAAGTCGTTAGTAAATACTGATGACATAGTATTGCTGCTTGCTCACACACCTCACCAGTTACGCCCTTATCTGCTTGCTGTGCAGCAATTCAATGAAAACCCACTGCCGAAATCAAGTATCGAAGTGATCAATGGGATACATCATTTCTACAACCTTGATATTCCGTTTACACAGGGCATACCTGTAATTCATTCAGTAAAGAAACAAGATAACTTGGTAAGGGAACTTGCTAAAATTGATGGTATTGAAGGAGTAATCAGACAGCAGCAAGTGCAAAGCACCAAAGAATATACAGCCCTATTTAATCCTCTGTTAGCACTTGCACCAATTTCAAATTTAGATCTGGTTCGCCAATTTGATGAAGCTTCAACACTTGTTGAAGCATTCGTGCCATACAAAATAACCGATCACGAAATCAACCTTCTACCAAACTGTATCCCCGACACGCTCAACATTCTCCAATCTGCCCTTGCATGCAAAATGGCAGGGCTAAATTATTCAGCGATACTTTTAATTCAAAAATTCATTGAAGCTCAGTTGGTTGAAATGAATGAGGGATATCAAACATTACTTACACGAATAACCAAACAAAAAGGCCATCTTGAGAAGTTGAAGAACGCAGCAAAGAAAGGGGGCAAAAAAAGACAAGAGCCATCCCAGAAAACTAAAAATCAAGCTATTGAACTCTTTTTAGCTGGTGAGTACAAAAACTACTCTGTCGCCGCAGGTGAATTATTCCCTCAAATTCAAGAGATTGGGAAGGAAAATGGCTTTCCTTTCAATAGTTATGTAAACGGAATTAGAACGGTTACAGATTGGCTTCGTTCAACTAAAAGATATTCAAAATAACAACATAAAATTGCTCGTACTGAACTCCAAAAAAATACATTCAAGCAGGCTGCATGTACATCCAAGCAGTTTGATTGTACATACACCATAACCCCTCACGATTATCTTAACTCCTGACAAATCTACTTTAATCAGGAGTTACCATGAACGATCTATTACTTAGCCCGACAGAGGTCGCCGAATTTCTCGGCGTCACCATCGGCACTCTATCCGTTTGGCGATGCACTGGCCGCTATCCTTTACGCTTCGTTAAAGTTGGCCGCTGCGTGAAGTACCGTCAAAGCGATGTTGAATCCTTCGTTAACGGGAGGGTTTATGAACACACTCTTTAATTCTCTATGTGCGATTTGTATTTATGTTGAGCTTTGGCGTCTTCGTCATGACCTAACAGAAACAACGCCCATTACGTTACATAACGAGTCCATGTACCCGTTAACGGGTACAACCCTCATCATTTATGAAACGTACCCGTTAACGAACACTGATACCGTTAACGGGTTCAGTGAAAAGCTCAACGACTCAAACCAGAGCATTCCGTTACATAACGAGGAGGCAAACTAATGACAGCGTCCTCATCCACACAATCAACAATTCAACCAGCAACACAAAAGCTAACGGCAGAGCAACTTGAATTCGCACTATGGCTTGCACAAGGCAATTACGCTTTTTGCTGTATCGAAGTCTGCCAAGACATTGGCAAAGTCGATGGCCTAGAAACCTTTAACGGTCACTTTCAAAAGCGCACATTGTTTCGGTTAAAACGTGAAGGGCTACTCACAGAAAGCACAATATTTGAGATGGGTATTCGTTGGCAAAAGCTCACGCTTAACGAGCGAGGTAAGCAATTACTGACTAACAGCGAGGTAAAAGCACATGCTTAATGTTCATGAACACGATAAGCAATGGCTAGACAGTAAACTCTACGGCCTGCCCTCACCTCATCGTATAGCGATTATGCGGCAATATCGTAGCAAGCCAAACCGCCGCGAGGCCAATTTGAGCGTGCTACACCTGACTAAACGCATTGCCGCCGTTATGGGTAAAGACAAACATTTTTACCACATCAATATTGAGCAGCAAGATATAAGCGCAAAGGCAAAGCAACACGCCCGCCGCTGTATACAGATCACAGCGCAAGCAGAAGGTAAGGAATTACTCACTATCTACAACACGCTATTACATTACATGGCGTGCTATAGCATTAAGCCGCCAAAACTGAGCGAGACAATTATCAACCATCTTAAGTTGGACACACTTGATGAGATTGAGCTTGCCCAAGTCTATGGCGTACTCGCCCGCGCTGGCGATGAAATTTGGTGGAAACGGAAATTAAGAAAACAGCGCAATCTGCAAATTGAAACCATTTCACGGGAACTCAATTTGGTCAGTAAACAAAAAGGCATTTATGCCAGTCACATTACCGTCAGCAATTTTCAGACCCAATGGCAGAGCAATCAACAGCTTTTAGAAAACACCATAGCCACCAACGAACACGGCTATAGTGTAAGTCTTGCCGAATTATCCAAACTCAATGTCTCTAATCCCGTCATTCGCAAGGCCGAGTTGATGGTTCGCATCCGTGGCTTTGAAGATTACGCCAAAGAAATGGGCTATAGCGCCCTATTCTTAACCATGACAACACCGTCTAAATACCATCGCTGTTTTGCCAGAACGGGCGATGAAAATCCCAATTGGAACGGCGCAACCCCACTCGATGCCCAAGAATACTTAAATCGCACCTTTGCCCGCATTCGTGCCGACCTTGCCCGAAAACAAGTCACCCCATTTGGCTTTCGTGTGGCAGAACCACACCATGACGGCACCCCGCACTGGCATTTGTTGTTATTCGTCCCTAGCGAGCAACAGCAAACCTTAGTCGATACCTTCACACACTATTGCTTAGAAGAAGATGGTGATGAGCAAGGCGCTAAGGAGCGCCGCTTTAAGGTGGAATATATTGATCCAGCCAAAGGTTCTGCCACTGGCTACATAATGAAATACATCTACAAGAATATTGACGGAGAAGGCATCGAATACGACAGCTACGGCAAAGATGCCTCAAGCTCAGCAATCAGGATAAAAGTATGGGCGTCCTGTTGGGGCATACGGCAGTTTCAACAAATTGGTGGCGTTAGCGTTACCCCTTGGCGCGAGTTAAGACGCCTAGACGCAATTAAAGATCCGTCACTTGATTGGATAGAGGCCATCCGCCAAGCAGCCGACAACAGCAACTGGGCTTTATACACTCAGCTTATAGGCGGCGTGTTTTGTAAACGTGTCGATCAAACCATTCGTCCGCTATATAAAATCCAAACCAGAGCGCTCCAAGCCAGTACCATCCGCAGTGGAGTAACTAACACACAAAGCAAGCCAATTGCCGCATTAATCCAACAACAATCCCGAAACGCATTGCAGGAATGCGGGAATAGCCAGAAAAAATGCGGAAATCATCCCGAAAATTCCGATAATCTATTACAGGGCGATTTCAGGAACATGCAGGAACCATCTCGGGAATTTCAGGATTACGATTCAGAAATGCAGGAAATCGTTTCAGGAACTGTTGCAGGACTTTCGGGATTAGATGCAGGAATTGCAGAAACCAATACCGAAATTGCCCCTGAAAACTATCAGCCACTCAAAACCAATCGCTACGGCGATGCTGCACTAACCCAGCTAAAGGGGATTATCTCTTTCGGCGTAGAGATCATCACCCGCGTCCACACTTGGACGCTGGCCACAAAGTCTCAGGTTCAGAAAAACGCTTTTTGCTCTCACTTGGAGTTCTGTCAATAAGTGTACAGACCATGTAGAACCGCAAACCAGCAGTGACACAAGTCATTTAAAAGCCGGATGAAAGACGGTAATATCTGTACTAACCAAAGGAAACCAACCTATTGCTTAAGGATAAGTAATGGCTTCTCTTTCGCAGCCATGTGCAGCCAATCCGCGCACAGTAACTAACAGCGTTACTGACTTCCATACCGATTTAATGGATACTATCCCCTTAGGCAGAACGATAGCATATGGAAATGGAAACTTTATGGTTACAAGAAACAAAGCTACGGAACAAAGCAAACTCATAGGTGAGCACCCAAATTCTGGATTCTTTTTTGATTGGTTTAAATGTGAAGATACCCCTGCGACAGCCCATAAGAAGCATAGAAAGCTTACCAACAAAGGGATTAACAGAGCTACTTTGATTGATCATTTGTCTCAATGGATAGTTAAACATCATGTGACTGAAGCACGCATAGCTAGAATAGAGAGGAAAAAACAGCTCTTAGATAAGCATGGTTTCACTCAATATATGGAAGGAAAAATTCCGTTTCCAATTAGGTCGGAAACAACACAGAAAGGTAATTTGGGTGAAATTATTCTTGCGGAATACTTGACTGAAACATCAGGTTTAAAAATCCTCGTACACAAATTAAGATACAATCCAAACGTAGAGCAATCGATGAAAGGGGACGATTTATTACTTTTTGATAAAAATAATATTCAAAATAAAGTAATAATGGGAGAAGCTAAGTTCCGTACAGCCAGAAGCAAACAAGCTTTAGATGATATTGTTAAATCCTTATCTAAAAAAAACCTTCCTATATCTTTGACTTTTGTAAGCGATAGATTGGAGGAAATGGGAGATATCAATTTGGCAAACGAAGTTGATGAGTTAGTAACAAAAATTCACGCAAAAAAAACACCAATTACGTATGTTGGTTTTTACCATAGCGATGCTTTTATTCATAAGACGATAGAAAAGCACTTAGCCTCTGATAATAGTAACCTGATTATAGTTTCTTATGGCGAAGAAAATCCGGCTAAACTGATACGTGATAGCTTTAAAGAAGCATTAAGAATGGTGATGGAATAAATATGGATATTGAAAAAGCACATGAACTTTTTGACAAACTAGAAAATGACGGATTTGCTCAAAGTTTGATAGCACAATCTAATGCGAAAAATATTTTGTTAGCTGTAAAAGAAAATGAAGCCAACTTTCCAAAATTTACAGATGAGTTAACTGATCGGGTTAATGGGGTTGCGTTTTCATATTTAGCAATAGGCTGTGCTATATCGGAGAAAAGTGAAATCAATGACGTTGCCATAAAAGCTTTTGAGAAAGCTGGCGACATTATTCATCACACACACTCACAGAACACAGAAATTAATGAGCAAAGTAGCTTTTACTTGATCGTGAGCAGTCTATCTTTTTATCTATCATCTCAATATTCAAAATCTTTCGTAGCAATCAGAAATATCAACGATGAATCACCAATAAAAAAGTTATTAAGCAATTTTTTAAAAAAAGACTTTCTATCACTGATTCATGAAATCAACAAAATCCAACTTAATACAGAATATCAAGAAATCTCTGAGGATGAATTAATTCAAAACAACAAAAATTATGTTTTTATCCTATCCAAGTCGTTAAATTTAGCGTTAGAATATATTTATTCCGGTAACGAAGAGTTTCTCCACCTTGGACAAGAATTTCTAGCAGATCTGAAAGAGTTGGCATCTATAGATGAAGAACCAGCGATCTGGTGGCTATCAAGATTGTTAAAATTATTATTTAGCGTCTTCAAGAAGTATGCATTTTGGAATGTACTACCAAGCTTAATTAATAGTGACATTACAGATACTTATGTGGAGCAACTAGCATTGCGCTCACCTCCAATTACAGAGCTTTTCTATGCACAATATAATGCTCTGAAGGCTATGCAAGAAAAAAAAGATATTGTTCTTAGCCTTCCAACAAGTAGCGGTAAAACAAGAATAGCTGAAATTGCAATATTGGAATCATTGATTGATAATCCTTATTCTAAAATACTATACCTTGCTCCATTCCGTTCACTATCTTATGAAGTTGAAGAATCAATGGAGAAAACACTGGCTCCTTTAGGTTTTTCTTCCACATTTTTGTATGGCGGTGGACAGTTTAGCAAGCTTGATAAGACATTAATTGAAAACTCAAATGTAATCATTGCAACACCAGAAAAAGCCAAGGCAATTGTCAGAGCAGATGAGGATATCGCAAATCAGGTTAGTTTACTTATTGTCGATGAAGGACATCTGCTTGGTGCAGAGGAAAGATTAATTAAAATCGAGTTATTCCTTGAAGAGCTAAAGCATCATATCAATAAAAATAATGGCAAAATCATACTCCTCTCTGCTGTACTACCGAATGCACATGATATTGCCCAATGGATAGCCGAAGATAGTGATAGCGTTTACGAAACCAATAAGACAATAGCAGACAAACGATTTGGATTAGTCAAATGGACTAACGCAAACAATGTAACAATTGAATGGCGAGGCGAACCTGCCTCATTTAACAATAATTTTATAGAGAAATTCCTACCTCCTCGAGCAAAAACCAAATACTTTCCAAATGATAAAAATGAAGGTATTGCTGCAACAGCATTAAAGTTGTCTAAGCTTGGAACCGTTTTGATGTTTATTGCTCAGGCCAGATACGTTGTTTCTTCAGCTAATAGAGTGCTAAGAGCTATGGGAGGAACTCCAGAATTACATATTTATAAAAACAAGGAACTTTTTGAATTATTTAGACTTGCATGTGACGAGGCAGGTGTTAGTGAAATATATAATTTAGCTCGATACGGAATTCTATGCCATCACGGTAAGATACCTACTGACGTGCGAATTTTCATTGAAAAATTACTTCGTTTAGAAAACGTAAAGGTTATTGTTTCGACAACTAGTTTAGGTCAAGGAGTAAACATTGGCATATCAACCGTAATTTTTGCTGATGTTTTTTTAAACCATCAAGAAGAAACCAGAATTGGATCAAAGGACTTTTGGAATATAGCCGGACGAGCAGGGAGAGCATTCACAGATATAGAAGGTAAAGTTTTGTACTGCATTGATGAGACTAATTGGAGTCGTGAACGAGATCTCAAATTATGCCATGAATACTTTACCCCATCAAAAATGGAACGGGCAAAGAGTGGATTACTAGCAATAGTTAAACTCCTAAAAGATATATCAAAGAACTTCAGCGTTGATTTTGACTTATTGTTGCAATTGGTAGCAAACAATGACTTTTCATCTCTATCAAAAATAAATACTGATTATTCAAAATTCTTAGAAGAAGTTTTTGACTGGCTAGATGATACGTTACTAGCATTAAATTATAAGAAGGAATCAAATAACCAAAAAGATCCATCAGCTTGGATTGACGATGTATTTAGGCATTCACTCGCTTTCATTCAAGCAGAACAGGACAACGACGTATCTCAAGAAGAAGTTATCAAATTCCTTAAAAATAGAAATAAGGCTGTACTAAAAATTGCTGGCAGTTACGTGAATTGGGAAGGCATGGTTAAATCTGGCATTCCCTTAAGTTCCTCAAAATTACTAGACGATTATATTGAACCAATAAAAGAGAGAATAAGTAACTTCAAGAGTACTGAAGGGAGTGCAGCTGACATAGCAAGTTTTTCAAAAAGTATCGAGGAACTGATTCAGCAACTTCCTACAGTCACTTTTAAGCACGATTATGAAGAAAATGAGTTGGATGATGTTAGGTTAAAATGGTTTAGTGCGACTCCACTATCTGAAATATCTACTCATGATAATGGTCAAGACATTTGTGTTTCTTACTTTTCAATGACGCTTCCTTGGGCGCTCAACGCAATTACAAGAAAACTTATCGATTTAGACCTTACAGAGGAAGCAGAGATACTAGAGGAGCTAGCGCTATTTTGCGAAATAGGTCTTCCGAATATGGATGCGGTGCAGATTTACTTGGCAGGATTAAAGTCACGAGTTACAGCATTCGATCTTTCTTGTGTACTTCAAGGAAATCTAAAAAATTTGAATAAGTCAAAGTTATTAAAATTAATCAAAGAAAACAAACCTGTGATTGAATCATTTTGCAACGATATAACTAATAGATGGGTGGAGTTATTTACTAGAGAAAAAGAAAGTATTATTGAAAGTAGACCTTCTCACATTAGTAATTTTACATTAAAAAATCATAACTTTATCAATGATAAATTAAATGTTCGAAGCCTGAATAGCCGTCTTTTTTTATGCAGCCCAGACTTTTCATACAAAATCCCTATAACTTCTACCGATAAGCTCCCTTTTCAATCAGTTACTAATAACCCAAAATTTTACTTTGAAAAAGAGGTTTCACATTGGACTATGAAGGTTAGAGGTGAATCTAAACACCACGAATAATAAACTACCAAACTATAAGTTTCATTTATTCAAAGTACACTCTAGAGTTCAGCTCTCTCCTCTCCCCCTTTGAGAGCTGTTCTATCTCCCTCACCAACCTATCAACTTTTGACTCCTGCTGCGTAGCGCCCAATAGCTGCGCAGTAGTAATGCCTAGCTCATGCCTTACCTGCTCAATATCCAAATGGGCATAGGTGCTGGCAGTAATGCTAATATCACTATGGCCCAGCAGCTTACTGGTGGTTTGAATATTGCCGCCACGCATCACGCTCCAACTGGCAATGGTTCGCCGCAAGTCATGGATAGTGACATTATCCTCTTTTGCCGTTACAGACCTTTCAGGACTCCGCAGCCCTGCCCGCTCAGTGATGCGATACCAGAAACTCCCCTTACCCGCGTTTTCGGTGATATGGCCTGAATGACTGCGCTCGGCAGGGAATACATATTTGTCCCCCTGCACCGCCTCATTACTACGCCGCTCAAGAATTGCCATCACCTCTTTAGTGAGTGGCACGGCATGGGGCTTTTTCGATTTAATCTTGCTGGTCGGGATAATCCACACCCCGCGCTGATGGTCTATCTCGCGCCACTCCATACTGAACACGCAGCTTTTACGCTGACCCGTTAGCAGCAACAGCATGACCACATCACGGTAAAGTGGTAGCTCAAATTCTAACGACTCAAGCAATGCCCGCACCTCATGCTGATTCAAAATCCGCTCACGCTTCACCGCCGCCAATTTTTTGATGCGGCCAAAGGGATTGATTTGTTGCTCGTTGAACATCGACTTGAGCAAGGTCAGGCATTTGTTACGCACAGCGGCAGAGTTTTTGGTGATGATCAGTTTAAGCAGGTTTTCGGCTTCGACAGCGGTAATGCTTTCAACGGGTAAATGGGCAATGCGCGGCTGAATATGGTTCTTCCATGTGGATTGAATATCCTTAAGGGAATTGAGTCGCCGCTCACCCGTCTTAATTTTGACCATAAACTCAGCTTCAAAGGAATCAAACAACTGTTGAACACTGATCGCTAGGGCTTCTTTGCGCTCAGCCTCTTGTTTTGCAAGGCGCTTTGCCTCATTCGGATTCACCCCTTCGGCCAAGTCTACGGCGATATACTTAGCCTGCTTACGGGCGTTCTCAATGGTTAAATGCGGGAACTCCCCGATCGTCACTGTGACGTCTTTACCTAAATGCTTGCGGCGAAAGCGAAAAACCTTTTTTCCCGATGGGAAAACATCTAAGATTAAGCCATTAATTGAGTCTCGATGGCCAAAATCGGCGATTCTGAAGCGTTTTTGACCGATTTCGAGCTGTTCGAAAGCACGTTTTGTGAAGCTTGTTTCAATGCTCATAATGACTTAGCCTTAAATCCTGTGCCGCCTATGTGCCACCATAGGGATTAATTTAGACTAAAATACAGTAATTTTGGTTAATGTCAAAATCGCACGAAGCACACTTAACACCATGTTTTATAATGATTTATTAATTTCAGATAATTTTCGTTAATGTCGCGAACTGTCTCCTGTGGAGAGACCAGTTTGCAGGCTTCTCTTGATAAATTAAAAATACTTTCAAGGATACCGTTAATGACTGTACTTTTTGATGACAATTTAGAAGTTATAAACAGACGTTGGCCATTACTAAGTCAGGTACTAAACACTGCTTCAGTCTCAGATTTAAATGCACATTTAGTGCAAGGTCGTGAGCAAACCATTAGCGTTAATGGTATCCAGTTAAGTAGTCGTCATAACCGTATTGCAGAAGCACAGCTTTTAATTGGCCAATTGCCAAGAAATTGTAGCAGGGCGACGGTTTATGGCGTCGGTATGGGTGATGTACCCACAATTCTCGTACAAAACTCTACTATAAAACGCATTAACATATGTCTGCTTAACGTGAATCTGTTTGCCCTATTATTGACTTACACCGATCAAAGAGAATGGTTAAGCGATCAACGCCTAGAACTGGAATATCAACCTCAACAAAACCGATTACCGCAACACTATATCGCGATTACACCTGAATTATTACTGAGCAGTGATGAAAATGCTAGGCTGCGTGACTTACTCGCATTTAATAATAACATTACCTATGCCAATAAAAAGCATAAAAATGTTGATGCTAAACTTAAGCAACGGATGATAGAAAATCTTGCTACAATAAAAAAAGACAATGATGCTGCCGATTTAAGCTCCTACTACCAGCCTAATAAGACCTTAGTTATAGCTACAGGCCCAACATTAGAGCAACATTACACCTATCTGAGAGTGCAACGGGCGTTGCCAGAGTCGACTAGACCACTAATGATTAGTGTTGACACCGCATTAAAAGCGTTACTCAATGAAAATATTATCCCTGATATTGTTGTTAGTCTAGATCAACATATGTCACGACAGCTGTTACCAGACAACATCCCCGCCAGTGTGAAACTAGTCTATTTCCCCAAGTCACGACAGGATGTATTGCAATGGTGGCCTGGACAACGTTTTGCCGCCTATTCGCTGAGCCAAGTCTATGATGAGTTATACCAACTAGCTCCAAAATTACGCTTATTTACTAATGGCAGCGTAATTCACCCTGCCATAGATTTAGCGGTACACCTAAAAAGTCAAACTATTATCTTATTCGGTTGCGATTTTAGTTATCCGCATAATAAGACTCATGCCTTCTGGCAAGACGGCGAGTTGGGCATATCTATAGCCCATGCAAAAAAACACTGGGTAATGAATGGTTATGGGGAAAAAGTTGCAACTGATCTTAGTTTTCGAGGATATTTACTAGCATTAGAAAATTATATTTATTCTAAACCACACGTAACATTTTATAACGCAAGCTTAGATGGCGCCACCATTAATGGCGCTCCATATCAGGAGTGTAAGTCATGAACAATAAACAAATTGACATACTCACCATGAAATTAATATCTACTGCTAATAAGTTTCGATTAGGCTATGAAGCCGATGGTTCACATGACTTTGCTCATTGTATAGACCTGCTTAACCCCCTGCTGCCGGAACTAACAAATGCAGTGACTGTTGCACAATTATTTCGTGAAATGCTTGCAGAACAAGAACGCCACGACTGGCTTGCTTTAGCTGACAGTCTTGAATATGACTTACCTCTGCTTTTAAAAGTGTCTTTTAAACCATAATCACACCGCACTTATAGTAATCTGGTCCATTTTTTGCATTTATTTTATGCAGTAAGTCGAACTAGATTCATCATGTGAATACAAAAATAAGATAAAATTTAGTTTTCTGTATAGTAACTTAGATTTTCTGGCTCAATTTTGCATATGCATATCCAACACCAATAGGATCCCCAATGACGGACATTTTGAAATTGATAGGAAGGGAGAGCGCACTTTTCGTATCAGACATCAGCCATCATAATCCCTTGTTAAATCAAGAGGTCAATCGCTCACGTTTTCTCGTTATCGGTGGCGCGGGCTCTATTGGTCAAGCGGTTGTTAAAGAAATCTTTAAACGCTCTCCGCTCAAGTTGCATGTTGTCGATCTCAGTGAGAATAATTTAGCCGAGCTGGTCAGGGATATACGTAGCTCCTTTGGCTATATTGCGGGTGACTTTCAAACGTTTGCCCTTGATGTCGACTCCATTGAATATGATGCTTTCATCGCTAGAGATGGCCAGTATGATTATGTCCTTAATCTCTCAGCACTTAAGCATGTAAGAAGCGAGAAAGACCCCTTCACTTTGATGCGCATGATTAACGTCAATATTCTTAATACTGACAAAACGATTAAGCAATCGATTGCCAATGGGGTTAAAAAATATTTTTGTGTTTCTACCGATAAAGCGGCTAACCCAGTGAATATGATGGGAGCATCAAAACGTATCATGGAAATGTTTTTGATGCGCGGCAGTGAACAGTTGGCTATTTCTACTGCACGGTTTGCCAATGTTGCCTTTTCCGATGGTTCTTTACTGCATAGCTTTAACCAACGAATGTTAAAACAACAACCCATAGTTGCACCTACTGATGTGAAACGCTATTTTTTGACGCCTCAGGAGTCTGGAGAGCTTTGTTTGATGTCGTGTATTTTCGGTGAAAATAGAGACATTTACTTTCCCAAGCTCGATGAGTCACAACACCTTATCTCCTTTGCCGATATCGCAACCCGCTACCTGTTAACTCGTGGTTATAAAGCCTCTATTTGTAACAGTGAAGATGAGGCAAGAGAACTCTCATTTACTTTACCAGCCAAAGGGTTATGGCCGTGCTATTTCAGTGTTAGTGATACCTCAGGTGAAAAGGATTTTGAGGAGTTTTTCACGGAAAAAGAGACTCTGGACATGAATAGCTTTGCTGAATTGGGCATTATCAAAAATGAGCTCCAGTACGATGCCAAGTTAATCGCGTTTTTCGAGCAGAGTATTCAAACTATGCTTTTAGAAAAATCATGGACTAAAAAACAGTTATTGGATCTTTTTTTGTTAATGTTACCCGATTTCGCCCATAGGGAAACGGGAAAGTCTCTCGATGAAAAAATGTAAAATTCGCTAGATTTTAAAGGTAGCAATCTAATGTGGTCATTGATTGAGTTTATTCGCGACACTTATCAAACCAATGAGTTTATTCCCTTACATGCGCCAACTTTTCCAGGGAATGAGCAAGCTTATGTGGCAGAGACTATTACTAGCACTTTTGTGTCTAGCGTTGGTCGATTCGTAAACGATTTCGAACGCAAAATAGAAACCTTTACCAAATCACCTAAAGCGGTTGCGACCTCTAGTGGTACGAGTGCTTTGCATACGGCCCTGTACATGGCTAATGTTAAACGCGGCGATCTGGTTATCACACAAGCGCTCACTTTTGTGGCTACCTGTAATACCTTATATCATCTAGGTGCTGAACCCATTTTTATCGATATTTCAACAACAAGTCTCAGTCTATGCCCTCAAGCTGTCGCCGTTTATTTAGCCGAAAATGGCATTATCGATGAACACGGAAAATGCATCCATAAAAAAACCGGCCAAACAATAAAAGCGCTATTGCCGATGCATACTTTTGGCCATCCAGCACAACTGGATGAATTACTTAAGATTTGTCAACAATGGAATCTGGTCTTAATTGAAGATGCGGCAGAAAGTTTAGGTTCTTACTATAAGGGAGCACACACAGGTACTATGGGGGATTTTGGCGCACTGAGTTTTAATGGCAATAAAATCATCACCACTGGCGGCGGAGGTATGTTATTAGCCCGCAATAAAGTCAGTGGCGAGCGAGCAAAACACATTACAACAACCGCGAAGGTGCCCCACCCCTATGAGTTTTACCATGATGAGGCGGGGTTCAATTATCGAATGCCCAATCTAAATGCGGCCCTTGGCTGCGCCCAAATGGAAAGCTTACCTCTCTTTATTGAGCAAAAACGAGCACTGGCACAACACTACCAAGATTTCTTTAGCAACACCGAATGGCAGTTTGTGAATGAACCCGATTATGCCAAGTCTAATTATTGGCTTAACGCAATTATTTGCCCAGATTTACGCCGTCGTGATGAAATATTAAAAGCGACTAATGATGCGGGTGTGATGACCCGGCCGGTATGGAAATTAATGCATAAACTGCCGATGTTTAAAGATGCAATGCGTGGCCCAATGGACAATGCTGAAATGCTTGAATCCCGTCTCATTAATCTTCCAAGTACTCCAATTGCGTTAGGGTCTCATCATGCATAAAAAAATTGCGGTGTTCACCGGAACCAGAGCTGATTACGGACTCCTATATTGGTTACTTAAAGATATCCAAGAGAACGCAACGCTGACTCTACAACTGATCGTCTCTGGTAGCCACTTATCGCCAGAATTTGGCAATACCTTTGAGCAAATTGAAAGGGATGGCTTTTCCATTGATGAAAAAGTCGAAATGTTGTTGTCATCCAATTCAGCGGTGGGCACAGCCAAAAGTGTAGGACTTGGAATTATTGGCTACGCCGAGGCTCTCGATAGGCTCAAACCCGATGTGTTGGTGATACTAGGTGACAGATCTGAAGCGCTTGCCATCGCCCAAACTGCAGCAATCCTAAAAATCCCCCTATTGCACATACACGGTGGCGAGATCACAGAAGGCGCCTACGATGATGCGTTTCGACATGCAATAACCAAACTCAGCCATATCCACTGCACGGCAACAGAAACCTACAAGCAACGCGTTATCCAGATGGGTGAAATGCCAAACAGTGTCTACAATGTTGGCGCTATTGGCTTAGATCACATTCGTCGCAGTACATTAATGACGCCTGAGCAGTTATCATCCGATTTGAATTTTGACTTAAACCATCCATATTTTTTAGTTACTTATCATCCAGTTACTCTGGCTGATGAACCCGCTATTGAGACATTCAATGCCCTACTAACGAGCCTAGAACAGTTTCCCCAGCATAATGTGATTATCACCTATCCCAATGCCGACAATGGCAGCAGGGAGATAATCAGTTTGATTCAGGACTATGCACGGCAAGCTAAGGGGAAAGTGTTAGCAATAGCATCTTTAGGTCAACTCAGATATTTAAGCTGTGTGAAATATGCCACCGCAGTGATAGGAAACTCTTCAAGCGGCATTATTGAGGTCCCCTCATTTAATGTCCCAACCGTCAATATTGGTACCAGACAACAAGGCCGCCTTGCAGCCCAAAGCGTTATTCATTGTCAACCCGACTCATTATCTATTACAACGGCGATAAATAAGGCAGTTTTACTATTACCACAACTGCAATTGACCCCAGTTACTAACCCATATGGACAGGGCCAGGCGAGCCAATTAATTGTTAAGCTATTGACAACTACGCCCCTAAAACCCACCAAATCTTTTTATGATCTTAAGGTATAAAAATATTATGACGCTAATTATTGCTGAGGCGGGAGTCAATCATAATGGTAACGAAGCATTAGCAATTGAGCTGATTGATGCTGCCCATAAAGCAGGGGCTGATGCAGTAAAATTTCAAACGTTTAATGCTAAAAACTTAGTGACCGAAAGCACACAACAAGCCGCTTATCAGGTCGCGAATACCCAAAAAATAGAGCCGCAACTTGCGATGCTAAGTCGATTAGAGCTGAGTTTTGAAACTCATCAGCATTTGATCCGCTATTGTCAAAAACTGGGGATCCAGTTTTTATCTACCGCATTTGATTCTGAAAGTTTGGCATTTCTTGTCGATACACTGCAACTCAAGACGCTCAAAATAGCATCGGGTGAAATCACCAATGCCCCCTTTTTACTTGAGCATGCCCGTACTGGCTGTGATCTTATTTTATCCACGGGCATGTCAACCTTAGCTGAAGTTGAAGCGGCATTGGGGGTCATTGCCTTTGGCCTAACATCCCCTCTCAACACGCCCCCGGATCTCCAAGCTTTCCAAGCCGCCTATGCCTCGACCCAAGGCCAACAGGCATTACAAGCAAAGTTAACCTTACTGCATTGCACAACTGAGTATCCGGCTCCCTTTGATCAAATCAATCTTAAGGCTATGGACACTTTAGCTTCGGCCTTCTCTTTACCTGTCGGGTATTCAGACCATAGTCAAGGGATCACTATCCCTATTGCAGCCGCAGCACGGGGCGCGTGCATTATTGAAAAACACTTTACGTTAGATAAGGAATTACCAGGTCCAGATCATAAGGCCTCACTAGAACCCCATGAGCTTAAGGAGATGGTGACTGCGATTCGCACCGTTGAGCGGGCAATGGGTAATGGTATAAAAACGCCTCAGCCCGCCGAACTGACAAATCTAACCCTTGCAAGAAAAAGCTTAGTCACTACGACAAGCATAAAAAAGGGCGAGCAATTTTCAGTCAACAATCTTGCGGTCAAACGCCCAGGAACGGGCACAAATCCATACAAATATTGGCAAAAACTCAATACATGTGCAGAGCGAGATTACCAGTCAGGTGAGGTGATCTATGACTAAACCTATCATAATGGTTGGTTCTGGCGGACATGCCAGTGTATTAACAGAAATCTTACTGCAACAAGGTTACACTTTGTTAGCTGTGGTTAGCCCTAGCAAAGACCGTAGCCCGCTCTTTAGCAATATACAACACTTTGATTCTGATGATGATATTTTGCAATTTCCTTGTAATGAGATTAGATTAGTCAATGGTTTAGGCTCTTTACCAGGGCAACATTTACGCCATAAACTATTTGCTCACTTTACTCAGCTTAATTATGAATTTGAATCCGTAATATCTAAGCATGCGATGTTATCGTCATATGCCACTATTGGCGCTGGCGCACAAATTTTAACTGGGTCTATCATACAAACGGGTGCAAGCATTGGCAGAGGTACAATAATTAATTCAGGCGCAATCATTGAACACGATTGTGATATTGGCAATGACTGCCATATCGCCCCAGGTGCAATTATTTGTGGCGGAGTTCATATAGGCGAACGCACTCATATTGCTACGGGTGCCAATGTGATACAAGGTATCTCAATAGGTAAAAATTGCATTATCGCGGCAGGAGCCACAGTAACTAAAGATATGCCCGATAATTCGATAACTTATGGATACCGCAGTAATATAAAGGAAAGGTCATAATATGAACCCAATATTGAGTAAAGTGACAATATCACCTGACAAAACACTTCGTGATGCCTTACAACTGATTAACTCACAAGCGCTCCAAGTTGCATTAGTGACTGATGAAAATGAACGTTTATTAGGCATCATCACCGACGGTGATATTCGAAGAGGTTTACTCAATAACCTATCACTTGATGCCCTTGTGACCGAAGTGATGAACACCAATCCTAAGACCGCTTCCCCTAACACCTCAAAAAAGAAACTGCTGCAATTAATGCAACAGTACAGTGTTCTATCTATTCCGCTCGTTAAAGATCATATTCTTGTAGGATTAGAGACCTTAAAAAGTGCACAACAAAAAGCGCATTATGAGAATCCAGTGCTTATCATGGCGGGAGGCTTTGGAACACGTCTAAAGCCCTTAACTGATAAATGCCCCAAGCCTATGCTTAAGATTGGCAATCGCCCCTTGCTAGAGATTGCGCTCTTTAATTTTATTCAAGCTGGTTTTACTAATTTTTATATTTCTACCCACTATATGCCAGAACAAATTGCATCGTACTTTGGAGATGGTAGTCGGTGGAATGTAAACATTAACTACGTCCATGAAACGACACCATTAGGAACAGGTGGAGCCGTCGGCCTGCTTCCAAAAGACCTTTCACCATTACCCACAATTGTGATGAACGGTGACATTTTAACTAAAGTCGATTTTCAACACTTACTTAAATTTCATGACGACAATAATGCCGATGCAACTATGTGTGTTCGAGAATATGACTACCAAATCCCCTATGGTGTGATTAGTGGCACAGGAAATCGTATTACAGAAATGGTTGAGAAACCCGTACAACGATTTTTTGTTAATGCCGGTATTTATGTTATAAACCAAGATATTATAAAAAGCGTCCCCGCAAACACTCATATTGATATGCCAACACTGCTAGAACAAAAAATTGCAGATGGCGGACAAGTTCTTATGTTTCCTATCCATGAGTATTGGCTCGATATAGGGCGTATGGATGACTTCAAACAAGCCCAAATTGATATTTGTGCTATCGGTTTTGAACAATGAATACACTCGCTGTGATTGGACTGGGTAACATAGCCAAACGTCATAGACAAAACCTAAAAACACTTTACCCACAAGCGAATATTATTGCGCTTTCTGCAAGTGGAAGAGTCGCAAATCAGCCAATAGAATTTGCTGATCTTGTACTCTCTAATATAAACGAGCTAATCGACTACAAACCAGAACTGGTGATTGTCGCCTCCCCTGCTTCGTTGCATGAAACCCATGCCACGACGTTAATGACACACAATATTCCCGTATTGATAGAAAAACCATTAGCCGCAGAACCAGAAAGTGCGGAGCGTATTTTAGCCCTTGCTCAAAGTCACAACAGTCTAGTTATGGTGGGGTATTGTCTGCGATATCTCAGTTCTGCAATCGTTATCAAACAACTATTATTAGAAGATCTTATTGGCAAAATATATAACTGCTCCGCGGTTGTAGGACAATATTTGCCGGACTGGCGCCCGAATAAACATTATTCTGAGTCAGTCTCTGCCCAAAAATCCCTTGGTGGTGGTGCCCTATTAGAATTAAGTCATGAGTTGGATTATCTGCATTGGTTATTAGGCCCATTAAACCTCAACTACGCACAGCTAAGGACGACAAATGAGCTCACATTGGAAGTGGAAGAAATTGCAGATCTCATTTTAACCAGTCAGCAGGGGACTGTTTGCTACATCCATATGGATTTTATTCAGAAACAAGCTCAACGAGAGTGCACTTTTATCGGCTCTAAAGGCAGATTACATTGGGATTTAGTCGCCAATACAATCCGTCACTATAATTCAGAGGGGACTCAGGTTTTATATTCACAACCTGAATGGAACAAAAACCAAATGTACCTCAATATGGTGACAGAATTTGTGTCCCATATTCAGCATAAACAACATACAAATACTTCTCTAATAGACGCACATCAAACAATTCGCTTAATCGCAAAAATTAAGCAGCAGGCAGAGTGGGGAGTCACTCAATGACACGATACGCCTTTATTTTCGCTCGCGGGGGCTCAAAAGGACTTCCAGGAAAAAACATTAAAGACTTACTCGGTAAACCTCTTATTGTTTATTCCATTGAAACCGCACTGCAAACAGCGAAAATTGATAAAGTTTTTGTCTCAACCGACGATGAACAAATTGCGACCATTGGTTTAGCCGCAGGTGCGGAGATCATACCCAGACCGGCACACTTAGCCACAGATAAGTCACCAGAATGGCTTTCTTGGCAGCACGCTATCGACTGGGTAAACCATAAATATGGCAAATTTGAGCAATTCATCAGTTTACCCGCAACAAGTCCATTACGAAGTGTGGAAGATGTCGAATCTGCGATGAATAAGCTTAATAGTTGTAAGGCTGATATTTGTATCTCCACCACTCCGGCAAATCGTAGCCCATACTTTAATATGGTCAAAGAAACAGCATCCGGTAATGTTGAATTGGTCAATGCGCCTTCAACGGAAGTATATCGGCGGCAGGATGCCCCACAAGTTTATGATATTACTACTGTTGTTTATGTGGCAAAACCAAGCTACATTCAGAGAGTCAACAATCTTTTTGCAGGTAATGTCGCGCATATTATCGTGCCTAAAGAGAGAGCGGTAGATATCGATGATATTTATGATTTTAAGCTGGCTGAAGCCATTTTAAGCAGCAAAGGACAGTTATGCTAACGGGAAAAACAATACTTATCACAGGTGCCGCAGGTTTGCTCGGCTCCCAAGTGACGGCATCTATACTCGCCCAAGGCGCAAAAGTAATAGCGGTTGATCGTTCAAATTCAGCAATGAGGCATAAGTTTCAAGATCTCATTCAGAATTATGGGAATTCGTTAACCTTAGCTGAACTAGACATTACAGATGAAGTCGCGGTGAAACAGTTTTTTTCAGGCCTTAATGAACTTTCTGGCGCGGTTAATTGTGCCTATCCTCGAAATGCGCAGTATGGCACTTCATTTTTAGAGGTCAGCCTAGAGAGCTTTAATGAGAATCTATCACTACATTTAGGTTCTTCATTTCTGTTTATGCAGCAATGTGCAGCCCTATTTGTCAGGCAACAATCACCCATGTCGGTAGTCAATATTTCATCAATTTATGGTGTTGTAGCACCAAAATTTTCGTTATATGAAGGCACCCCAATGACTATGCCAGTTGAATATGCCGCTATCAAATCAGCCCTACTACACCTAAGTAAATACGTAGTGGCATTTATTAAAGACAGTCGCTTTAGGATCAACAGTATCAGCCCTGGAGGCATTTTTGATAACCAACCTGCTTCATTTCTAAAGGCATATCAAGACTCAACAAATGGCCATGGAATGTTAGCCCCGAATGATATTGTTGGTTCAATAACATTTTTATTGTCACAACAATCTCAATATATTACTGGGCAAAACATCACTATTGATGATGGGTTCACATTATAAATTATGCTAAAAAAACTTTGCTATTGGTTAAAAGTAAAACGCATTGGGCCAGACATACCTCTGACTCATTTGCTTTTACACTCTAAGCGCCTTGGTAGATGGTTGTGTCAAAATAAATTTGCCAAATTTGGCCATAACAGTGCAATGAGACCAGGCAGTTATGCTATCTGCTGTGATCATATTAGTATTGGCGATGAAGTCGTACTTAGACCAGGAACTATGCTTTTTGGATCCGAACACGGCGGTAACTCGGTCAACATCACTATCGAAGATTTTGTCCTGATTGGTTCTGGTGTACATATTTATACCTCTAACCATGAATTTGCCGATCCGAATCAAGCCATTTTCTTTCAGGGACATAAGCCTGTAGAGCCCGTACTTATCTGTCGAGGCGCATGGATTGGGGCCAATGCTATTATTTTACCTGGGGTAACAATCGGTACAAATAGTGTAGTAGGAGCGGGCTCTGTGGTCACCAAAGACGTGCCACCCAATGTCGTTGTTGCAGGGCAACCAGCGAAAATAATTAAACATATTAAGTAATTAGTTAAATATAGTGATTAATTTGGCAGTTTAAGTAGCTAAAAAATAGAGAACATTATTTTATCACTATATTAATTTTCATAGAAAAATCGATTTTAACGAGGAACTGATGAGTTTACATAAATCTAATATACAAAACACTTTCTCTATCAGTCGATTTAATGAGTATTATCTCCCAAGTGTGAATCGGAGTATGTTTGAATCGATTGATTCAAAAACTCAATACGATAAAAAATTCAAAAATGACTTCGCCAAAGAAAATATGTTACAAGTCGTTACCGGATTAGACTCTGGTTTACTGGTAAACTATCTTCTTGAACAAGGCATACCTAAGGGCAGCATTTTTATTTTTGTTGAATTAGATGAGGTGCTCAACCTCCTCAACATTGATATCCCCAAAGAAATAGAAAATCAATTATTTATTTATAATTATGAAGACTTCCAAGAGAATTTCTCCTCTGATACATATGGAGTCTATATACTTAAAAATCACTTTAAGCATTATCGAAGCTTAGGCGCGACATCAAGCCACCTTCCAGAATACAGTATTCTTAATACTCAAGTTGTCAAAATTCTAGAGGCTAGCTACTTAGAGCAAAGAGTAAACTCATCCCAACAAAAATACTTTGAAGAACAATTTAAAAATATTTCTGAAAATGTGCTCCCAGCGTCCCTATTAGCAAATAGATTCACTGGGCATACTTGTCTAATCGTTGCAGGTGGTCCTTCATTAGATGATCACATAAACTGGATACGATCTCACTCTAAGCATCTCTTTATCATTGCGGTATCACGTATTGCAGGTAAATTGTATAAAGCTGGGATCACGCCTCATATTATTGTATCAGTAGATCCCTATGATTTTAGTTTTGAAGTCAATAGAGATATGATGCCCCTTGCAAATTCCAGTTTATTTGTAAACTCTTTTCATGTGAATTCCAGGCTCCTAGGCCAATGGCAAGGAAAAAACCTTTTCATGGATAATAAATATCCTTGGCAACTGGAAGACAAAGAAAATATTGAAACAATAGGACCAACAGTAACTAATGCTGCCGTTCATCTGGCAACCAAGATGGGCTTTTCAAGCATTTTACTCACGGGAGTTGATTTATGTTTCACCAATACAGGTTTTACACATACCAAAGATTCTGTTGAATCGGCCCTTGGACCTAATTTGGGGATCATGGGTGAATGGATAGATACCTATGGTGGAGAAAAAGCTGAAACTGTTACCCAACTAAAATTGGCTATTGAAGCTTTAGCTGTAGAAGCTAATATAAATCCTGATATTGAGTTTATTAATCTGTCACTGAGTGCCGCTAAAGTAAAAGGCATGGAATATAAAAATACAGAACATATAAACCTACAGACCGAAGTGCCCTCTCCCCTTGAGTTACTTGACTGGGTACCTCACTTTAGTTTGGAAGATAAAAAGCAAGATAATCTTATTTCTAAAAAAGAAATAAATGGACTTATAACTACACTTAGTAAGATTGTCACTTTATCTAAGGATATTTTAGATTTAAGCCAACAACTTAAAGATCAAACAAAACCACCTCATGCAGTACAAAAAATATTCAATAAAATTGATTTTATTGATAAAAAAATAAACAAAAGTCACTCTGGCATAGTTAAATTAATCAAAACCTATGGTTTTTCAGAGTTTTCTGCCTTTCTAACCACCAAAAAGACCGAGGAATGGGATACTTTACATGTGTTAGATATGACCGAAAACTACTATAAAGCATTTATCAGTATCGCAGAGCAATTAATACGACTAGCTCATGATAGTCAGGCAAGATTAACTCATAGAATTAATGAGTTATCTCAAGATGTCGATCTAGAACCTCTAGTACAATTTTGGCGCACTGAAAAACAACATGGTCGCATCAATATATGGTTAGAAAATCACCCAAATTGGCAAGAGCATCAAAAATTTAAGCAGAATTCTCAATTATTGGAAGAATATCGCCATCTTATACAATCAGTTCGCGATGAATACCAAGAACAACTCACTGTCATACCTGAGGAATACATAGAGAACGTCAAAGAGTCGGCCTCGATGGAGAATGTCTTCGAAAAGATAATTGTGCTTATTAGAGACAATGATCATACTGGCTTGGTCAAGATGACATTAAATCTAAGAGAGTTAGCTAAAAAAGATGAAGCCGCTAAGCGTCTCTATCATCTTGCATATAGTCATCAGCTACTTTTAGAGCAGAAAGAAAGTGAAGCACTGCTAGTTTTACTCGAATTAGATGAAAACTTACAATCTGAAATTGAGTTAAAGCAGATCAGTCTACTCGCATTAAGACAAGGAAAAATAGACATTGCTGAGTATGCGATAGCGAAATTAGCTGAAAACATTGATGAATACATTCCTCAATATGCCCACATATTAAAGCTACAAGGGAAACATCAAGATTCTATTAATTTATATTTAGATTATTTAGAAAAATACCCTAACGATATCTCCACATGGATTAAGTTCGGATTATTTATGATTGATATTAATCAATTCGCTAATGCTGAAACCGCATTTAATCAAGTGCTACAAGCCGATCCTGACAATCGGGTTGCACACGAGTATATCAACTGGTTGCAATCACATATTTAAGCATTGAAATATAGACTCTTTTGCTAGAAAGCCAGATTTACTCTGGCTTTTTATTCACAAAAATAACCTATTGAGTATAATACAGCGTCCATAACAACTGCTGAAAATCAGCTTCCATCATTATATCACCAGCAGGAGAATTCGATTGTTGCTTACGTACGTCTCTCTCGAACATTACAAACGTAAATGGATTTTTAACCATAAAGATTTACCTGTGACCGATGAAGATAAACTCTCGATTAAACCTCTGACAGAGAAATCATCGATGGAAATCTGGAATCAATGGATCAGCAATAAGAGTAGTCGTGCCGAACAATTTACTAAGGGTGATTGGGCGGCGAAAGCCAACGCTTGGACAAAAACGGATCATTGGCAGAGTGCTTGGGATAACGAAGATAGCAACCTACCCGAAATGTTGGCCGAATTTATCCAGTGGCCAGACGAAACGCCGGTGTATTTTTGCTATGAAAAATACCAAATTATCGAGACGCGCTGGGATGTGTTTGTCCGCAACTGGAAGTGTTTTTTATTTTTCGACGATGGCCCAATTCTTATTTCTCCTAAACAAAAACAAGCTGTTATGTTTGAGCAAAATGGTCAGTACAAGTTAGGTATTCGCGGTTAATCCCGAATAAAATCGCGTTTTTAAGCATTAAATGCCCAAAAGTGAGTGGTAACTAAGCATTGATTAGGCTATCACTCCCCCTTCCTTTCGATTAGTATCAGGCTCGCGTTCACAGCATGGTATCCTCGGATTGCTAATGGAATGAGCCGCACAACTATAACTAAAACAATATGATATGAGGTGTATTATGAAGTTACTCTCGACACTAACCTTAGCTACGGCGCTGTTTCTACCTAATATTTCCTATGCGAAGGTTATCTCTGGCATAGAAGTCGCCGACACTATAATGCTTGAAAACCAATCCTTACCGCTAAATGGCGCTGGGGTTCGCAGTAAATTTTTTATGGATTTGTACGTGGGCAGCCTCTATGTGCCATCACAGCTCAGCAGCACTGTTGCTGTTTTAGAAGCTCCGGTTGCAGCTATCCGTCTTAACATTACCTCTGACATGATCACCGCTGAAAAAATGCGCGATGCGATCACAGAAGGTTTTGAGCAAGCGACGGCAGATAACACCACCGATATTCAACCGCAAATTGATGCTTTTATGGCGCTGTTTAATGAGGAAATTAAACAAGGCGATCAGTTCACCCTCGCGACCAGCAAGGTTCACGGCGTGACCGCTTTTAAGAATGGCAAAGAACAAGCCACCATCGAAGGTGAGATGTTCCGTCAAGCACTATTAAAAATTTGGCTAGGCGATAAACCAGCCCAGAAAAGCCTTAAAGAGGCGATGCTGGGCAAATAACTGATATTAACGTTAGAATTTAAATTCGATATCCAAGGCCGCTGCGCCTTGGTTATCCATCTCGAGCGCAGATTGGCGCGTCACGTCTAACTCACCATTGAAATAGTATCCGGCGTAAAGATTTACCGATAGAGCTGGTGTTGCCAGCCAGCCGCCACGAACATAGCCCACCCACTCATTGGTTTCGACTGCGGTATCATCGTCCTCTATCAGGAATCGCTCCGTTCGACGCGCACTACCCAAGCCAATATTCCAATCAGTATTAAATTGGTAACTCAGCTCCAATCCTGCTGGACCGCTAAACCCGGCTTGGAAGGGGTTAGCCAGTGTCCAATGTTCATTTATCTGCCAGCGCATCGCAAGGTAGGGAACGGTGCGAACTTCATCAATATCATTAAGATAAGCGACACCAAAACCAATCATATTACCCGAATCAAAGGCATACATAGCCGAAGCGACGACGCCGTAACTCTGGGCATTGCTGGACGAAGCCGTGTCGGCGTAGGCATATTGGATCTGTGGTGCTAAAAAGAAGGCCCAATGTTTATCCATGCGATAGTTTAAAGAAACACTGGCGCGATAACGGTCAATGTGATCCCAGCTTTGACCTGTCGCGCCAAAGAGGCTTGACACATTGTTGGCACCGTTGAGGGTAATTTGACGCCAATCGTAATCGAGTCTGTCATAGCCTCCCCGTAACCCAAGGGACCATTGTCGATTCAATGGGATATTCATCCCCGCATTTAACAGCAAACTGTCCCTTTGGAGCTCAGTATTGCCGTTAGCAACTGCGGTGCTCTGCGTGCTTATCTGCGACACACTGAGCTTAAAACGCTTATTTTCAGTCGCTGGTTTTTCAGCCGCGATAGTTACACTACTAAAAACAACCACTAGCAATAGGCTAGTTTTTAACATAAGCGGACTTATATTGCTGAGTGTAGAATGATGATTTATCACGCCAGATCCTTGTACTTTAAAGAGTAAATGTATTGTTGTGGATAATACGCTGACAATAGGGGAAAGGTTCAATCTTTAAATGTAAATGATGCACTTAAACACGATAAGCCTTTAAAAACATCTCAGCGCAGCCGCGGATATAAGTTTCACGCTCTTGTATTAATCCTTCAACATCCAGCCCGAGTTCTAACCTGAGTTTCAACTCACCAAAGAGCATTAAACACAACCTTACGGCGCAGTGATGGGCATTACCAAACCGATATTGGCCTAAAGCTTCTACGGCCACTAAATAGCCGGATAGCATAGCAACCATGTGCTTAGGGCCAGCCTCAAAAAATAACCGCGACACTTCGGGATGGCTGTCGGACTGGGCGACACAGGCTTTAAAGACGGTAATAGCCTCAGGACTGACGATCATGCTTCCAAACTGTAGGGCAAATTGTGTGAGGGTTGACTCGGGTTGAGCGGGATCCTTTAACAAATCATCATTCAGATTGTGGCCAACACATTTCGATTCAATCGCTGCTACAAAGAGCTCATCTTTACTGCCGTAATGGGAATACACGGTTTGCTTAGAAACCCCAGCAAGTCTTGCGACTTCATCCATGCTGGTATGGGGAAAACCTTGACGGCAAAATAAATCAATTGCAGCAACAAGAACTTGCTGTCTTTTCTGCTCACTACGGCTCATAGGTAATGGCTTATCGACTGACGATGTCATATCCACACTCGGATTTATAGGTAGGATAAATTTACCTTAGTTAAGCACAAAATAGACTAGACAGTCCAGTTTCATGCAACTAGACTAGCAAGTCTAGTTACACAAATTTAACCTAAAGCTCACAACGGAAGGATTGCAATGGACCACATAGCCCGACGTTCTTGGCGTACGATTAGCGCTTGCTTATTGGCTATATCGGCCTTAACAGCCTGCCAAAAGGAAGTGACCGAACACGCTAATACCGCTGTATTACAGACTGTGGTCACTGCACCGCTACAGTTATCGACTAGCTACGAGCGTGAGCAAACCTATACAGGCACGATCCGAGCGGGCAATACCACAGGTGTAGGATTCGAACTGTCGGGTAAATTGAGCGAGCTCTTGGTCGACAGTGGGGCCAAAGTGGTTCAGGGGCAAGTTCTGGCAAGATTGGACACCCGATTACTGGATGCTGAACATCAAGAAATACAAGCGAGTCTGTTACAAACTCAGGCCGATGTCGATCTAGCCACCAGCACCTTAAAACGTAACCTCGAACTCAAAAAGTCGGGTTATGTGTCCGAGCAATTGCTCGATGAAAATCGCGGCCAATTAATGAGTCTAGAAGCGGCTAAACAGCGTTTACAGGCCTCGCAACATGCCAATCAACTCAAACTCGATAAATCTAAATTGCTCGCACCTTTTGATGGCACTATCAGCCAACGTCAGCATAACTTAGGTGAAGTGGTCGCCGCTGGCAGCCCTGTATTTACCTTGGTTGGCAATGTTAATCCAGAAGCCTATATCGGTGTTCCCGTGGCCATAGCCAACCAATTTTCCCCGGGACAAGAGGTGAATATCAGCGTACAAGATCAAACATTTATCGCGCAGATTGCCGGCATAAGTGCCGAGGTGAATCCCATTAGTCGCACCCTGCAACTGCGCATTAGTCTACCTAAGGATGCGCGGGTCATTAATGGTGAAATAGCCTATTTGCATCAAAGGCAAACAGTGACACAAGCGGGTTACTGGGTGCCCATCTCCGCACTCACCGATGGGATTCGTGGCCTGTGGAATTTATACCTTGTCACCACAAACTCCGATGAAGCAAAAATCGAACGCCGAGATGTGGAGATCCTCTATACCACTCAAGATAGGGCTTTTATCCAAGGGGCCATTCAGGCAAACGAACATTATGTCAGCCAAGGGCTGCATAAATTAGTCGTTGGCCAAGTCGTCTCCCCCATTGCCACTGCATCGACGAGGTAATCATGATCAAAGCCTTCGTTGAAAATGGCCGCTTAGTCAGCCTCGTTATAGCCCTACTGCTCGTGGCTGGATTTGGCGCTATTTCTAGCCTCCCCCGCACCGAGGATCCCCATATCACCAACCGCTTCGCCTCGGTTATCACACCTTACCCTGGGGCATCGGCCGAAAGGGTTGAAGCCTTAGTGACTGAAGTATTAGAAAATCAGCTGCGCCGCCTAGAAGAGATCAAACTGATCCAATCCACATCAAGGCCCGGCATTTCGGTTATCCAATTGGAGCTGAAAGACACTGTTATGGCGACAGATCCCGTATGGTCGAGGGCGAGGGATTTACTCGCCGATGCCAAAAACACACTGCCAGACGGAACTCAAACGTCAACCTTAGATGATCAAATAGGCTATGCCTATACCGCCATTTTAAGCCTAGTGTGGAACACCAACACGCCCGTTCGAGTGGATATGCTTAACCGCTATGCCAAGGAATTACAGAGCCGTCTAAGGCTACTGCCCGGCACAGACTTTGTTAAACTCTACGGCGCACCCACGGAGGAAATCTTAGTCCAGCTCGATGGCAATAAAATGAGCCAATTACAGCTCACCCCCGCCGCTATCGCCCAAATACTCAGTGGCGCCGATAGTAAAATTGCCGCGGGTGAGATCAACAACTCAGCGTTTCGCGCCTTAGTCGAGGTTTCGGGTGAGCTAGACTCACAGACCCGCATTCGCCAAGTGCCATTAAAGGTCGATACCCAAGGGCAAATTATCCGTCTTGGAGATATTGCCAGCATTTCCCGTCAGCCTAAAACCCCAGCGGACAGCCTAGCCCTAGTCGATGGTGAACAGGGCGTATTTGTTGCCGCCCGTATGCTTAATAATACCCGCGTCGATCTCTGGCAGTTACAAGTCAACAAAGTCGTAGAAGAATTGAATCGCGATATCCCAGCCAATATTAAAATCCAATGGTTGTTCGAACAAAACAGCTATACCAGTGAGCGGCTCGGCGGATTAGTCGTGAATCTACTCCAAGGTTTTGTGATCATTTTATTGGTGCTCCTGCTAACCCTCGGCCTAAGGAATGCCGTGATAGTGGCCATTTCTTTGCCTTTAACCGCATTATTTACCTTGGCCTGTATGAAATATATTGGGCTGCCGATACATCAAATGTCGGTCACAGGTCTGGTCGTTGCCCTTGGGATCATGGTGGATAATGCCATTGTGATCGTCGATGCCATCGCCCAGCGCCGCCAACAGGGTATGGGCCGTTTAGCCGCGGTGAGCGAAACCTTACATCACCTGTGGCTGCCGCTAGCGGGGTCCACTATTACAACAATTTTGGCCTTTGCACCCATAGTGCTCATGCCCGGCGCCGCGGGGGAATTTGTCGGCGGTATCGCCATGTCGGTGATGTTTGCACTACTAGGTTCGTACTTGATTTCCCACACCTTAATTGCAGGACTGGCGGGACGATTTAGCCATGAAGGCAAAAACGATGTTTGGTATCAACATGGGATCAATGTTCCCTTTATCAGTGGCTACTTTCAAGCCAGCCTAAGGGCCGCACTAAAACGCCCCATATTGAGCGCGGTCGTGATAGGCATTATTCCGGCATTGGGGTTCTATGCCTCGGGCAAAATGACTGAACAGTTTTTTCCGCCCTCAGACAGGGACATGTTCCAAGTCGAAGTGTATCTCGCCCCCCATGTCAGCCTAGAAAACACCTTAAACCAAGTCGGTTTAATGGATAAACTGCTGCATAAGGTGGAAGGTGTCACACAAGTCGATTGGGTCGTCGGTGGCAACACGCCCTCATTCTATTACAACTTAACCCAACGGCAGCAAGGCGCGACAAACTACGCCCAGGCCATGGTGAAAGTGACCGATTTTGAACGCGCCAATGCGCTTATACCCCAATTACAACGGCAACTGGATAGCGAATTTCCCGAAGCGCAGGTCCTAGTGCGCAAATTAGAACAGGGCCCTCCCTTTAATGCACCGGTGGAGCTGATGATCTTCGGTCCTAACCTCGACACATTGCGCTCCCTAGGGGATGAAGTTCGCAATATCCTTGCCGCAACGCCCGATGTGATCCATACCCGTGCGACCCTCAGTGCAGGAGCCCCTAAGGTATGGCTGCAGGTTAATGAAGATGCGAGTTTAATGAGTGGCTTAAGCTTGAGCGATATCGCCAAGCAAATCCAAATGTCGACCACAGGGGTCATAGGCGGCAGCGTGTTGGAACAGACAGAATCCCTGCCCGTTAGAGTCAGGCTCGGTGATGGCAGTCGTGAGCAGGCGAGTAAACTGTCAGAAATTCAATTAGTGACCCCAAGGGGTGAAGCGGTCGCACTTTCAGCCCTCGCCCACAGCGAAGTGCAAGTCAGTCGTGGCGCTATTCCGCGGCGCAACGGCCAAAGGGTCAATACCATAGAAGCCTATATCGTCAGCGGAGTATTACCCGCCCAAGTACTCAATGATGTAAAAGACGCTGTGAGCCAGTTGCCACTGCCCTCCGGCTATCGAATTGAAATTGGAGGCGAAAGTGCAAAGCGCAACGAAGCTGTCGGTAACTTGCTATCAAACGTCATGCTGGTTGTGACTTTGCTGCTGGCGACTGTGGTACTGTCCTTCAACTCCTTTAGGTTGACCGCCATCATTTTATTCAGCGCACTGCAATCTGCGGGACTGGGTTTACTCGCGGTCTTTGTATTTGGTTATCCCTTTGGTTTTCCTGTGATCATTGGATTACTGGGGTTAATGGGACTTGCCATCAATGCCGCCATAGTGATCTTGGCCGAACTTGAAGATATACCCAGTGCTAGACTCGGCGACAAAGAAACCATTATCAGCACAGTCAGCAGTTGCGGCCGCCATATTAGCTCGACAACCATCACCACAGTGGGCGGGTTTATTCCGCTTATCATCGCGGGGGGTGGGTTTTGGCCGCCATTTGCGATTGCTATCGCGGGCGGCACGCTGCTAACGACCCTGTTATCTCTGGTATGGGTACCGACTATGTATCTACTATTGATGAAGAAGCGAGAAAAGTGTCACCCTGCGGTGCTCCAATCTCAGATAGCATCATGAACTAGGTACTGATACAGCTTATCTTTGAGGTTTAAACGCTCTAATTTTAATGCCAAAAAGTGCTCATCGGCGGTGGGCACTTTGGTGAGTTCCAATGCCCGGATCTTATGGTCTAGTTCATGGTAACGGCCCGCCATAGTCGCAAAGGTGGAATTATTGCTTTTTAGATGCTTAATTTGATCGGAAAAATCAGGAAACTCATAGATTAATGCGTGATTCTCGCCCAGCATAGTGACACTCCTGTTGATGTTAAAATTCAGTAAACTGCACATCCCTAAGCAGCTTAGTCTATCCTTGCCTGACTATGCCAATTCGTATGCCACGCAAACATGCCATTAATATTTGTGTTTTCCACGAAAAGACACCGAACTCGTTATAAAGAATAGGAAATCTTAGACTCACATCAAGACCATTAGGTAAAACTTAGATTACATTAGCGTTAACCTGTACCTTTTAGGAGCGCATAATGAACTATAACAATTGGCCGATTGCAAAACAGATTGGCGCCCTTGCCTTTTTTCTTACCCTGATCATTTTTAGCATACTCAGTACCCTCTCCTACCAAGCGGCTTCAAACGTGCTCGAAGACAAAGGCATCAGTGCGATGAAGGCCGAGATGCACGCCGTATCCGATATGTTAGAACTGCAATATGACAGTCTTCTGCAACTGGCAAGACGTAACGCCGATGTCTTTAAGGAAATGTACCCTGGACAGTTCAGTAAATCGGACCAAAGCGTCAGCATTATGGGGGTGAATTCCCCTATCCTCATGCACGAACAAGAGAACATTAACGCCTCAAAAAGTAAGGTCGATCGTTTTGCCAATCTGACAGGTGGAACGGCAACTGTCTTCGTGCGTGATGGCGATGATTTTATGCGGGTTTCAACCTCCCTCAAAAAAGCCGACGGTAGCCGCGCACTAGGGACTTACCTAGGTAAAACCCATCCAGGCTATCAAATCCTTCTCGGCGGTAATGAATACGAAGGCTACGCCAAACTCTTCGGTAAAGACTATATGACAGTCTATCGCCCAGTGAAGGACAAACAGGGCCAAGTCATTGGGATCTTATATATCGGGTTTGAGATCACCAATTCTTTGCAGCAACTACAAAAAGCCGTGAATAAACTCACCTTAGAAGAGAGCGGCAACTTTCTGCTCATGCGCAACGTAGACCAAGTCCTCGTTGCACACCCACAGTTTACTTCCAATGAGCCCGTCACTGAATCTATGCTCGATGGCTTGAGCTTAACCCAAGCCATGCAGGCTGATACCGATTGGCGTTATAGCAACAGCAAAAATGAACCCATGTTTGCCTATACCCAAATGGTCAGAGGCTGGAATTGGATGCTGGTAGGCCAAGTCAAAGCGACGGAACTCAACGAAGAAAGCCTGCACTTACTCACGATCAACGCCATTGTCGCCATCACAGGCATAGCACTGATAACCGTATTATTGTCACTAGTGTTAGTGCGTTCACTCAAACCTTTGCATGCCCTGCAAGTGCATATGGAAACCTTAGGCCGAGGCGATTTTAGCCGCCCACTGCCGCCATCGGTACCCCAGAGTCAAAATGAAGTCGATAAAATCACCACTAGCGTATCGACCATGTCTTCGGAGTTAAGGCAACTGATGATCGCATTGCAGGGTTCGGTAACGAGCCTAGAGCAGCAGGCCGCCAAGGCACAGAGCATCGCCAAGCAAAATGGCGAAGAAGCCCAGGCCCTAATGTTACAAACCGATCAAATTGCCACGGCTATCGAAGAAATGTCGACCTCTATCCGCGACGTGGCAAACCATGCACAGGATGGGGCCAATCAGAGTCAACAGGTGGACTTAGCCGCAAAAGCGGGTCAAAACCAACAGGCTAAAGTAGTGCAAGATCTGCTCAAACTCAGCCAACAACTGAATAACAGCCACCAATCCGTTGAAAAAGTTAGCCAAGAAAGTGAAGCCATCAGTAAAGTCACCGAAGTGATTAACAGTATTGCGGAGCAAACCAACCTTCTAGCGCTCAACGCCGCCATTGAAGCCGCGCGGGCGGGTGAGCAAGGCCGTGGCTTTGCCGTTGTTGCCGATGAGGTCAGGATCTTAGCCCAGCGCACCCAAGCTTCTATCTTAGAAATAGGACAAACTATCAATAAATTACAAACCCAAGTGAAGACCACCACAGAACAAATGGCCCAAAGTCATCAGCTAGGCATGGCATCGGCAACCCAAGGTGAAGCGACGGGCGAGCAACTGCAGGAAATCACCCAGCGTATCGGTGAACTGGCCATCAGCTCACGTAATATTGCCTCGGCAACCGAGCAGCAGAGCAGTGTGGCAGAGGAGATCACCCATAACCTGCACCAGATCAGTGAATTAGCCAACGAAGGTGAGCAACGCGCGGTGCAGGCAGTCCAGTCGGCCGATGAGTTATCCTCCTTAGCCGTGGCGTTAAAACGACAAATAAGCCAATTTAAAGCCTAGTTCTAGGCGCTAGAATCTAGAAACTCTCCAATAAAAAACCCGCATCAGCGGGTTTTTTTAATCAAGCTTAGGCGTTACTCGGCATCATCTGCCGATCTGTCCATGTTCTCCGTATTCTCAAGCCACAGGGCGTTGATAATTCCGAAAGAACAGGCCAACAAAACCCCTAATATCCACGTGAAATACCACATAGCAGGTGCTCCTTAATTCTTCGTAAACATTAATAGAGTGAGGCTTTGTTATCTTCAATATGTTTGCGGTTTAAACGACCAAACATCTTGAAGTAAGTCCATACAGTGTAACTTAACACGATTGGAACGAAGATAATCGCCGCCCAAGTCATTACCGTTAATGTCATTTCACTGGCAGTCGCATCCCACATGGTCAAGCTCACATTAGGGTCTAGCGATGATGGCATGACGAATGGGAACATAGCCGCGCCACAGGTTAAAATCACCATAGCCACAGTCAGTGAACTGAATAGGAACGCAAAACCTGAGCGGTTTAAGCGACTCACAAGGATCACTAACAGCGGCAATACCACACCCAAAATAGGGAACAGCATAGTCACAGGGTACTTGTCATAGTTAGCTAACCAAGCGCCAGCTTCTATGGCCACAGTCTTCATCGTAGGGTTAGACATGGCATTGTGGTCTAAGGTCGAAGTCACGACATAACCATCAATACCATTAGCCAACCACACGCCTGCCGCAGCAAATAATACCGCCACGAGCAATGCGAAGAATTGTGTTGCTTTAGCCGCACGCACCCGCAATTCACTGTCGGTCTTCATTTGTAACCAAGCAGCACCCTGCATCATAAACATGCTTACGCTGACAAGACCTGCCAGTAAACCGAATGGATTCAACAGGCCGAACAAACCACCGTGGTAAGTTGCCCGCAGGAACTCATCAAAGTTAAATGGAACACCTTGCAATAAGTTACCAAAGGCAACGCCTATGATCAGCGGCGGTACAAAACCACCACAGAATAAGGCCCAATCCCATGACTTACGCCATTTTGGGTTTTCAATCTTAGAGCGGTAATCAAACCCAACAGGACGGGTATACAAGGCAAACAGCACTATCATCATGGCCACATAGAAGCCAGAGAAAGACACAGCATACACCATAGGCCAAGCGGCAAATAACGCACCACCCGCCGTAATTAACCACACTTGGTTACCATCCCAATGGGGGGCGATGGTATTGACCATGATACGGCGCTCGGTATCGTCTTTGCCTATGATGGGCAGTAACGCACCGACACCCATGTCAAAACCGTCAGTAATCGCAAATCCGATGAACAGCACGCCGATCAGAGCCCACCAGATAACTCTCAATATTTCATAATCAAACATAATGAAATCCTCTGCTTAGGCTTCTAATTGTGTGAAGCATTAGTCTCGAAGTGATAACGGCCGGTCTTTAAACTGCTAGGTCCAAGGCGGGCAAACTTAAGCATCAAGAATATCTCAATCACCAACAGCACAGTGTAGAACAGGGTGATAGAAAGAATACTGAACCATAAGTCACCGGTCGTTAAACTCGATGCAGACATAAAGGTCGGCAATACTTCAGAAATGGTCCAAGGTTGACGACCATACTCGGCCACAAACCAACCACACTCAATCGCAATCCAAGGTAATGGCAAGCTGAAAAGCGCGGCCTTAAGCACCCATTTTTTCTCTTCGATTTGGTGACGAGTGCTTTGCCAGAATGCTGCAGCAAACACCAGAAGCATGAAGAAACCTAATCCCACCATGATCCGGAAGCTCCAGAAAATGGGCGCAACATTGGGGATAGAATCCTTAGCCGCGGCTTGAATTTGCTCTTCGGTCGCATCGACTATGTTATCGGTATAACGCTTGAGTAATAACCCGTAACCGAGGTCGACTTTTGCCTCTTCAAAGGCTGCACGCAGTTCAGGTGTATCTTCACCGGCACGCAGTTTGACGAGCATCTCATAAGCTTTCATACCGTTACGGATACGCACTTCGTGCTCGGTAATTAAGTCACGAATACCGGTTACTTCTTCATCCAATGAGCGTGTTGCCACTATACCCATAGCATAAGGAATTTTGATCGCATAATCGGTGTGCATGGTTTCTTGATTAGGGAAACCCACGGCAGTAAAGGCTGCAGGTGCAGGTTCTGTGTGCCACTCAGCTTCAATCGCCGCTAACTTAACGCGCTGCGCTTCACCAACCTTATAGCCAGATTCGTCACCTAACACGATAACCGACAGAATCGATGCCATACCAAAACTGGCGGCAATCGCAAATGAGCGGCGGGCAAAGGGTAAATCACGCTTCTTAAGAATGTAGTAAGCACTGATAGCAAGAACGAACATAGCGCCCGTCACATAACCCGAAGCCACTGTGTGAACAAACTTCACCTGGGCCACAGGGTTAAATACCACTTCGGCGAAGCTGGTCATTTCCATGCGCATTGTTTCGTAATTGAACACTGAACCGACAGGGTTTTGCATCCAACCGTTTGCCACTAAGATCCACAATGCTGAGAAGTTAGAACCAAAGGCCACTAACCAAGTCACAGCTAAATGTTGACGCTTAGTGAAACGATCCCAACCGAAGAAGAACATACCCACAAAGGTAGATTCCAAGAAGAAGGCCATTAAACCTTCAATGGCCAGTGGTGCACCAAAAATGTCACCCACATAATGCGAATAGTAAGACCAGTTAGTACCAAACTGGAACTCCATCGCTAAACCCGTTGAAACACCTAAGGCAAAGTTAATACCAAATAACTTACCCCAGAACTTAGTCATATCTTTATAAATTTGTTTATCTGTCATCACATACAGTGATTCCATGATAGCCAGCAAAAATGCCAACCCCAATGTCAAGGGAACAAACAGGAAGTGATACATGGCTGTCAGCGCAAACTGCAGCCGCGATAGCTCAACAACCTCTTCAACAATCATCGGTGACTCCTTACGTGGTGCGTCCAATTGCCATGACAATCTAAGCCATTCATAGCAAGTGCCTTTGTAGGATAGTGAGTTTTCATTCTGTGTTTATAGCTGAGGTCAGTATAAACCGTTAAATTTTATCTTTAGCATTACATCGAGGCAGCAAGGCCTAAAAGTCCCTATTTCCATCACATACTGAGACATGAGTCACACTATTATTCGGCATTGAGACAAACACCTCACCACCCAATCAATCAAATGATCTCATTGATATAAATATCAGATAGTTAAGATATTTATTCGTTTTCATTTGTGAGTATTTTATACCACCCGCCTTTGATTCAAATCAATCAAACTCAAGGGTTTAGATGGGTTTTGCGGCGGGGCACACACTTCCCATCAACTCGCAGTTGACAGAGGCAAAAAAACGGAGTAGAGAGACGATTTCATTCAGTAAAAACCAACGTTTTTAGCCATCTCAACCAATAATTGACATCTAACTAATAAAAACAACAACAAACAATTTTTAAACAACAATTTTACTAAATAAAAATAAGTTAAAATAATCACCAATCAAATTAGTAATAAATAAATTCAACAACTTAAAATAAAACAAATTCAAAAAACACAACAAATCAATTTTTATGAATTAGTTTTTTTAATCTAAAAACGTATTTTTTCTCGTTTGATAACATTCGTCGAACTGCTTAATATATGTCCTGTGTTAAGGAGACGGTTTGACAGTTCTGGTGAAACGCCCCAGACAAGTCCCACTTCGCGCACATTGGTATTAACTTTGGTGTGGAGATAGAGATATGACAAACTTATTTGAACGTCTGGTTAACAGCTATAAGCGTGTTTTCGTTGAACTTTATACAGCTCGAGAGCTGTAAGATTTTATCGCTTATTCAGCATAGATTTTGATTTAACTTGAAGTTTTGTTAGCGCAAAACAAGCCCCCATCTCCATGAGATGGGGGCTTTTTCTTTTATGGCTGGGCTCTGTTAAACCAAAGAATACCGATCACATTGGCAGTATTTAAATAGCACGATTGCACATTCTACCCATTAAGGGGTAATTATTGTTTTAAATGAACATTTTCCCACATCTATCCATTAGAATATTTGCAATATAGGTGAAAGGATTGAAATATAAATGTTTTTGTAAAAGTGCATTTTAAATATAAAAAAAGGAGCGAAAATTTCGCTCCTTTTTTATCACTTTCTCGAACTAACTCTCTACATTTTAACCGCTTAGCCTAAGGTCACTCGCGCATTGCGGAACATACGCATCCAAGGGCTATCTTCACCCCAAGCATCCGGATGCCAAGAGTTCGCCACTGTTCTGAACACACGTTCCGGGTGCGGCATCATCAAGGTTACGCGGCCATCTGTGGTACTAATCCCCGTCAAGCCATTTGGCGAGCCGTTCGGGTTTTGTGGATACTGAGTCGCAATATCCCCCTTACCATTGACAAAACGCAGGGCAATAGTGCCTGACGCTTCGGCAATCGCCAACGCTTCAGGACTGGCAAACTCAGCCAAACCTTCCCCGTGGGATACGGCGATAGGCATACGCGAACCCGCCATACCTTGGAAGAATAACGATGGGCTCTGTTGCACTTCAACTAAGCTGAAACGCGCTTCAAAACGCTCTGAGCGGTTGCGCACAAAACGTGGCCAATGCTCGCTGCCTGGAATGATTTCCTTCAAATTAGACAGCATTTGACAGCCGTTACACACCCCAAGGGCAAAGCTTGAGTCACGCTCAAAGAAACGTGAAAACTCATCGCGGGCACGCGCGTTAAACAGAATCGACTTAGCCCAACCTTCACCCGCGCCTAATACGTCACCGTAGGAGAAGCCACCACAGGCCACCAGACCTTGGAACTCTTCTAGGCTGATACGGCCAGATAAAATGTCCGACATGTGCACGTCGCGGCTTTCAAATCCAGCACGGTCAAAGGCAGCTGCCATTTCCACGTGGGAGTTAACGCCCTGCTCACGCAGAATCGCCATCTTAGGCGCAGCGCCCTTTAGGATATAAGGCGCGGCAACATCGGTACTTGGATCAAAACTTAAGTTAACGGTTAAGCCTAAATCGGTTTCATCTTGCTTAAGTTTGAACTCTTCAAGCGCGCAGGCTGGGTTATCACGCAGCGCTTGCATACGATACGTGGTTTCTGACCACACTGTCCGCAGCGCCACACGGCTATCAGAGAAGATTTCACGCGCGCCATCTTTAATGGTGATGCGTTGATCGTCGGCTAATGTGCCGATCACATGGCAAGGCACGCCCGCGATAGCAAACTGAGCGGCAATTTTCGCCGCATTGTCACGGCTCACTTGCAACACAGCGCCGAGCTCTTCATTAAAGAGTCTTTCTAAATCAGTGCCCTGCAAGTCTTCTACATCGATATCTAAGCCAGTATTACCGGCAAAGGCCATTTCCACTAAGGTAGTGAATAAACCACCATCACTTCGGTCGTGGTAGGCGATAACCGATTTTTTAGCCACTAGATTTTGCATGGTTTCGAAGAAACCGCGCAGCAGTGCAGCATCGTCTAGATCCGGCGCAACATCCCCTAACTCACCAAACACTTGGGCTAAACAAGAACCGCCTAAACGATTTTTGCCCGCACCTAAATCCACTAACAATAAAGACGTTTCGCCCTTATCGGTACGTAGCTCTGGCGTCACTGTATTGCGAATATCTTGCACCACACCAAAGGCGGTGATGACCAAT
This sequence comes from Shewanella putrefaciens, assembly GCF_016406305.1. Classification (NCBI taxonomy): domain Bacteria; kingdom Pseudomonadati; phylum Pseudomonadota; class Gammaproteobacteria; order Alteromonadales; family Shewanellaceae; genus Shewanella; species Shewanella putrefaciens. The sequence continues at coordinate 3,099,848 of NZ_CP066369.1, forward strand.
GACATAGGCGATGTCACGGTTTTGTTCTCGCCATCTTGCTGCCATGCGGTCTTCATCGACATAGAGTCTTTACCGACCGGAATAGTCAGGCTGAGCTCTGGGCACAGTTCTTCACCCACGGCTTTCACCGCTTCATAAAGACCCGCATCTTCGCCAGGGTGACCCGCGGCAGACATCCAGTTGGCAGAAAGCTTGATGCGCTTAAATGAACCTATATCGGCACCGGCGATATTCATGATGGATTCAGCCACCGCCATACGGGCAGAGGCGCCAAAATCCAGCAGTGCTAATGGCGTGCGCTCGCCCATCGACATAGCTTCACCGGCGTAGGTATCAAAACTTGCCGCTGTGACCGCGCAGTCAGCGACCGGTACTTGCCATGGGCCTACCATTTGGTCACGGTTCACTAAACCTGTAACTGTGCGATCGCCAATAGTGATAAGGAAGGTTTTATCCGCCACTGTTGGCAAGCTCAGTACGCGTTTAACCGCTTCTTTAACATCAATTTTATCTTGCGCTAACGCGGGTGATACCGCTTTAGCCGATACCACATCGCGGCTCATCTTAGGCGCTTTACCTAATAGAACTTCGAGGGGTAAATCGATAGGATTATTATCGAAATGGCTGTCGGCGAGCGTTAAATGTTTTTCCGCCGTCGCTTCACCCACCACAGCAAAGGGTGCGCGCTCACGCTCACAAATTGCCGTAAATAGCGCGAGGTTTTCTGGGGCAACCGACAGCACATAACGTTCCTGTGATTCGTTACACCAGATTTCCAGCGGGCTCATGCCTGGCTCATCCGAAGGCACATTACGCAGATTAAACAAACCACCGCGCTCGCCGTCATTCACGAGTTCAGGGAAAGCGTTCGACAAACCGCCCGCGCCCACATCGTGGATAAATTGGATCGGGTTTTTATCGCCAAGTTGCCAGCTGCGGTCGATCACTTCCTGACAACGACGCTCCATTTCTGGGTTTTCACGTTGTACCGAGGCAAAATCTAAGTCTTCACTCGATTGACCCGATGCCATAGACGAAGCGGCGCCGCCACCTAAACCTATGTTCATCGCTGGGCCACCCAGCACAATCAGCTTAGCGCCAACGGTGATTTCGCCCTTCTGTACATGTTCTTCGCGAATGTTGCCTAAACCACCGGCTAACATAATCGGCTTGTGGTAACCACGCACTTCAACGCCGTTATGGCTGCTGACTTCCTGCTCGTAGGTACGGAAATAACCGACCAGTGCCGGGCGACCAAATTCGTTGTTAAATGCCGCGCCGCCTAAGGGGCCTTCGGTCATAATATCCAGCGCACTCACGATACGATCTGGCTTACCGTATTGACCTTCCCAGGGTTGAACAAAACCCGGGATTTTTAAATTTGATACCGTAAAACCCGTTAAGCCTGCTTTAGGTTTAGAGCCGCGGCCCGTCGCACCTTCATCACGAATTTCACCGCCCGAACCCGTTGCAGCACCTGGGTATGGGCTGATCGCGGTTGGATGGTTATGGGTTTCCACTTTCATCAAGACGTGCATTGGTTCGGTGTGATAGCTATAAACCCCGTTTGGATCGGGGAAGAAACGTCCCGCAACAGAACCTTCCATCACAGCCGCGTTATCTTTATAGGCAGATAACACATGATCAGGCGTGGTTTCAAAGGTGTTCTTAATCATCTTGAACAACGACTTAGACTGAACCTCACCATCAATGGTCCAATCGGCGTTAAAAATCTTGTGGCGGCAATGCTCAGAGTTCGCCTGGGCAAACATCATCAATTCGATATCGTTCGGATTACGGCCTAAACGCACAAAGTTTTCGACTAAGTAGTCGATTTCATCTTCGGCGAGGGCCAGACCCATCTCGACGTTAGCCACTTCTAATGCGCGGCGACCTTCCCCAAGAATATTGACACTCTTAAATGGCGCAGGCTCAGTGCGTTTGAATAGCATATCGGCTTTAGCAAAATCATCGAGAATGACTTCCACCATGCGATCGTGCAGCAGCGCATTGAGGCTTTGTTGCTGCGCCGCAGTGAGCACGTCTGACTCGACATAATACGCAATGCCCCGCTCCAAACGCTTCACTTTTCCAAGGCCACAATTATGGGCGATGTCAGTGGCTTTTGAAGACCAAGGGGAAATGGTACCGGGGCGAGGAGTGACAAACAGGAGTGAACCTTGGGGGATATGAGCTTCTATCGCAGGTCCATAGGTGAGAATTTTTTCAAGTTGCTGGCGTTCATTTGTGTCGAGCAACTCGCTCAAATCCGCTAAATGGACATATTCAGCATAGATTTGGCGTACCGGAAGCGCCGCGTTTTCGCAGGCCTCCATCAGCTTTTGCACCCTAAACGTCGAGAGTGCAGGGGCTCCGCGGATGATCTCCATCACGTCTATTCACCTTATTATTTATTATTGCAGGGGTCAGAGGTGGCGCTATTATAGGGAAATGTCCGTCACAAATCACCTGTGACCTTACGCAAAACAGTGTTTCCTGTGATATAAAAAGCGCTGTTTTGTCGGGTCTCTTCTTTTCCCCTAGTGCGATTTTTTTACGCTATTCCAGACAAACGGATATAATCACAGCAACGTCAGCCATTTTATCTTTGATACCCCACTGACCTCTCATCATTTATCAGATTGATTTTATTTAAAAAATGTATTTAATGACACGATTTCTGTTCGCTATCATCTTTGGTTTCTTACTGACAGCCTGTCAGCAAGTTACCGTGGACGAAACAGAATTCGCCCCCAAAAAGCTCACCGAATTGCGTGTTGGGACCCTTTACGGACCGCAAATTTATATGACCTCGGGCCAGGGAAATAGCGGTTTCGATTATGATATGGCGGTGCTTTTTGCCGAATACCTCAATGTACCCTTAAAAATGCTGCCCTTTACCAACCGCGCAGAACTGTATGAAGCCCTTAAAAACAATGAAATTGACATCATTGCCGCCGGGATGACGGAAACGCCCGCCCGCCGGGAACAATTTCGCTTCGGCCCGCCCTTATATAGGGTCAATCAAGTATTGGTTTACCGTGAAGGTATGCCAACACCCAAAAATATCAGTGAATTAAAAGGTAAAATCACTGTTATTGCTGACTCGGCATTTGTGGAAACCTTAACTCAATTGCAGAAACACAATCCATCACTCGTCTGGGATCAAGTAGTAGATAAAGACAGCGAAGAATTGCTGGCGATGATCGCCAATAAAGAAATTGACTACACCATAGCCGACTCCAGTAGCGTACAGATCAACCGCCGCTATTTACCCGATTTACGCTCTGGCCTAGTGTTAGAAGATAAACTCGATGTGGTCTGGCTATTACCGCCCACCCACAGTGATGAACTTATGAGTCAATTGCTGGCATTTTGGCACCAAGAAAAACTCGCTGGCACACTCGATCATTTAAACGAAAAATACTTTGGCCACGTTAAACGCTTCGATTATGTCGATACCCGCGCCTTTCTGCGCGCCATCGAGACAGTACTGCCCCGCTATCGTCAACTCTTTGAGGCCCACGCGGGTGATTTAGACTGGCGTAAACTGGCGGCCACCAGCTATCAGGAGTCCCATTGGAACCCTAATGCCCGTTCTCCCACGGGAGTGCGTGGCATGATGATGCTCACCGAACCCACAGCGAAAGAGATAGGTATTACAAACCGTTTGGATGCAAAAGAAAGTATCCGCGGCGGCGCCGCTTATCTAAGGGATATGATTAACCGTTTGCCCGAATCCATCCCCGAAAGTCAGCGTATGTGGTTTGCCCTCGCCTCCTATAATATTGGCTATGCCCATGTCGAGGACGCGCGCAAACTGGCTGAGTCTATGGAGCTAAACCCCAATGCCTGGCGAGATGTGAAGAAGGTTCTGCCACTGCTGCAAAAACGTAAACACTACCAAAAGACCCGCTACGGCTACGCCAGAGGCAGTGAAGCGGTCCATTACGTTGACAGTATTCGCCGTTATTACGACACCTTAGTCTGGGTGGATAATCAATCGAAACCCCAAAATCCACAGGAAGAGCCTAACGACCTCACCGCAGAAGAGTCCCTCAGCTTACCTCAAGGCTCATTGAGTCCAGAGCAACCTAAGTAAGCGTGAACGCTGAAAAACTTGCGCTAGCGCCCAAGGCTCACTTTCTCTGTATACTTTTGGCCCATTTTCATCTTAGATTAAGCGAAAGGGCGTTAAAGTGCGTTTACACGATTAAGCGATTAACATGCTGGTTTATAAAGCAGATACGCCCAAGGGGATTGCCGCCCCCAAGCGCAACTGTTACTGTCATAGGGTCAATCATGTCACGGCAGTAAGCGGTGTCAGGCTGGTACTTAAAACAATCACAATATTGAGTAACACAGATAAAAATAATCAAAAACGGGGTCAATATGAGAAAAAAAACCATCCATAATAATGCGTCGCGCCGCCGCACCTTACTCAAGGTCCGTCATCGCCGGGTGTTAAATCGTCAAAAACTGTTCTTTACCTTTATCCAGACCCAGGATTAATACGCCTGTCTTAACCTCTACGACTCCGATCCCTGCTGCGCTATTTGAGCTTGCTTTAAGGCTTTTTTCTCTTCTCTGCGACGTTTAAAAAAACGGCTCAATTGGGCGCTACAGGCCTCGGCTAGCACACCCGATGTCACTTCCACTCGATGATTAAATGCTGGATGTTGCAGTAAATTCACGACCGTACCCGCTGCACCGGTTTTTTCATCGCGGGCGCCAAATACCACTCGAGCAATTCGACTATGCACCATAGCCCCTGCACACATAGCGCAAGGCTCGAGGGTGACATATAAGGTCGCATCCAAAAGACGATAGTTTTCGACCAAACGCCCCGCTTCCCGCAGACATAAAATTTCCGCATGGGCGCTAGGATCGTGTTGGCTAATGGATAAATTGTAACCCGTCGCAATCTGCTGGCCGTCTTTGACCAATACCGCACCCACAGGCACTTCGCCCTCGGCCTCGGCTTTCTCAGCCATCAGCATCGCGACCTGCATCCAATGTTCGTCTACTTGAGCTTGTTCAAAATCCGTTTGATTGAGACAAGTTTGCTCGCCAGTTAGCACATCACCACTAACTTCATCACAACCAAGCTCATCACAGCTAAGCCTATTCGCATTCAACGTGTTTGGGTTCAGTTTTATCTGCTCCACTTAAGGATTCTCTTTAATCAACAATTGAGGCAATTATACCCATAACCAATAAAAAAGGCGCACTCGGCGCCTTTCGTTAATGCATCATGTCATCAAGACAGAGAATTATTCCCACTCGAATATCAACGAGAGGGAAATCCACCTATAGAACAATTAGTTATAAATATGTTCATTCTCGATACCATCATCTATACCATACGCAGAATTTTTTTGCTGCTCGTTGACATTTTAGTTCTTTTTTGGCCCTGATTCTGCCATATCACGGCGAAGCTCTTGCTTCTCTTCACAATTTAAAGCAACAACACTAGTCATTTTCGATATGTAATTCATTTCTAAATTTTTGCTCAAAGAACCAATCACCGCTTCTCATAATCGACATGCATTTGTAAGGCTGCAACCTGAACCGAAACCCGATCTACGTTATATATGGAGACTTGACCACCAACGGCCTGTTCGGGATTGAACAAGGCAAGATTAATCCCTTCACTAACAGAACTGCGATAAACAACTCCATCAAAGCCTTTTTTCTTAATAAACTCACATAAATATTGACTAGGTATGTAGTCTATTGCAGCACCTGAAGGCTGAACAGGCCTTGTTAACTCTTCACCTAAACGCTCTAGAAAGGGTAAATCAGCCCGCAATTGTGCGATTTGTCTAGCGTCCTCCAAAATGAAAGGAGAAACAAGTTCACGAGGGTTGCGCAAATCTACAGCCTTAATGTCTGGAATTTCAAAACTAGCCACACAAGCGACTTCCCCAGTATGCGGCCTAACTTCCGCAACAGCTGTCTCAGGTAATGAACCTAAATAGAGGTAAGGAATACCAACCGGGTTTGCTCGTCCATTTGAAGAGCGTCTTTTAGGTGGGGCCCCCATCTTATCTATTTGAAAAGCTTCATCCTCAGTTTTAATTCGAGCACGATACCACTGCAAAGGCAGCCCTTTAGCAATTAGCATCTCTAATAGCTCTTTGAGGCGCTCTTCGTCGATAGTTACATCTAGAAACCATCGATTCGAGTACATCATTTCATCTCGCAATTTATCCCACAGTGCTAGACCATCACTATTATAACTACTTGAAGGTTGAAACGGACGACGGACAACTTCACCATCATTAAGAATTTCACTAAGTAGATCTTTTGCATGAGCGTTGTCCATACGCTCATGGCTAAATATCAACCAATCATCTTTCATCCACTCAACTAATGTTTTTCCATCAGGATCGGGTTCATAGACATTAACTAGAAGTTCAAAATAATCCGCTAAATCAGCAGGCTCGACTAGCGCTGTATTAACTGTTCCGCAAAAGTCGCAATCCCCTAGCTTCGGTCCAAGAGTCGGAAATATTTCATCACGTAGAACACGATCGCCAAAACACTCTGGGCAGCAGTAACGCTTAGCCATAGCGACCTCACTTCAAATAATCTACAAGCGTTTCGATATGGTGCTTCATCGAAAGCTTTTTCACATAACCTAAACCGGGAAAGTGCCGTTTTGTATAAAGTTCTTTAAACTCTTTGATAGCATTAGTTTCAAGAAGCCCAGAGTTTCCGCTTTCAAGCTTCCTGATTAATTTTCCAAGAGCTTGACCAAACTTCCCTGCTGGGTCCGTAGGAGTATCCTTTGTATCTGATACGAAATGATAAATGTACATCACATCGTCCTTGTTACGATCTATGAAAGTCAGGTGTATAGCTACTGCATAAGCTGGCCCGCCACCTTCGGTATATGCATCCCCAACCATCAAGAAGTCTCCAAACCCTTCCATCCCTAACTCAGGATAAGTCGCATGGAGTTCTGAAAACATTTCGACTTCAGGGTAATCTGCATTGCGCTGACGGTTGAATCCATCACGAATCAAAATACGCTTACTCGAGCCAAAATGTTTTCGGTATAATAATTTTGAATAATCATCTATAAAGATATTTGTTAGCTCCGGCATATAGCCTTCAAGCTTAATCGCCAAATCCTTTGGCTCAGTAAAACCGGCATGAACTAAGACTCTATTATGGGATGCATGCTGTTCGAAGCAAGACATAGCGTCATCTACCGACATACTATTACGCAGAAGGATTCCTGCAGATATATTTTCCGAACCAGAAAACTCTCCCTCAAGAAAGCAGCTGATATTAGCGCCATCATCTTGATGATCACCATAGTTAGGATTAACTATAACTACTGCTTTACCACCTGCTTCACTAATCGCTTCTAATGCTCTTTTGAGACCATTTAATGACTCACGAACAGGCTCAATGACTGGTATAAAGTTATTGTCTGCCAAAAGCTGAGCCATTTCACGAATCGTTATTAGCTCAAATTGCTTTCCACGAAAATATGGGTAGTACATATGTCGATTAACTCCATGTCATTGCCGCATGTAGTGGAGTTTCCGTAGCATCGATCAGTCTCGTTTGATCAGAGTGACGTACAGACACTGATAACGCAGCTGTTTGTAAGGATTTTGGCAAACGATCAACAAAATCTCTAAGAGAAGCAAGAGCTCGTGTCCGTTTTAACGTTTTAACCATTTCAAAGTGCAAAGTAGCCGGATCAATTTCAGAAAACAATTCACGCAATGCCGCATGCCTTTCAATATTAGGCACCACGGGAACGACTATCCCTAAGTTCTCAAGAATTTCGACGCATTCAGAGATGCGCAAGGAGTCAAATACAGTACTAGGACAGATTCTCTCAGGACAATTTAGTGCCTCACGTATAGTTTTGATCTGATAACGATTAGTTAGGCACATAATTCCAACATCTTCCGATACGGCTTTAAGAATACCATCGATGTGCTCTTCACTAGATATCACATTAACTTTGGCAAACACTCGTTTGTAGTTCTCGACTTGATGTTCAAGCCGAGTAAGAGAATCTCGCTCAGACTTTATCTCATAAACAGTTGCAGTACCGTTTAAAATCACTAGGTCCGCCTTACAACTACCTGCTCGAAACTCGCTTAGCATTGAAGCAGTGCGAAGTGAATGAGTTCCCAGAAGCACTTTTTGACTGACAGCTGCTCGATATATGTATTCATCACGGTGACCAGCAACTTTAAGTATATTAAATGCAAAATCGAACGCTTCACCCACTGTTGAGTTGGGCGCCAACTGGTCAACTATTCCAGCCTCCTTTAGCAACCGAGTAAACAAAGCTGACTGCCCCTTCTTTGCCATCTCTCTAAAGACGGTAGCTGAAAATAGCATAGTTAGAGTAGGAAGTTTTTTTAAATCATTGATTTTCATTTAAACACCAGAAAAACCGCCATGCTTTAGGAGCATTATTTAAAAGACCGTCTGTCTTCTTTAGCTTTGGACAAAGGTCCTCTTCAACCTGCTAAATCATATAAAACTTACTGATATACTAGCATTCACGTCTAGGTTTGGCGATCAAAAAGGTCCTCCTTTTCAACCAACTACTAACTTTAAATTTAGCACTATCGACGGACATATTTCTAACAATCTCGGGGACTGAACTTATGGCAACACCTTCCAAGAGAGCAAAAACCAAACTGGCAGTATGTGGAAATTCGGGCCAATGCACTATCACCGACCCTTGTCTCTCTAACGACTTGCGTCCACCAAACGACCAGCGTCTGATTTTGTCGATTGTTTGACACGTCATGCCCGTGTAAACACGCTCGGCCATCCTGTTTTGTAATACCTCAATTTTGTCGGCAATCACTTTTATCTTTAGGCCATACCCGGTGCTGTGTAACCACAGCCCCAAAAAATAGAAGACAAGCATCACAATGAACCTCACCGCCAAGAAACCAAATATTTCCGTAAGGCTTTGGGTCCATACTCAGCAATCCTTATCTAGTTAGGCCGTGCGGCCTTTTTTAACAAAACCAGCAACCTCTCTATTTCCTTTCTGATGACGTTCTCAATGAAAAAACTATAAAAATGCCAGTCAGTATTACTGACTGGCATTTTTATTTTATCAAGGGCTGGTTAATTATTGATAAACCCGCCTATTCCCACTCGATCGTCGCTGGTGGCTTGCCAGAGATATCGTAAACCACACGGGAAATGCCATCGACTTCGTTGATGATGCGGTTTGATACGCGACCTAAGAAATCATAGGGTAAATGTGCCCAGTGTGCGGTCATAAAGTCGATGGTTTCGACGGCGCGCAGTGATACCACCCAATCGTATTTACGGCCATCACCCATCACGCCGACAGAGCGCACGGGTAAGAACACGGTAAAGGCTTGGCTAACTTTGTTGTACAGGTCGGCTTTATGCAACTCTTCGATGAAGATAGCATCGGCGCGGCGCAGTAAATCGCAGTATTCCTTCTTCACTTCACCTAAAACGCGCACACCTAAGCCTGGGCCTGGGAACGGGTGGCGGTAAAGCATGTTGTACGGCAGACCTAACTCTAAACCGATTTTACGGACTTCATCTTTAAAGAGTTCGCGCAGTGGCTCAACTAAACCGAGCGCCATATCGTCTGGCAAACCGCCAACGTTATGGTGCGACTTGATCACATGGGCTTTGCCTGTGGCGCTGCCAGCGGATTCAATCACATCGGGATAAATCGTGCCTTGGGCTAGCCACTTAGCATTAACGCACTTCTTCGACTCTTCATCGAAAATCTCAACGAAGACACGGCCGATGATTTTACGTTTTGCTTCAGGATCGGCAACGCCCTTCATCGCATCGAGGAAGCGGTTTTCCGCATCGACATGGATAATGTTCAGGCCGAAATGATCACCGAACATGTCCATTACTTGCTCGGCTTCGTTCAAACGTAATAAACCGTTATCCACAAACACGCAGGTCAGTTTTTTGCCGATAGCACGGTGCAGCAACATGGCCACAACCGATGAATCGACACCACCAGATAGCCCTAAAATCACTTCATCATCGCCGATTTGCTTTTTCAGGCGCTCAATCGCATCTTCGATGATAGAAGAGGGTTTCCAGTTAGCGGCGCAGCCACAGATATCTAAGGCAAAATGCGATAACATCCGCATGCCTTGACGCGTGTGGGTCACTTCAGGGTGGAATTGTACGCCATAGAAACGTTTTCCTTCGTGGGCCATGGCTGCAAAGGGGCAAGTATCGGTTTTAGCCACTGCCACAAATCCTTCAGGGATCGCAGACACTTTATCACCGTGGCTCATCCACACATCAAGCAGCGGTTTACCTTCACTATTGACGGCGTCTTCAATATCTTTGAATAACGCAGATTTTGTCAGCATTTCAATTTGAGCGTAACCGAATTCACCTTCGCCCACACCTTGGATCACTTTACCGCCAAGCTGCTCAGACATGGTTTGCATGCCGTAACAGATACCTAACACGGGCACGCCTGCGTTAAAGACATATTCAGGTGCACGGGGAGAATTTTCAGCCGTCACACTTTCAGGGCCGCCCGCTAGGATAATACCATTAGGGGCAAACTCACGGATTTGGGCTTCGGTCACATCCCACGCCCATAATTCACAGTAAACGCCAATTTCACGGATACGACGGGCAATCAGTTGAGTGTACTGGGATCCAAAATCGAGGATCAGTATCTTGTGCTCATGAATATCGCTCATGGATAACCTTTTCTCATCTATTGTTTAACTTGGCTCAAAATCGATATGGTCAATCTTGAGGGCATTACACAGATTACTAACGGGGCGGCTTATCGCCGCCCCATTATGTCAAACGCTTAAGAACCTGAACGGTAGTTAGGTGCTTCTTTAGTGATAGTTACATCGTGCACATGGGACTCGCCCATACCCGCAGAAGTCACTTTCACAAATTGCGCTTTTTCATTCAGTTCAAGGATAGTGGCACAGCCAGTTAAGCCCATGCATGAACGCAGACCGCCCATATGTTGGTGGATAATTTCCTTGAGCTTACCTTTGTAGGGTACACGGCCTTCGATGCCTTCTGGCACAAGCTTGTCGGCAGCATTGTCAGATTGGAAATAACGGTCGGAAGAGCCTTGAGACATAGCCCCTAAGGAGCCCATACCGCGGTAAGATTTATAAGCACGGCCTTGGTACAGTTCAGTTTCACCAGGCGCTTCATCGGTACCAGCGAACATTGAACCCGCCATGATGCAAGATGCGCCCGCGGCTAAGGCTTTAGCTAAATCACCAGAGAAACGCACGCCACCGTCAGCAATAACAGGAATACCTAAGCCTTTTACGGCTGCGGCAGCATCTGAAACCGCAGTAATTTGTGGCACACCCACACCGGTAACAATACGAGTCGTACAAATAGAACCAGGGCCAATACCGACTTTAACGGCGTTAACGCCCGCTTCAACTAAGGCTAAGGCGCCCTCTGCCGTGGCAACGTTACCACCGACAATTTGTAAATCTGGGTATTTGGCACGGGTTTCACGGATACGCTGCAGCACGCCTTCGGAATGGCCATGGGAAGAATCGATCAGCAGTACGTCAACACCGGCCTTAACCAGCGCATCAACACGCTCTTCGTTGCCCGCACCTGCACCTACGGCGGCGCCTACACGTAAACGGCCTAACTCATCCTTACAGGCGTTAGGTTTACGCTCGGCTTTCTCGAAGTCTTTTACAGTGATTAAGCCTTTCAGCTTGAAGTTATCATCGACAACTAACACTTTTTCGATACGGTTAGAGTGCATTAATTTTTGCACTTCATCTAACTTAGTGCCTTCGGCAACTGTGACTAAACGCGACTTAGGCGTCATCACTTCCTCTACCGTTTTGCTCCAGTCGGTCACAAAGCGCACATCACGGCCGGTGATAATACCGACAAGCTCGTTCGCTTCGTTAACCACGGGGTAACCGGCAAAACCGTTTTTCAGGGTTAACACTTTCAGATCGGCCAGTGTCGTTGAGGGAGTCACAGTCACAGGTTGTTGAACCACGCCCGCTTCGTAAATTTTTACTTTACGCACTTCTTCGGCTTGCTTCTCAATACTCATGTTTTTGTGAATAAAACCTAAGCCACCTTCCTGCGCCATCGCGATTGCAAGGCGAGCTTCAGTGACCGTATCCATGGCGGCGGACACAAGCGGAATGTTGAGTTCGATTGTATTGGTGAGGCGAGTTTTAAGAACGGCGGTATTTGGGAGTACAGTAGAATGCGCAGGAACAAGTAACACATCGTCAAAAGTAAGCGCTTCTTTAATTAAACGTAGCATTAGCAACATCTCCCCAGTTGAGTAGGATTTAGAGGTGAAATATTGCGGCGGGATTATACCTTGCATATGGGGCGCGGTAAATGGAAAATAGTGAAAAATTCCCATTTGCGCGAGAAAAACCATGCAAGTCGCCAAAAATAATGTTTATACCGTCTCACGCCTCAATGGGGAGGTCAGGCAAATTCTCGAGGGACAACTCGGCAAAATCTGGCTCAATGGCGAAATTTCTAATTTTTCATCCCCAAGCTCAGGCCATTGGTATTTAACCCTAAAAGATCATTATTCCCAGATCCGCTGTGCCATGTTTAAGGGCCGTAACCAGAGTGTCAGCTTTAAGCCCATCAATGGCCAGCAAGTGCTAGTCAAAGGCGCGATCAGCGTTTATGAGCCGAGGGGAGACTATCAATTATTAATTGAATCCATGTTACCCGCCGGTGATGGTCTACTTGCCCAGCAATTTGACGCCCTTAAGATGAAGCTTGCCGCCGAGGGATTATTTGCCGCCGACACCAAAAGGCCGCTGCCCAAAAATATTCAACGCATTGGCGTTATCACGTCACCAACCGGGGCCGCTATCCGCGACGTGTTGCATGTGCTGGCTAGGCGAGACCCTTCCATCGAAGTCATTATTTATCCCACTCAAGTGCAAGGTGAATCCGCAGACAGAAACATTTGCCAAGCGATTAATATTGCTAACCAGCGGTTAGAAGTCGATGTGTTACTGCTCACCCGTGGCGGCGGTTCACTTGAGGATTTATGGTGTTTTAACAGCGAGGCCCTCGCCCATACGATATACAACAGCGCCCTGCCCATCGTCAGCGCCGTCGGCCACGAAGTCGACACCACCATCAGCGACTATGTTGCCGATGTGCGCGCCCCAACACCATCCGCAGGTGCCGAACTACTCTCACAGGACAGTGAGAATAAAGCCCAAAGACTAGCGACCGTATTAGCGCGCCTACAGCAAAGTGCACGACATTATCAGCTCAAACAAGAAAGACGTTTAACTGTGTTAGATCACAGGCTACAGCGCTTAGACCCCAAACGTACACTGCAACAATTCGAGCAAAGATTCGATGAAATGCAATTAAGGCTAGAGTCGGCGCTCTCTAGTCGGCTGCACCTTTGCAGTCGTCGCCAACAATTACTGATAAGCCGCCTTGAGCAGCAATCCCCTCGGCATAAACTCGCCCTAGAGGCAACTCGCTTAAACTACCTCGCCAGTCGTCTGCAGGATGCATTAGCAGGTAAGTTAAGCCAGAGTGAACAACGGATAAAATATGCCGCCCATCAACTTGAGACGGTCAGCCCTCTGGCCACATTAAGTCGCGGCTACAGTATCACTACCGATGCCAGCGGAACCGTTGTGACATCGTCAGCCCAAGTGCGGATCGGTGACACTATCACCACCCAACTGCCCCATGAACGGCTAGTGTCGACCATTACACAAATTCCATAAAATAGCCCTAACGCTAATGGCACCTATAACCAAGGGCCTCAGACACATGCTTCTCTAAAGACAAGAAAGCATCACCTGCAGTCCGTGAAATCCGGCCTGCAGATAAAAACGTTAATTTTTTGATATTTATTAACTTTTAAGATAAACAAGCACTGCATTAAAATTGACTATAATACAGTTTACTCATCAGCATACATGGATGGATAAGCTTAATATGGGGCTAACTGAAATCGAAAAAGAGGCAATAACCTCATCATTCACCTTGATAAATCATCAAGAACAACAATTTGCAAGCTTCTTTTATGATTGCCTATTTGACTTAGCGCCGCTGATCAAACCTATGTTTAAGCGCGATCGCAAACTGATAGAAGAACATTTCTATATGATCTTTTGTGCCGCCGTCGACAATATTCATCACCTCGATACTATCAGGTCGACCCTGCTCGAATTAGGCTCTCGGCATCGAAACTATGGCGTCAAGGTTTCACACTTTCCCATTGTCAAATCAGCCCTAATCTTAGCCATTCAGCATGAGTTAAAGGGTCAATCTAATACCGACATAGAAAACGCATGGTCAAACTACTATGATGAACTCGCCGCGATTATTCTCGAAGGTATGCTGGCGGATAAGATAGCCTGATACTCAGTCACTTGCCCCAAGCGCCAAGCAATCGCATAAAAACAAAAAGGAACCGCAAGGTTCCTTTTTTCATCAGAGCATTTTAGGACTCGATTATTTTTTTCTATCTTTAATATGGTTCAGTGCGCGTTTACGGCGACGCTCTTGGCTCATAGTCAATTTCTCAGTCTTGTTTTCAAATGGGTTATCCCCCTCTTGGAAACGCAGCTGGATTGGCGTGCCGACCACTTTCAAAGAACGGCGGAAGTAATTCATCATGTAACGCTTGTACGAGTCAGGCAGTCTACTCACTTGGTTACCGTGGATCACCACGATTGGCGGATTGTAACCACCGGCGTGGGCGTACTTAAGCTTAACCCGGCGACCGTTAACCAATGGTGGCTGATGATCGTCCTGGGACATTTGCATGATACGGGTCAACATAGAAGTACTGACGCGGCGCGTCGCACTATCATAGGCTTCTTCAATCGATTCAAATAAATGACCAACACCTGTACCGTGCAGCGCCGAAATAAAGTGAATACGAGCAAAGTCGATAAAGCCTAAACGGCGATCGAGTTCACTCTTAACGCGATCTTTAATCCCTTGATCGATTCCGTCCCACTTGTTGACGGCAATGACTAGGGCGCGGCCCGCATTAAGGGCAAAACCTAATAGACCTAAATCTTGCTCAGCAACGCCTTCACGGGCATCGATGATAAGTAGCACCACGTTGGCATCTTCAACCGCTTTTAGCGTCTTGATGACTGAGAATTTCTCAATGACTTGATGTACTTTACTGCGACGACGAACACCCGCGGTATCGATAATCACGTATTCGCGACCTTCACGCTCCATCGGAATGTAAATACTGTCGCGGGTGGTGCCGGGTTCGTCATACACTACGACGCGCTCTTCACCTAAAATACGGTTAGTTAAGGTTGACTTACCGACGTTAGGTTTACCGATAATCGCCAACTTGATAGGCAAATCCTGTAGACGCTTTTGCTCAGCTTCGGCTTCTTCTTCGGTGTATTGGCGCTCATCGACGACTTCTTCTTCGCCCTGACGCTCAATGCCCATCGCTTCGGCATAGGGAGTCAGCGCATATTCGATCATGTTAGTCACGCCGCGTCCTTGTGACGCCGCCATCTGGTAAACTTCACCTAGACCTAAAGACCAAAACTCGGCGCAGGCTGAATCGGCATCAATACCGTCAACTTTGTTCGCAACCACGAAGGTGGTTTTTTCACGGCTACGCAGGTGCTGGGCAATCGACAAGTCCGCTGCGGTTAAACCGGCACGCGCATCAGTCATAAATAAAACGACATCGGCTTCTTCAATGGCGGCAAGGGATTGCTCAGCCATTTTCGTCTCGATCCCCTCTTCAGTGCCATCGATACCGCCGGTATCGACCACAATGAACTCATAGCCGGATAAGAATGCTCGACCATATTTACGGTCACGTGTTAGGCCAGGAAAGTCAGCAACCAGCGCATCACGCGTGCGCGTAAGGCGATTAAATAGGGTGGATTTACCGACGTTCGGCCGACCAACAAGGGCCACTACAGGGATCATATTTTGCCTCTAAAAAACTTTTCAATAAAAAGCCCCCGGAACACACTTCCAGGGGCTCTACAAGGATAACACTTTTAACTAGGGAAGTGTTACAACAGCTAACTTTCCACTGCGACCTTGAACATAGATTTTATCGTCAACCACTAATGGCTGGCCGTATAATCCAGAGCTGTCCACTTGGACACGTCCCACAATCGACCCTGTACTGCGATCGACAAAGTGTAAATAACCTTCAAAATCACCCACAACTAAATAGTCTTTATATACCGCAGGTGACGTCAGAGTGCGGTTAGCTAACTCAGAGTTACTCCACAGTTCTAAACCGTTACGTTTATCAACTGAGTAGATACGACTGTGGTCGTCAACTAAAAACAAGCTTAAGCCAGAGGTCGCTAACTCGTTAAAGCTAGAATACTTACGTGTCCACACGACCCGGCCCGTGCGCAGTTCCATCGACACTAAGTTACCGTTATAGCTCACTGCATATAAATTCTCGCCTAGGATCAGCGGTGTCATATCCACGTCAGCCATACGTGTAAACTCATTGCCGCCAGTGGGGTTATAAATCGCCTGCTCCCACGCCGCTTGACCATTGTTTTTAATCACAACGGCCACTTTGCCATCGGCGGTGCCGATAAAGAAACCACCCGCTTCGTAGGCTGCAGAACCTGTACCACGCAGGGTCAGATTCGGCAATTGCATTTCATACACCCACAACTTGGCGCCTGTATCGACGTTAAAGGCTTCGAGTGAGCCAGTACTGGTACTCACCACCACTACATCATCGGCCACAGTGGGGGCAGACAGTAATTCACCGCCGGCAACCACATGCCATAACACTTGACCATCTTCGGCATTGAGCGCTGCTAATAGCCCGCTTTCACCACCCACAAAGACTTTATTACGCGCCGCGGTGACACCAGCAGCAAGACGTGCGCCTTTGTTTTTGGCTAAAGCATTATCACGAAACTCTTCACTGAAATCTTTAGTCCAAACACGCTCGCCTGTGGCTTCATCAAACGCCATCACGGAACCGTATCGGTCGGCAGCAAAAATTTTACCGTAACGCACGGCGGGAACAAGGCGCGAGTAGTAATCGCCAACACCGTCACCGACAGAGGTGCTCCAACTCACTTCAGGGAACACAGTCGCCTGAATGGCTGTTAACTCACTCACAGGTTCGTCTTCAACATCGCTCGACGAACAAGCGGATAACATGGCTAGACTGAGTCCAGCGGCTAGCAGGTTTTTGCACCAAGACTTCATCAAGGGATCCCTTATGCCTGATTTAGGTTATCAAGTTTGATTTTAAGCGCAGGGCTAGTGACCACTCCGCCATTATCAACTGCTGCTTGATAAGCCGTTTTCGCTTTATCAGCTTCACCTTTACGCACGAAGAAATCGCCTTTTAATTCTTCACGTTGAGCTAAAAATGCTTTGTCAGTCACTTGTTCTAAGGTGGCTAAAGCTGTGTCCATTTGACCTTGCTCGGCTTGTACTCGCGCTAAACGTAAGGTCGCAATCATGTCTAAACCCGCACCAGGTTTAGCGGCGATGACTTTTTTAAGTGCTTCTTCGGCCTTCGCATAATCCTTAGCTTCTACCGCGGTTTTTGCCACGATCAAATCTAACAGGGCCAGATAACCCTTTTGATCATGGTTTTTAGAAAACTCGGCCACACCCGCCAGCATAGCGGCTTCGTCGCTTGATTTAGTGGTCAAGGTTTGGAAAGCCTGCGATGCTTCTTCCGCCTGCGCGACTTTCATGTCGGAGTAATAATTCCAACTGTATAGGCCGCCTAAACCAACGACAGCACCAATTAAAATTGACGTTCCATAGTCTTTCCAAAATTGCTTGATAGCATCTACTTGTTGTTCTTCTGTGCTATAAATTTCCACGCGCACGTCCCCTTATATGATCTGTCACTTAATTGCCAGTTCAGCTAAAAATGCACTTAATGCACTTCGCGCTACCCGTTGTTGTTCGATGTTATTGCGTAAATGTTTAACCGTTACCATACCTTCAGCCAATTCTTCTTCGCCGATCAGTAAGGCCACTTGAGCACCGCTTTTATCGGCGCGCTTCATTTGTTTTTTCACGTTGCCGCCACCGCAGTGGCTCATCACCTTAAGCGTGGGTAATGCGGAACGTAATTCCTGCGCGACCTTGATGGCTTCAACCAGACAGCTATCACCCATAGCCGTGACATACACATCCACCTCAGGCGGAATATCTTTGTTCAGTTCTAAGGTTTCAAGCAGCAGTATAATGCGCTCTAAGCCCATGGCAAAACCGACTGCAGGAGTATCTTTGCCGCCTAATTGGGCGACTAAACCATCGTAGCGACCACCCGCAAGTACAGTGCCTTGTGAGCCTAAACTAGATGTAACCCATTCAAATACAGTGCGATTATAGTAATCTAACCCACGGACTAGGCGCGGATTAATGGTGTATTTGATACCTATAGCATCAAGTAGTTCACGCAATTGTGAAAAATGTGCCTTCGATTCTTCACCGAGAAAATCCATTAACTCAGGGGCATTGGCCAATATAGCTTGAACATTTTGATCTTTTGAATCCAAAACCCGCAGCGGATTGCTGTACATGCGACGCTTGCTGTCTTCATCGAGGGCGTCTTTATGCTGCTCTAAAAACGCAATCAGGGCATCACGGTAAACAGCGCGCTCGGCGGGATCACCTAAGGTATTTAACTCTAATGAGACATGCTCGCTAATGCCAAGCTTTTCCCACAGGCGGGCAGATAGCATCAAGACTTCAGCATCGATATCGGCCGTGCCTATGCCATAGACTTCGACACCAAACTGGTTAAATTGGCGATAGCGGCCTTTTTGTGGGCGCTCATGGCGGAACATAGGGCCCATATACCAAAGACGTTGTTCTTGGTTATACAGCAGACCATTTTCGTTACCCGCACGCACTGTCGATGCCGTACCTTCTGGGCGCAGCGTTAAGCTGTCACCGTTGTTATCTTCGAAGGTATACATTTCTTTTTCAACGATATCAGTAACTTCACCGATAGAGCGTTTGAAAAGTTCGGTGTTTTCCACTATCGGAGTGCGAATTTCGCTGTAACCGTAAGCACTGACGCTTGAACGCAGTACCGCTTCCACTTTTTGCCATAGAGGACTTTGAGTTGGCAGAATGTCGTTCATTCCGCGAATCGCTTGGATCTGTTTTGCCACTGTGTCGACTCGTCCGATTTCGCTAAATTAATAAAAAATGTCAGGCATTATAGGCTTTTCAATACTAAACGTAAAATGACCCCGTCGGTTTCGGGGTCTAGCTCAAGCCTTAGCGGTAATAACTAAGCTTAACGTCTGGATTTTACTCGGTTGTATCTTTCACTTGGATGCGGTTTGCCATCTGGCTCGCCTTAGCGCGAATTTTCGCCTCGAGGGAATCGACTAAATTGTCGTTATCGAAACGTTCTTTTTGACGCTCGCCTTCATCGTAGTAGCCACTCTTATTGTGTCCACCGGTCAAACCAATATGCGACACTAAAGCCTCGCCAGGGCCATTCACTACGCAGCCGATAATAGACACATCCATCGCTGTGGTCACATCTTCTAAGCGGCGCTCTAATTCATTCACTGTACTAATGACATCAAACTCTTGGCGTGAACAGGATGGGCAGGCGATAAAATTAATCCCACGGCTACGAATGCGCAGCGACTTTAAAATATCAAAACCAACTTTGATTTCTTCAACGGGATCGGCGGCAAGGGAAATACGTAGGGTGTCACCTATGCCTTCGGCCAATAACATGCCTAAACCGACGGCCGACTTCACAGAACCTGCGCGAGCACCACCCGCCTCAGTAATACCTAAATGCAGCGGCTGGCGGATTTGTTTGGCCAATAAACGATAGGATTCAACCGCCAAGAACACATCTGACGCCTTAACACTGACCTTAAATTGGTCGAAGTTCATGCGATCTAAAATATCCACGTGGCGCATCGCCGATTCGAGCAGGGCCTCGGGGGTCGGCTCCTTGTATTTATCCATTAAATCTTTTTCTAATGAACCGCCATTGACGCCAATACGGATCGGGATATTTTTATCCCGGGCGCACTCAACCACACTGCGAATGCGTTCTTCATTACCAATGTTGCCTGGATTAATACGCAGACAATCAACACCGTATTCGGCCACTTTTAAGGCGATACGATAGTCAAAATGGATGTCGGCGACTAAGGGCACGTTCACTGATTGTTTAATGATTTTAAAGGCTTCTGCGGCATCCATAGTCGGTACTGACACGCGTACTATGTCGGCACCCACTTTCTCTAAGGCGCGAATTTGGGCAACGGTTGCCTCTACATCGGTCGTCTTAGTATTAGTCATAGACTGAACGGCAATCGGCGCCCCATCACCAATCGGCACATTCCCCACATAAATGCGGGTTGAAGGACGTCTTTTTATGGGAGTTTCATTATACATGCTAAATACACTCTATTTCGGTACGTTCTGCAGATGATTACGCGGTCGTTAGGCTTTAGGCAAGGTCAAACGCGCGACACGGCCTTTGGGGAAGTCCGCTAAGCTAACCATTTGACCATCTAAGCTTAAGGTCGCCACATGGGGCGCGCCTAAAATAATCTTAAACGGTGGTACACCGCTCACTTGCACTGCAACGCCAGCGCCTTTAACACCATCGACTAAGGCTTTGCCTTTTGCATCGACAATATTTATCCAGCAATCACCGGTTAGCTGAATATCAATAATCGATTGTCCCGCAGCGATAACCGGACTGTTTACTGCGGTGGCCGTTGGTGTGGAAGCAACGGATGTTGAAGAAGTTGGTGTTGAAGCTGCAGGTGTTAGCGCGGGCTGTTGAACCACAGGGGCGGCAGTTTGCGGCACTGTGGTGGCAGTGATAGCAGTGCCACCATCCTCATTGCTTGTATCCGCTGTTGCAGGATAAGTATTATCCGTAGGTCCAGTGCTCACATCGATAGCGTTTGCGTCGATAGTGCTGGCATCGGTATCTTTAACCGGACCGTCGATTGACATAGAGCCGTTAGCGGCTATTTCAGTCAATTGCTGACTCGCATCGGTTTCGGTCAGCAGCACATCCCCAGGTAGGGTTTGATTGGCTGCAGCCACTTCCTCTACGGTCGGTTGCGACACATCAACATGGGTTAACAAGGTCGATTTTTGCATCCACCACACCACGAGCAATCCAAGCAACACGATAACAATAAAAAAGCTCAGCCACTTTAATTTAGTGTCACGAGCTTGATAGGTCGTCTTGCGTGAAAAACTCTGCATGGCAGGCTCAGTCACTGAAGGGACTTGCCTTGCAAGACAGGCCTCGATGAGCTGGATATCAACACCCACCATTCGCGCATAGTTTTTGACATAGCCACGAACATAAGTGGAAGAAGCAATATTGATGAAATTGTTAGCTTCAATATCTTCCACAATACGGGGACGTAGATGTAGTTTCACCGCAGTGTCGGCGATACTTAGCCCCATTTTTTCACGGGCGGCTTTTAATACACTTCCAAGCGTTACATCAGGCGCCGTCGACTCGATTTCACTAGATTCAACGGGGGCAACTGGCGCATTTATGTCTTGATCTTTCATTGATGCAAATTAACTCTGTATTGCTTGGCCTGAGGTGATGCTGGAAATTTGGCAAGCAATAAAATACCAAATTTCTTAACCGCAGCATCATCATTCATCGCCTGCTCTATTTTTATTCCGAGCGCTAAACTCTCTGGAGTCTGGGCTGCCACTTGGTGATATTGCGCGAGTTGATTACGCGCCTTAATAAAATCACCCTGTTCAACTTCAAGCTGAGTCAACTCCATCAATGACACCGAGCGTCTCGGGTCATACTTTAACGCCATCTGAAAATACTGTCGTGCCTTTTCTGCTTTTCCCGCTTGCCGGCTACAAAGACCTAAGTTTTCATAACTCGATGCGGTTCGCGTATATTTGGGCATTTCTATTGCGGCCAAAAACATTTTTTCAGCTTTTTCGTATTGCTTTTGTTGACACAAAAACACCCCAAAGTTATTCATGGAATCACCGGAGACATCCTTAGAACTGATCGCGTCTTGGTACGACTGTTCAGTGCGAACGAGATCTCCTACGGTTTGGTAGTAATAGGCCATCGCGATATGGACATCTTCCAGCTCTGGCGCATATTCTATTGCTTTATCAAGATTATATTTAGCTTGTTCCGAGTTACCTCGATTCAAATAGGTTAAGCCGAGCTGCATACGTTCCCGAGCGGCGGCAACACTATCTAATTTCCGCTCCGAAACTGGAATATCTGTTCCTGAATAGGTGCGCTCAGTCACACACCCCGTCATCAACAATGACAGCGCAAGTGCTAATGAAAACCCTGACAATCCATGCTTCATGGGCAAGCCTATAAATCTGTGCAAACAAAGAGTTAATTCATTGTGACTGAAATCTGATTTTCTTGCATGCGTTTTTTTGCCAAACGCTTAGTTCTGTCGCGAATATCTCCCGCTAACTGCCCACAGGCGGCATCGATATCATCACCGCGGGTCTTACGCACTATCACAGTTAAACCGTATTCCATCAGTACCTTTGAAAAACGATCGATTCTCGAGTTTGATGAACGGCCATAGGGAGAACCTGGGTACGGGTTAAAAGGAATCAGGTTAATCTTACAGGGGGTATCTTTCATTAATTTAGCAAGTTCGTGGGCTTGCTCTGTGCTGTCGTTGATATGATCGAGCATCACATATTCAACGGTCACGCGGCCACGGTTAGCATTCGATTTGGCAATGTAGCGACGGATCCCCGCAAGGAACTCCTGCAATGGATATTTTTTATTCACAGGCACAAGGATGTCACGTAGCTCATCGTTAGGGGCGTGAATACTCACAGCAAGAGCCACATCTAAGGCGTCGCCGAGTTTATCCAGCGCAGGCACAACCCCCGAAGTAGACAGAGTCACGCGGCGTTTTGATAAACTAAAACCAAAATCATCGAGCATAATATCCATCGCAGGAATGACGTTGGCTAAGTTGAGCAGAGGCTCGCCCATGCCCATCATTACCACGTTGGTAATAGGGCGATCGCCGGTGTCCTTTGCAAAACCTAAATAGTGTGACACGCGCCAGATTTGACCCACGATCTCAGATACGGTCAAGTTACGGTTAAAACCTTGCTGGGCGGTGGAGCAGAAAGTGCATTCAAGGGCACAGCCCACCTGTGATGACACACATAACGTGGCGCGATCATCTTCGGGAATGTAGACAGTTTCGACTTCTTGGCCATCACCGACATGAATGGCGAACTTAATAGTGCCATCGGTGGATTTTTGGAAACTGGAAATTTCGGGAGCCACGATCTCACAGCGTGCCGCCAATTTTTGGCGTAACACTTTATTGATGTTGGTCATTTCTTCGAAGTCACTGACGCCGAAATGATAGATCCATTTCATGAGCTGATCGGCACGGAAAGGTTTCTCCCCGAGATCCGCAAATAAGGCACGCATAGCCTTACGATCAAGGTCTAATAAATTGATCTTCTTTTCACTCATACCACTCACCTCAACACCAAAACCTGCAACAGGGCGGCGAATTATACAGACCCAAAAATTTTTTAGCCAGCAACACGACTCGACTATGGTAGAATCTGTGCGGGCTAACTTTGGCCTAAAATACGGAGTTGTAATACCACCTATATGTTAACCCTCATCATTATAGTGCTTGTCGCTGTTGCGGTTTCTTTTCTGTGCAGTGTATTCGAAGCTGTTTTGCTCTCGGTTACCCCTAGTTATATCGCCTCACTTGAGCAAAGTGATCCTGCTGCGGCAGCAAGATTACGCAAACTCAAAGATAACGTCGAAGCACCATTAGTATCGATTCTCACCTTAAACACCATTGCCCATACTGTAGGTGCCGCCGTTGCCGGTGCCCAAGCGGCAAAAGTATTTGGGGATGACATGCTGGGCGTTTTCTCCGGGGTATTAACCTTTATTATTTTGTTCTTCTCGGAGATTATTCCTAAATCTGTGGGAGCGAACCATTGGCGTCGCCTTGCACCGAGTGTTTCCATTGCCATTACGTGGATGAAGCGAGTCACACAGCCATTGATTTGGCTATCACATAAGGTCACTCACTTTTTAGGGAAAGGCGAAGAAGGCCAATATATCCGTCAAGAAATGAGTGCCATGGCGAAAATCGGCCATGAGTCGGGCGAACTCGATGAGCAAGAGTCTAAAATTTTGACCCAAATGTTGAAGGTGCGCGATATGCCCGTGACCGCCATCATGACGCCCCGCACTGTGATGTTCTCGTTACCTGTGGATTTAACGCAAAATGAGTTCGTGCGCGAATATCGTGATAAGCCATTTACCCGTATTCCCGTTTACGATCAAGATCATGACGATATTATCGGTTACATCACCCGTACCGATGTATTACTGGCCGAGCGTTACACCCCGGATATGCCGATAGGTGAATTGAAACGCAGTTTATTTGTCGTGCCTGAAACCGCAAAAATTTTGCCACTCTTTGAGCGCATGATTAAACGCAATACTCAAATCGCTATGGTGGTCGACGAGTACGGTAGTAGCCAAGGCATTGTGACTCAAGAAGATATTATTGAATCCATGTTGGGCTTAGAGATTGTCGACTTAAACGACCCCGCGACCGACATGCAGCAATTGGCCCGTAAACTCTGGACCAAACGCATGAAACAAAAGGGTATTCGCCTCTCCGATGACGGCGACTTTGAAGCCGCCGCAGAGGATGACGAAGCGAAATCGGGTTAAACTAGGTGGTTTAGTGGTTGTTAAAGTAAAGGGAGCTTAGCTCCCTTTCTTGTTTTAGAGGAGAAGGTTATAATCTCCCGCCGTAAAAGAGGTACGTTATGACACAGGGCTACAGACTTTCACTCGCGCATATCAACGACACACATTCGAATTTTGAACCGAGCCGCGTGCAATTCACCCTCAATGTGGGTCATAAAACCCTAGATGTCACCAGCCACAGCGGTGGTTATGCCCGTCTTGGGTATCACATCGCCAAGGCCCGTGAACATGCAACGCAGCGCAATATCCCCTTTTTATTCCTCCATGGCGGCGACAGTTTCCAAGGCACGCTCTATTTCAGCCATTTTAAAGGTAAAGCGAATGCTCACCTGCTGAATTTGCTCGCCCCCGATGCCATGGTGATAGGTAACCATGACATCGATGAGGGCAATGCCCGCCTCGCCGACTTTGCCAGACAAATCGATTTTCCCTTGCTGGCGGGTAACATGGATTTAAGCCAAGAGGATGTGAATAAACTCGGCTGTCTGCGCACGGTTCCCAATATTTTGGCCTTTGATGAAAAGTCACAATTAGCGACTTATCTCCTTAAACCCTTCTACGATACAAAGATAGCGATAATTGGCATTACGCTGGATCAAATGAAGGAGATTGCTCGCCCCGATCCCGATACTCATTTTGTCGATGCCATCAGTACCACGGCGCGAACTGTGGCACACCTGCAAGCCAAGGGGATTAAGCACATCATAGTGCTCAGCCACTTAGGCTTAGATCAGGATAAACGCCTCGCCGAGCAAGTCTCGGGGATCAGCCTGATTGTCGGTGGACACACCCATACCCTACAGGGGGATTTTCGCGCCCTAGGTTTAAGTAACCTGCCCTATGGCGAAGTCATTAACGGCACGCCGATAGTGCATGCGGGTAAATATGCCGAAGTCGTTGGCTTAGCCGAGATAGAGTTTGATACCGAAGGGCGGGCGATAAACCTGAGCGGTGGCAACTACTTTATGCTAGATCAGCATTTTATCTTAAGTGCCAATACCGCCGTCGATGACCAAGATTATCAAGCTGTGCGCCAACAGCTCAGTCAACATCCGAATATTTTTTGGGATGATGCCGATACCGATATCACAGGCATTATTCGGGATATCTACAAACCCGCCATCGCCGAGATGGAAAACCAAGTCTTAGCCCTAGTACCTAAAAATCTGGTGCACACGCGCCTGCCGTCCAAGGCCCTGCCCCACGGCAGTGAAATCGCCCCTTGGGTGAGCCGCAGCATGTTTCAAGAGGCCAAGATTGAAGATCCTAGGGTTCACTTTGCCCTGCATAATGCGGGCGGCGTGCGCCAATCGGTTGCCCAAGGGCAATTGACCCTCGCCGATGTGATGGGGCAATTGTTACCCTTTGAATTACCGCTGGTTAAATATGAAATCCAAGGCCAATTCCTCTACCAGGCACTGGAGTCGGCCATTAATGCCGCCACCAACAATAGTGTTCGAGGCACGGGAGCCGGTAGTTTCCCCTACACCTACGGTTTACGCTATTACTACGATGGTAGACGCCCCCTAGGTGAACGTCTTTTTAAATTGGAAATGATGCAACAAGACGGGCTGTCACTTTGGTATCCCGTCGAGCCAGAATCTTTATACATTGGCGTATCAACCTCCTATACCGCCGCGGGCAAAGAAGGTTATCACCCGCTATTGCAGGCACGTTGGCAGGAATCGATAGAGTCTCTGACCCTTCCGCAGGCATTTATTCGCTTTTTAAATCGGGCCCCTAATCTCGCGGATTTCTTATCCCCCCATGTGCATTACACTAGTCATTTAAAGCGTTCCGGCTAAACGTTTCCGCGAAATGAGTTGAGCAAGCCCTGATAGTCAGGGCTTAGCTTAGTATTATAAGAATATAGCTAAAACAACCAATTACAATGGGGTAAACGCTCAGCAAACCAGGCAAGCGCCTTACCTTGGCTTCCCTTGCGCCAGGCTAAAAATACCGCCTTAGGGGGCCTAGGGATATCAACCTCACAGGCAACTAATTCCCCCGATGCCAACGCATCTAAGATCAAGTGTTTTGGAATATAACCAACGCCTAAACCTAACTGCTGCGCTTTAATCTTGGTCTGCATATTGGGCACACGAATAACTTGGCGACTATCAAACAATCCACTCGAACGCTGCGCCAGAACCACAGAACTATCGGCCACCACAATGGATGGAAACTGCAAAAGAGCCTCGGTGGGGATGGGGCGCCCATATTGCGCCAATGGATGGGATGGACTAAGTGCAAATACAAACTCAAACTGACCAATCTCCACTAAATGGTATTGCCCCTTGGGTAATTCTCCCGTGACCCCAATGGCAATATCGGCCCGCCCCGAATAGAGCGCATCCCAGCCGCCACCTAATGACTCTTCGCTGAGATTGATTGTGACTTGCTTACCCAACTCGGTAAATTCACCGACCAGCTGTAACAGGGGCAGAATCGGCACTACAGTATCTACGGCTAAGGTTAACGAGGACTCCCAGCCAGTTTCAAGCTGTCGCACCGCCTCCTCAAGCCTCGATGTGGCAGCAAGGATCTCCCGCCCTTGGCGCAAAACCAACTGACCGACTAAGGTCAACTCCGCCCTTTGCCCCTTACGTTCAAATAATTTTACCCCCAAATCGCTTTCGAGTTTCTGTACTGTGTAGGTCAGCGCCGATGGCACCCTGAATAGCGATTCGGCCGCAGCCGAAAAACTCCCTTTTTTATCAATGGCATCAAGCACAATTAAACCATCTAAACTTATTATAGGTAACATAAAAAACTCGCATTCAAATTATTTGAAATAGATATTGAAAATGTTCCGATTTTCTTTACCAAAGGTCAAGTCTACACTGCTTAGCAATGGAGCAGTTATCCTGAAACTGCAACGAAAACTGGATTAAACCACTGAGTTAATATCGCCATTACACATTCATTAAATAATTTGAAATAAGGAATACCCCATGAAAGCACTTATCACTAAAACACTGACATCAGCTCCAAGCTTGGCACCACTGGCACTGCGTATTCCAATCGGCATAATCTTGTTAGCCCACGGCGCGCAAAAGCTATTTGGTTGGTTTGGTGGCTATGGCTTAGAAGGTACGGGGCAATGGATGGCATCCATTGGTCTGACGCCTGGCTATTTAATGGCATTAATGGCGGGTTCAAGCGAATTCTTCGGCGGCCTATTCCTGTTATTTGGCCTGCTGACTCGCCCAACCGCCCTAGTCCTATCCTTCACTATGGTAATAGCGATTTTCTCGGTCCATATAGATAATGGCTTGTTCCTTACCAATAACGGCTATGAATTTGGTTTGGCCCTGTTAGCGGCAACGGCATCACTGGCGATTTCTGGCGCCGGCAGGTTCGCACTAGATAACCTATTCGCTAGCCGTATCAAATAAGGGGGAATACTATGATCACAATCAGGAAAGCACAGGACCGCGGTCAAGCTGACTTAGGCTGGCTAAAGAGCCAACACAGCTTCTCTTTCGCTAGCTACTATGATCCTGAGCATATGGGGATCTCATCCCTTAGGGTGATCAATGATGACAGAGTGGCACCGGGAGCAGGTTTTGATACCCATGGGCATAAAGACATGGAGATCATCAGCTACGTGATTTCTGGCACTATCGCCCACAAAGACAGTTTCGGAAACATCAAAACCTTACCTGCGGGTGAGTTTCAGTTAATGTCGGCGGGAAAAGGTATTTACCACAGCGAGTTTAATGCCTCAAACACTGAGCCGCTGCATTTTTTACAGATTTGGATCCGCCCAGACACCCTAGGGATCGATGCGGGTTATCAACAAAAAGCCTTCGAGCAAACATCGGCACTGACCCCTGTCGTGACACCACAGGGGGAAAATGGCACCTTGAAGGTACAGCAGGATGCGACCTTATATCGGCTCAAACTCGCCCCGGCCGAACAAGCGACGCTGGAGCACCTTGAGAAAAAGCGCAATGTGTATGTGCAATTAATCGAAGGTCAGTTGAGCATCAATGGCAGTGAAATGCTTCCCGGGGATGGCTCCCATTTAACGGGGCTAGATGCAATTACATTTACAGCGACACAAGGTGCCGTGACCGCGTTAGTGTTTGATTTAGCCTGATAATGGAGTGCGAGATAGGATTGGTAAACACCCACAGCGACAGCTAAGCCTTGATTCAAAAGCGTAAAAGGAGTGATTCAAAGCTGTGAGCCGAAAACCGTTACTAAAAAACCGCCTAGCAAGTCTAAGGCGGTTTTTTTGTTATATTCAGTTGGTGTTGAGGGTTTAGCCGATGTTAAAGGTTCAGCCAAAGAGTGACATGGGCCTAATTGGATAGTGACAACATCAGGCTAAAATTGACTAATATCTGTGCTTTATCCTGTAATTGATCTTCAGGCGTTAAGAATCTGCGCAGCTCATTACGGCGAATACAGTTAAACCCGTGTTTCTCAAAGAAAGGCCGCGCTTGATAAGAAGCCTCAACCGTTAACCTTTTAAAACCACGCTTTTTAGACTCTTCCAATAATGCCAAATATAAGAGCGTCGCAACCCCTGCTCGGCTGTAATCAGGGTGCACAAATAGGCAATCAACCTCAGCAACCAATGAGTCAATTTCAGTATCGGGACAAGGCTTTAAGTTAATAAACCCAACTAATTTCCCTCCCTCTTCAGCAACCCAAGTAGTTGTGTCTTCCAGTTTGGCTAGCCAATAGGATTCGCTGCGCGCCTCGCCTTGATGCTGTGCCCACGCCAAACGTTCGGTTAGCGAATAATATTCCTGTGCCCCTTCCATCACACTGGCATCAAATACTGTCGCAACCTGCGCCACATCCTTAGGGGAGAATAAGCGTATCTGCATCCTGTCACTCCTATGGGTTAAAGCATGTCAGTTGACAATAACGGCAGAATAAGTCCGTTCAATTACCATTTTTTGATCATATAAAAGCTCGGTAACACTTGCCCCAGCTTTTGCTGATAACTTCGCTGTACTTGGGTAAATCCCATCTTAGTAAACAACCCCTTAGATAAATAAGAGGCATCCACACTTAAGCTCGAATATCCCTGCAACCTAGCCCAGGACTCTAAATGGCGATAGGCCAGCTCACCTAACCCTTGGCGCTGCCAATCTGGGTGAATATACAGGCTATCAATATCGCCACTGTGGTGAAAATCGGTTTCGACATTGATAAATCCCACACAAATCTTAGTGAAGCTTGCCGCATCTGTCACCAAAATAATCCAAGCTTGGGAACGGCTTAGGCGCAAATGCCAATGCTTAGCGGATCTCGGCGCCTGGGACCAAGCATTCAGTAGAACTGGCGGATAACGCTCATGCTTTATATTGTGCACACAAAAGTGAAATAGTTCGCTCACTTGACGGGCGTACTTAGATTGGTAGGGCACTATCTCAATAGTGTTAGGGGGAGTCACAGTCAGTCCAGTCCTAAAACGCAATGGGGCTATTCTGCCGCGTTTTTGCCCAGGGTGGTAGAGAATTACACATTCAAAAACAACTCATTCAAAAACAAGTCGGCCCCGAAAGAATTCGAGGCCGATGGGCTGACTAGCTTGTACTAATCACTATGGTTAATCGATTATTTCTTTTCGATTTGGCCCACAAAAAGCAACTTATCAAAGGTGCGATTTAAGGTCTTGCTGGTGAATTCATTCATCCACATTTGCTCAACCACAGCCACTTTGTCGCCCTTGCTCACTTCAGTTTGAGGACCAGCGGCCCAAAACGTAGTGTCAGCTTCTTTAATCTGTACATAGGTGTAACCGCCACCATTCATAGTATCAACAACAGTACCTTCATGAGTCACGCCCTGCGCCCAAGCACTTGATATACCTAAGGCTAAGGTTGCTACTGCCGCTAATTTTACCCATTTTGCCATCATGCCTGCGTTCCTTTTGTTTTGCTAATATGCCCCATTAAAGCATGCTAAAAGCAATAAATCGCTAATCTCTATCACGAAATACAACACCTATCGCAAAAGTATGATTTTTCTTCGCCCTAGGGGAACTCATTTCAACAGGGGTTTTAACATTCCCTCCAAGCCATTGAGCTTGATTTCATATATTAGGGCTAACTGCTCACCCAACTTTCCCTGTGGAAAACCCTGCTTATGGAACCAGACAAGATAAGGCTCTGGTAATTCGAGTAATTTTCTTCCCGCATATTTACCAAAGGGCATAGTTTGATTAACAGCATCGATAAGCTGTTGCTGATCCATCTCAATATCCTCAATTTGACTGAAACATGCTACCGCAGAAGGGGAATTAACGCCTTTAAAAAATGGGAAATAAGGAACAATGGGACACAAATGGCCTCAAGTGGGTTAGCGGTATTGCTAACGCTACTCAACAATACTGCAATACCGCCACTAAACTAACGCAACCAAGCAATGCCACCACGTTTAAGGGTACATTTTTAGCAGGTTTGGCCCCAGATTAGCGCAGTGAGAATGCACAAAACCGTAGTCCGCACACAGGCGCTCATCTTCACCATGGGCATTAATACTGACACAAGTGCCGGCATTAACCCGTTCATCAACAAAGGCCATAACACGCTCTAAAATGATCTTAGCAAGCCCATAATGTTGGTACTCAGGAAGCACAATAAAATCTTCAATCGCTAAATGCCTTGGTCTGTCGCCATACACACAGGCTGTTGCTACCACATTGGCGCGCGTCTTTTCAGTCTTATCTTTAAGCCTAACCGTCACCCAATATAGCGCCTGAGTCTGCCGTTGATCCGCCTGTTCAACCCCAATGGCAGGATGCCCCGCAGCACCACGTAAATTGAGTAACTCATGGAACAATGGCGCGGTTTCAGCTATTTCAAATTCAATTGGCATAATAGTTTTGATATCCATTTTTGCATCCCTTCACTAATGTAAAAAATCAAGGTGATTAGACGGCATAGTAGGGAAATCATAGCGGTATTATTTGGCAATTTGATGACAGGCCCACAGAGCAACAAGACAACTTTCGACTGAAAAAATCGATGCTCCCATCTATAACTAATAATTTTTTGGAATATATAAAATTTATTTCAAACAAAAAAAGCATAAGAAAAGCGCAAGCGTTGACAGAGCAGAAAGGATAGTAAGCCTGCGGCCACACCAGCACTGATTAGCAATATCGCTAACAAATGTAAAATCAACAACTTAATAATTACAAAACACAACTCCCCAACAAATGAACTCATAGTCAAATAAACGGCATCCGACGGGATAATGACAAATTAAACTCCGGTGACATTTTATAAAAAACCGTCAAAAATCAGCTAATTGACCATCGTTAACACAAGGTTTACATTCATTTCAGAGAACAAGGTGCGGTAACGACTTAAAACCTATTAACGACCTGCCAAGTGTCATCCCAAGTATTGAGGAATACGTCATGATAGTGTTAATCGGCGGCGAAAAAGGCGGCAGCGGTAAAAGTTGCCTCGCGCAAAACATCGCAGTATTTCTAACCACTGAATGTGGAGCCTCTGTCATTATGGTGGATTGCGATCCCCAGCGAACCACATCCGACTGGATCCATGCAAGGAACAACAATCCTAAGCTTGCCACCATTAACTGTGTGCAGCTGTATGGCAAAATTCGTAACGATCTCCTCAGCCTAGAACAACACTATGACTTTGTTTTAGTCGACTGCGGTGGCCAAGATAACCTCGCACTGCGGGCCACTATGTCGGTGGCATCCCACATTTTAATGCCCCTTAGGCCGAAACGCCGAGATCTAAAAACCGTCAGCCATATGGATGATATAGTCGCCACCTGTCGGATGATTAACCCTAAGTTACGCGCATCATTTGTGATCACCCAATGCCCCAATTTACCGAATCAGGCAAACCGAATCTTAGAGGCCAAAGAAGTCTGCAAGACCTACGATATCAATGTGCTCGATGCTATTACCTACAGCCGCAATATCTACGATGACAGTGAAGAGTCGGGATTATCAGTGGTAGAAATCGAACCTAAGGGAAAGGCCGCCACGGAGATCCGCGCCATTGCCTGCGAACTCTTCCAGGTTGACAGTGCTGCCTCCTTAATTGCACTACTGCGCCCAAGTACACCAATAGAGGCCCA
Organism: Shewanella putrefaciens; assembly: GCF_016406305.1. NCBI lineage: Bacteria > Pseudomonadati > Pseudomonadota > Gammaproteobacteria > Alteromonadales > Shewanellaceae > Shewanella > Shewanella putrefaciens. Next base: position 3,132,717 of record NZ_CP066369.1, read on the forward strand.
CCGCGCCCAAGTAGATCAACATCATCTGAGAGGACAATATGGGACTGAGCGATCTCAAGAAAAACGCTATGCCATCTAGGGGCTCAGCACAGCCCCTCTCTTTAGATGAATTTATCGATGCGGCAACCCGCTATGCCATGGGGGAAAACCTCAGTTTGGAAGTGCTGCCGTTAAAAAGCTGCGCTGATGTCATCAATGAAGCCCAACTTAAGGTCACATTGGACTCATCCAACGTGGTGAGTTTACATCGGCAAACTATCCCATCGGCGCAATTACAGCCAGAAACGGCAGCCGATCAAAAACCACACGACCGCCCCCACTATCGCAAGGCAACATTCTCCTTGAGTGAGGCGGCCATTACACACTTAACCCAGCTTTCTGCAGAAAGTGAAACATCAAAGTCCAAATTAATTCGATTTTTAATTGAGCAGCATTATGCTTTGCCAACCGCTTTAAGGCAGATGCGCGAGCAGCAGATTAAAAAATCTTAGTACCGCGCAATCTCCCACCCTTTTCCGGTGACCTAGAATGTTTAGGTTTGCCGGTTTTTTTTTGCTTAAAAACACCCTAAAAAATTAAGTGATAATTGTTTATCAAGCCTATCCTTAATATACAAGCAAATGAATTAGTGCTATTTATTGGCCATGTTAATACTTAATCTTAAAGGTGGGATTTTTGTTAAAAAGTATTCGCGTCCTGTTTATTGGGTTTGGATTAACGCTAGCGATGCCCATTCAGGCGGAGTTTTCATTAGCACAGATCCCGCCCCTCAGTAACCAAACCCCTATCACCTTAGTGGCCGAAGAAGGATTTTGGACGGATTACCTCACTCGGGAAATGCTCCCCAAATTTACCGAAAAAACGGGCGTGAAAGTCAAAGTCGTCAGCACTGATCTTGGCACTATGTTTGACCTGCAAACCCAAGCATTGCAAATTGGTGAAGGTCGTTATGATCTGCTCAGCATGGAGGCCGGATGGGCAAAAGAGTGGGCCGCCAATGGCTATACTGTTCCCCTCGTTGAACTGGCAAAACTCTATGATCCCGATGGGGAAAAAGCGATGGAAAGCTACCTTGAACCTTACTATCCTTCCCTGCTCAATATCCTGTCATACCACGGCGAAATCCACTCTATTCCCTACAATAACTATGTGATGGGCAGTCATTACCGTGCCGATCTGTTTGAAAATAAAACCGAACAGAATAGCTTTCAACAGCGTTTTGGTTACCCACTCGCCCCCGCCAAAAATGTTAAAGAACTGCAGGATCAAGCGGAGTTCTTTACTCGAAAAGCAGGCGAGCAACTGGCCGATAAAGTATTAGCGCAGGACTTTTATGGCTTGGCACTAATGTCGGGGAATAAGCCCCACATTAATGATGAATTTTCTAGCATTATCTGGAGCTTAGGTGGCGCTTGGATGTGGCCTAAATACAATCAGCAAAAACAGCTGAGCCATTTTGAAGTCCCCACAATTAACCATGAAGCGATAAAAGCCACCGACATTTACCGCCAACTGATGCCCTATGCATTTCCCGCCGATGATCAATTTGCCTTCAACGAGGCCGCGAACGCCTTAGCCACCGGCAGAGTCGCCATATGGCCATTTGCCTATAATAATCTTTGGTCGGCCTCGTTTCAGGTTGAAAAAAATATTCCCGGTGCTCGCCTTGGGGTCGCGCAGGTCCCGGGTGGTCATCCATACAATGGCGCCTATGCCTTTGCCGTCAGTTACGATAGTAAAAACCCTCAGGCAGCTTATTGGTTACTCAAGTACATGGGGACTTTTGCTGCACAACGCGCCTATGCGCTTGGCGGGGGAAATCCCTGCCGAATGGACGTAGTCACAGCCGCTGAGTTTAAACAGGATTCCCTAAGGGAAGTGGCCGGCGCATTTGAAGTGAGCCATGCGGCTAACTTATTTTGGTCAACTAAGGTTTTAGAATTCGGACACTTTACCTCAACTGCTATGGGGCAAATCTATCCTGAGCTGAGTCATGCTTGCTATGCCGCGAGCCATAAACAAACCGATAGCACCAATATTTTTATCGAACTAAGCACTAGGATCAAAAATCTGCAAAATACCTATGGGGAAGTACCGGCAATTGATAAGAATAATGCCAAATGAAAGCTAAACGATTAACGAGCCTCAAACATAAGATCACCCTTGCCTTCTACATTATCCTCGGCATGGCGTTGTTTAATGGCATCATCGCCATACTTTTGTCACAGCAATTGAGATCGGAAATAGAGCATTTGGTCAGTAAAGATGTCGTAAAAGTGACCACGGCACTGCAACTAGCCAAAAACAGTGAAAAACTGCAAATTATTACCACCCGGCTCAATCACTATGATACGGAGCAGCAGCGACTCGCGCTGTTAAGAGAACTGATTACCCAGTGGGAATTGCTGATCCATGATTCACGTACACTGGCCAATCTTGAAACCTCTAACAAAATGCAAAATGCACTCAATCACACTCTCGATACCCAGCTGTATGCACTACAACAGCTATCACTACTCAATGATTTGACCGACAATGCGCTGCAAGCCAAATTGCAGGCCGAGAATATTCAAGCCAATTTGATCGGAATGGCATCGGCCTTTACCGATGAAATGCAGATTCAACTCCAGCAAATCAATAGCGATTACGCCCCGCTGATCGCACAAAAAAAACTCGACGCTATCTCAGTTAATATTCAAGAAAATCAAAAGCTATCAAAATATCTACAATGGGGGGAACATCTTTTTGTTCTGCTTTTACAAGTGAAAAACGCCAGCAGTATCACAGAGTTAAATCAACTTCAGCGCGATGCGATGCGTCTACTGATCAAGATGGAAGAAATCGCCATCTCATTCGCCCAAAATCAAGCCATCTACCTCGATTGGTTATCGCAAATTAAACAAAATATGGTGGGAGATGACAATCTCTTCCAACTGTCCCGCAGCGCATTAAAAAGCACTCAAATCGCTAATGCTCACTTATCCTACCAAGCCGATGCGGCTCAAGTTGTGGCAACCTTTACCCAAGATCTGGTGAGTCACGTCGAAGGTGAAATTAAATTAGCCGGGGTGGAACTGAAAAACGACAGTACTGCATTTGTGGCACTGATCTTTTGCGGCGGGGCCTTATATTGCTTTTTTATCTGGCTCACGAGCTGGCATTTCATCGCCAAAGGTATTATCAAACCTGTCATCGCAACCCGCGATGCCATGAATGCTATCGCCAACGAAAAACTCGATACTCAAATGCCTGTAACGGATAACCTTGAACTCCAGCAAATGGTGAGTTCACTTGAAACGCTAAAAACCTACGCTGCCCAGGTCAAAGCCATGTCCGAGACCGATGGTTTAACAGGTTGTTATAACCGCCGTTATTTAGATGCCCAAATTCAAAGGGAACTCATTTATGCGCAGGAACATCATATGCCACTCGGAATTGTGATGTTTGATATTGATAACTTTAAGCAATTTAATGATAGGTACGGCCATGTAGTCGGCGATCAGTGTCTAAAGCAAATCGTCAATGCCGCTAAATCGATACTGCAGCGCCCTACAGATGTACTCGCCCGTTATGGGGGCGAAGAATTTATGCTTTTATTGCCCTCGAGCCACCTTGAAGATGCCTACAAAATTGCGGAACGCTTGCGGAAAAAAATCATCTCACTTGAAATCCCCCACGAAGATTCTCCCCATTCAGGCATAGTCACTATCAGTGCGGGCATTGCCTGTTGGCAAGAGCCGCAACTACTCGATGCCAACGCTCTGATCAACCAAGCAGATGAAGCTCTCTATCATGCCAAACTAACCGGACGCAACCGTACAGAAGCCCTGATAAATATCCCCGCCCGCAATTCCTGATAATGAACGCCTAATTCCAGATAATTAAAGCCTAGCCGCAGGATAAATGGCTTTCTTTTAGCCCAAGGATTGACTTCCAACGATTGCATCCCCATTAGCTAATATATCGAACACACATAGTGCGAAGGAGCCCTATGCTCGCCATCTTACTTACATTGATCCTAGGCATAGGCGCGATCGCTTGGATAAGTTCGAGCCGTTGGCGTAAAACCTTGCACCGACGCCGCATCAGGGCAAAACCTTTCCCTAAAGCGTGGCGATCTATCCTTAAACAGAGGCTACCCTATTTCCATGCATTGCCTACGGATCTTCAGCTCCAACTTAAACAACATATTCAAGTCTTCATCGATGAAAAAGACTTCGTTGGATGCAATGGATTAACCATTAGCGATGAAATTCGAGTCACTATTGCGGCCCAAGCCTGCCTGTTATTATTGAATAGAAAGACAGATTTTTACCCTAAATTGAGGCAAATTTTGGTTTATCCGGACGCTTTTATTGTGAATAATCAAAGCCAAGATGCTTCAGGTGTCGTGTGGGAGCGTCGCAATGTGCTCGCGGGAGAATCCTGGGAACAGGGAAAAGTCATTCTCTCATGGAAGAACACCTTAGAAGGCGCCGCCGATCCCCACGATGGTAACAATGTGGTGATCCACGAATTTGCCCACCAATTAGATCAAGAGAACGGACATGCCAATGGCGCACCTATTTTGCAGCACAGGGAGGATTATCGCTCTTGGTCAAGCGTGCTCAGCGACGCCTTTGCCGAGTTAGAAGCAGCGGCATCACTCGGCTCACCTTCACTCTTTAGCTACTACGGCGCAACCAATCCTGCCGAATTTTTTGCGGTCGTGACCGAAGTTTTTTTTGAAAAACCAGAGGCACTAAACCAGCAGCATCCGGCGCTTTATCGAGAATTAAGCCGCTTCTATCAACTCGATCCGATAAACTGGCACTAGTGCGATCAACACGCAATCAACTCAACACCAGTAGAGATAAAACAAGGAATACCCTATGCCAACGATGACAAGCTCCCAACGCCAAGCACTATCCATCACTTGGCTCAGTGCCACATTATTTGCGATAGCGACCCTGATATTCAGTGCACAAAATGCAAACGCTAACGAAAGCCCAGCCATGCAAGTGCAGACAACCGATGAACAAGCTGCGGTCCAAGTTCTTGATAAATTGAATCAATACTCCAGCAGTGCTGATTGGGATAAGTATTTTGCCCTGTATCGGCAGGATGGCATTTTTATTGGTACCGATGCGAGTGAGCGTTGGGGTATGGTGGAATTTGAAGGCTACTCTCGGCCAACTAACGGTTGGCGTTACGATTTAGTCGAGCGGCATTTGATCCAACACGGCAATATTATCCTCTTCGATGAGCTGCTCAATAGCCCAGCCTACGGCATCAGTCGAGGAACAGGCACCTTAATTAAGACCGATGGGGTATGGAAAATTGCCCAATACCATTTAAGTTTTCCGATTCCTAACGCGCTGGCTAAACAGATCACCACAGAGATTAAAAATGCCCCTAAGCCATAAATCGCCTGTGGGTATTATTTTAATGACACGGTAAAACAAACATTCGCCAATTGGGAAAAGTGGATAAAACTTTGAAAATCCGCCTCTTCAAAACCTCTTTCCGAAGGCCCCCTATCTGCGTAATAAAAGCCAATAACTTTATTATCGACTAACAGAGGTGCCAGTAAAAAACCCCTTTGAGAGATATGCAAAGAGAGCAATTCTTGGCATTGTTCACGCCATTTTTTCGAGGTGGGATCATCAACCCAAAGGGGCTCTTTATGCTCCATCGCCTGGCGGAAAAGCCCTTTTTTATCACTTAAATCGATAATAAATTCCCGCTTCATCTCCTCGGCATCCGAGCCTAACATCACCCGGGGCTGGAGCTGTTTACGACTCGGGGATAATAACAACACACCACAACGGTCGACCCCAACGCCTTCCAAAATGCCCTCGAGGACAGTCTGCATTATTAAGTTAAAATCGGCCTTATTGATGGCATACCCCGTTAACTCCCGCAGCTTTGCGAGTTGAATACTTAAATTAGCCTGATAAACAGGTATTTCCAATGGGATTGGCTCAGGTTCCGCTTTGAGAATACGTTTAGGATCGGGCAAATATTCCAGCAACACCTTAGCGCCATAAACCTCCGCCAACTTGTGGGTAGCGTTAGCACAGCGCTGCATACGGTTCTTAAATTCCCCTTCCTCTAATCCAGTAAAATTAACCGCTTGGGTGATGCGCTTTTCAAGTTCAACATTATCGATAACCGGTTGGGATAAAATATCGCAAAGCTTATCCGCTAGAAATATAGAGCGGATCTCAGGGCGTCGATCATCGGGATAATTAACCGCTTGGATCAATAAATCCCCAAGCCCCCAATGGCGGGCAATACTCTGGGTTAATTGTGAAAAAGAAGTGCCAAGGTTTTCACGGATCATGCTTCGCTCTTCCGCTGGCGTTTCACACTCTTTCAGTTTTTGGTCTAATTCTTCTGTAAATTCACCACCAATACTCCAAAATGCGCTTTCACCTATGTGATAAAGCAAAGAAGCAATAAAGGCCTCTTCCTGCATTTCTTCATCATAATCACTCAGCATCATCCTCGCTAACATGGCCGCTTGGAATGCCTTTGCCATCAGCTTAATTAATCTTTGGTACACTGAGGGAGCGAGATTCTTACTCTCTAACAGGCTGGAGAGCAGCTTGGCGGTAATACAAATATTTCGCACCGCATCAAACCCCAGCACTATGGCGGCTCGGCTCACTGTGGAGATTTGTGTGCTGCCTTTATGGTAGATAGCACTGTTTGCAACGCGTAAAATGCGGGATGTTAAAGCGTTATCATGCATCACGCTACGCCCAAGCAGGGCGAGAGAGGAGACATCATCCTTGGCCAGTTTCTCTAACGATTTTACCGTCGAACACAGTGCAGGCATTTCTAACTCACTGATCCGATTTGTCCAGTAATCGACCCCTTTATTAGTATTGTTATTAGGTTTCAACCTAGATGTGCCTCAATGAATTGATATTATTGTTTTTAGTATAGATAGGCATAAAAAATTCGCCTAGGTTCACATCTTAATTCCCATCGTAAGCTTAAATAATGCTCAACTGAGTGGTTACCACAATGCAAATACCCAAGACAAAGCTTGGGTACTTGCTATTAATACTTAAGCCTGTAGATGGAGTTTAAATACCCGTAGCACTTTATCAATATCTTGGCGGCTCACATCCTTATGGGTCACTAGGCGCAGCGTTCTTCCCGGGCTAATGAGAATACCTTCCGAACGGCATCGTTTTGCCAGTGATTCGGCATCGACATGTGGAGCTAAGGTTGCAAATAACATATTGGTCTGTACTGTGGCTAAATCGACTTCAAACTCATCAAACTCGGCCAATTGCCGCGCAAAATAAGCTGCATTTTCATGATCTTCAGTTAATCTTTCGACCTGTTCAGTCAACGCCAGTTTACCCGCTGCGGCCAATATCCCCGCTTGACGCATGCCGCCACCGAGCATTTTACGCCAACGAATGGCTTTTTTGATTAATCGCTCATCCCCTAAGAGTAATGAGCCAACAGGTGCACAGAGCCCCTTAGATAGACAAATAGAAACTGAGTCGAAATGTGCAGTGATATCACTGATAGCGAGATTTTGCGCAACGGCAGCATTCGCGACTCTAGCACCATCTAGATGAATTTTTAATCCCCGATGAAAAGCTAAAGCCTGGGCATCTGCAAGGTAAGCTTGGGGTAACACTTTGCCACCGATTGTATTTTCAAGGCTTAGTAAACGTGTGCGGGCGAAGTGAATATCATCGGGTTTTATCGCGGCCTCGATATCTGCCAAGGCAATAGTTCCATCCAATTGATTCATCAATGGTTGTGGCTGAATACTCCCTAAAACGGCAGCTCCGCCCCCCTCAAACTTATAATTATGGGCCTGTTGTCCACACAAATATTCATCACCGCGCTCACAATGCGCCATTAGGGCGAGTAAATTAGCCTGAGTCCCTGAGGCAGTAAACAGGGCACTCTCAAAGCCAAACATATCGGCGGCCATCTCCTGCAAACTGTTTACGGTAGGATCATCACCATACACATCGTCACCCACCTCGGCTCTGGACATGGCTAATCGCATCGCTGCTGTTGGCTGGGTAACAGTATCACTGCGTAAATCTATCATCTTATCCTCGACTTCTTCTACGGGATCCCCTGAGGGCTTAGGCTTGTTTGCTAAAACGACTCTAGCGCCAAAGAGAAATTTTGTATAGTTTGCCAAGATGCTTGCCGATAAAATCAATACGCCATCTCTGCGTTAAACTTGGCGTAACGCTCGTAAAACGATAGAATATGCCACTAAGGATCTCATACTGCAAAAATGTAAATTTCTTAGTGATTTTGACTAACACTTTTCATACTTAAGGTGATTTGTGGTGAATATATCCCCAACGCAATGCATTAAGCTTATGTTTTTGATATTAGGTATGTGCCTAACACCACAAGTGTATGCTTGGCAGGATACAGATCAAGATGGCGTACCGGACATTAAAGATGCCTGTCCAAACACCCCAGCAAATACTTCAGTCATGGCCAATGGCTGTGTTTATGAAATAGAAACTAAGACAGATAACATTCAGTGTGATACCAACAATCCAAGCACTTATTCCAGTGCTGATTGTCATAATATCACCACGGCAATAGTATACTTTGAGTTTGCTATTGCTGAGGTTGACTTATCCCAATGGAAAACTTTAGCCTTAGTTAAAGCATTTTTAGAAGCAAATGACATTAAATTAACCTTAGTGGGTCACACAGATATTGTCGGGACACCTGAGTTTAATTATCAACTGTCGCTACAGCGGGCTCAAAATGTAAAACGTATTTTGGTCGAAGATTACGGCTTCGATCCAAATCGATTTACCGTGATAGGTAAAGGCATATCTGAACCCGTCGCAGATAATCGTTCCAGCGAAGGGCGCAGATTAAATCGACGAGTGCAGTTTATCGTCAATAATAAGTAATTTTTGTTAGCGTATATTTAGGGAGTTATTCAATGGAAAACCTAGAAGGTTTATTAAAGCAGGCACCGGATCTGGTCATGACCTATGGCTTAAAGATCTTATTTGCCATTATCATTTTCTTTGTTGGTAAATACTTTTCAGGCGTCGCACAAAAGTTAGTGCGCAAATTACTTAATAGCCGAAAAATCGATCCGACAGTCGTATCCTTTGTAGCGAATCTGACATGGGCCGTGGTGTTTGTATTCACAGTCATCGCGACGTTAGGGCAAATTGGGGTACAAACCGCATCATTGGTTGCCGTTATCGGTGCCGCGGGTTTAGCCGTTGGTTTAGCGCTACAAGGCTCACTGTCAAACTTCGCCTCTGGTGTGTTAATGGTATTATTCCGCCCTTGTCGCGTGGGTGATTACATTGAAGCCGCAGGCATTGCAGGAACCGTCGATGAAATTACCATTTTCTCCACTAAGCTACGCACCCCTGATAATAAGGTCATAGTTGCGCCCAACTCTTCTATCATGAATGGGACTATCACTAACTACTCTGCCTCTGAAAATCGTCGTATTGATCTGGTGATTGGTGTTTCATATTCTGCAGATATCGCATTAACCAAAAAAGTACTGACCGATATCTTAGATAACAATCAATATGTGTTAAAAGACCCAGCGTACACTGTGGGGTTAGCTGAATTAGCTAATTCATCCATCAATTTTGTTGTTCGTCCTTGGGTAAAAACCGCCGATTACTGGACGGCTCGTTTTGAGATCCTTGAACAAATCAAGAATGCACTCGATGCTGCAAATATTGAAATTCCATTCCCACAAATGGATATCCACGTGAAGCAGTTGCCAGAGAGTAAATAACGTACGCTTAACGCAAATGGCCAGTATTTACTGGCCATTTTTTATGGTTCTAAATGATATTTAGGCGTACCTTAAAGGTTAATAGTTAAATACGCACAGGGATGTTCTTGTGCAAGGAGATAAAATGCAAAAGTACATTTCATTTTTGGCCGCTAGCTGTTTTTGCAGCTTAATGCTGCTCAGCCCCAATGCCATTGCCAATGAAAAGACGCAGGTATTAATGGGCGAGAAAACCGTCACACTGGAGGGCAAATTGCCCAAACTTACCCAAATGGCGCCGGGGTTTAAAGTGGTAGATGAGCATTTTACGCCTGTTACCCTAAGTGACTTTAAAGGTAAAACTGTGCTTATCAGTGCGGTGCCAAGCTTAGATACTGGCGTATGCGCATTGCAGACGAAACGTTTTAATAGTGAAGTCAGCCATTTTTCGGATGATGTAATAATGCTGACAATTAGCGCCGATCTCCCCTTCGCACAGAAGCGTTTTTGTAAAGTTGAAAATGTAGACAAAATTAAAGTGCTATCAGATTCGGTCTGGCGTGACTTTGGTGAAAAATACGGCCTATTAATTCAAGATTACGGCTTACTGGCCCGCGCGATTTTTATTATCGACGCTGAAGGTAAATTGCAATACCAAGAATTAGTGCCAAATATTACCGAACACCCAAACTATGATGCGGCACTGGCAGCACTAAAAACCATTCAAGCTCTCCAATAATCCCCATAAAAATAGGGCTGCGAAGTGCAGCCCTATTTTTATCGTACCGTTCAGAATGCATAAATAAACTTGAATAGAAAACGGGATATCAATGCCAATATTTGATTCCCGCTATTCGAGGCGCTATTTAGATTTAGTGCGTATGTTGGTCGCTACTGGCCTGATAATCAAACGTCGGCATTGACCAGTGGTAGCGTAACGCCAACATTCTCAAACTGAAACCTAAGCTTAAACAAATCGTTAGATTGATCCATTCGGTTAACTGATAGGTTTCTAAGGTGATATACAATCCTGCCGTTAACAGTGAAGTAACAGCATAGAGTTCCTTCTTAAAAATCAACGGCACTTGATTGCATAGAATATCGCGGATCACGCCACCAAACACACCTGTGATTAGCCCCATGACCACAGCGATTGTAGGACTAAATCCGAGCATCAGGGTTTTCTGTGCGCCTACGATGGAAAATACCGCAAGACCTAAGGCATCGATGGCTAAAAATAACTTAGACAAATAGCGCATGACTGGTGCGATAGCCACAGTCAATAGAGAAGCAAAAGCAATGGCTATCAGGTAATGGACATTCTCTACCCATATCAGAGGGTAGTTACCTAATAACATATCCCTTAATGTACCGCCGCCAATCGCAGTCGCACAACCAATGATCACCACGCCGAACAAGTCCATCTGCTTACGACCCGCAGCTAAAGCCCCAGTCATTGCCTCGGCAAGGATCCCTATCAACCACAACCATCCGATAAACTGTGCTTCTTGCATTACGACTTACTGCTCAGATTAAAAGATGCTGATTCTGCCTGATAAATACGAGCTTAGATAATGATATTATTTCAAATTTATCATTAGAAAAAATAATGAAAAAAATAGCAAAATATATAAAACAAAAACACAACAACTTAACAAAACATAAAAAATGCATACTAAATAAGCTGTTAAAAAATGACCACCTATCACTTCAACTATAAAAATAAATTTTATGATAAGTATAATTAACGAAAATTCAGCTAAACCACAAATAAATGCAGATAATCCACCAACGAGAGTCTAATGGTTAAAATTCAGCCACAAAAAAGCGGCCTATTGGCCGCCCTTGATCTTTAACCCTAATGGAGGAAAGACTATTTATTCTCAGGCTTAGGAGGATAATTCATCATGACGCTCCCTATGGCCTCATTAATGATCTCTACTCTTTCTTCTGGGGTATTTTTATCGCGAATAGTATCGGCAACAGAGCCACGCCAAATCAATTTGGCCGTTTTATTATCAATTAAATCAACTATTAATGTACCAACCTCATACTCTCGCACTGTTGTTTGGGTATGCATATTGCCGCCCCAACCCCAGCCAGGGCCATAATAAGGGCTATAGCCGAAGTTAGTATTAAAAGTATCAACATTAATCTTCTTATCCACTTTGGTCAGATAATTCACTAATACATCGGCATCTTTTGCATCTACTAAGTTCATTCCCTTAGCGGCAAGTTGCATATTGATAGCATCTCTTACACGTTGGTCCATCAAACCATCTAGATGATATCCTGACGTATCTGCTTTTTGAGTCACCCAAGCATAGGTTTTATATTGGCTGAAATTGGCACTAGGGTCATAATCCCAGCCCGATTTAAGCGAGCTACAAGCACTTAAGGCGAGTACGGCTAAGCCAACAATGATACTTTTCATTTTAATTTCCTCAGATGTCCACACTGAACAAAGATAAGCCTATAGAGCTAAATTTAGCTTACAGAGCAATTGCCTGATCTACAACTCTATTAATGAAAAAGCTCTATGTTATTCAGCTTGACTTCAGCAGCAATTCAAATGATAATGATTATCAATTGATATGAGTAAGGGAAAAAGATATGTATTGGTTTATTAGCGCATTTATAGTGGCATCGGCAATTTTTTTCATGCCACAAAAAGCGGCAGTCGAAGTCAGCAGCACCAAGCTTAAATCTCCCTTACCATTAAGTTTGTTAATTTTGCCTTTAGGTGTGCTCAGTTGGTTAGTATTCGACACCCTGTCCAATGGTGGCAATTATACAACTGTGGCGGCATTCGGTTTTGTCGCTACCGCCTGTTTAATTGCCCTACCTAAGTTACATCGCTATATCATGCCCTGCGCATTACTCACGGCATTTGCCCTGATTGCCATGGTGGCAGAACGCTTTTAAGTTTTCAGTTTTAAAAATATGCTTACCTCCCTGCAAAGAGTTAGCATTTTCTCCAGACCACTTACAGTCTATCTCTAAGTGGTCTTTTTTTACCTCCACGAACCCTATTGAATTTGGTAAACTTAAGTCGCATACATTCCAATGAAAGATGACTTATGAAAGCAGATCCCAATGTATCCTTAGTGTACAGTACTGATAAAGGTCGTATTAGTGCCGAACCCACCCCAGTGGCGATACCCGCATCAGATGGCATAGTACGGATCCACAGAGATAGTAAAGGCCGTAAAGGCAAAGGGGTGTCGATTATTTCAGGCCTAGGGCTCGATGAATCCGCCTTGAAAGCGCTTGCTCAAACCCTTAAAAAACAGTGTGGTTGTGGCGGCACAGTCAAAGACTTCACCATTGAAGTACAAACAGATAATCGCGAACAGCTCAAGCTGTTACTCGAGAAGCAAAATTATAAAGTGAAATTGGCGGGCGGCTGATAAGAGAACCTAGATATCATTCTCCTGTGGGTCAGTTTGCCACTACAGATTTTGCGGTCCAGGTTAATGCCTATCGGCTTGAACGGAGTTGTAATGGAGAGTTTGCAAAACCATTTTTTAATCGCCATGCCTTCGCTCGATGGCACCTATTTTGAACGCACTGTCATCTATCTCTGCGAGCATGACGCTAAGGGCGCGATGGGGCTCGTGATTAACAAACCACTGGGTATAGAGGTCAATTCACTGTTAGAACAGATGGATTTACCCACAGAACAGACCTCAGCCGATCTATCCCATAGTTCACAGGTCCTTATGGGCGGCCCAGTCTCACAGGACCGTGGTTTTGTGTTGCATAGTGCCCAACCCTATTGGGCAAATAGTACAGATTTAGGCTCAGGGCTGATGCTCACCACCTCACGGGATGTGTTAACTGCCATTGGCAGCGATAGATCGCCCAAGAAGTTTCTCGTTGCATTAGGTTATGCCGGATGGAGTAAAAATCAGCTAGAGCAAGAGCTTGCAGATAATTCTTGGCTCACAATCCCCGCGGACCATGCACTGTTGTTTGATGTTAAACATGAAGACCGTTGGCCACAGGCGAGCCGTTCACTCGGGTTTGACGCTTGGCAACTATCATCTCAGGCTGGTCATGCTTAAACCGCTTTCATCACAATAAGTTTGTAATCTATGAATTCTAGAACCGTTTTAGGCTTTGATTTTGGCACTAAGAGTATAGGTGTAGCCATTGGACAAGAAATCACCGCCAGTGCCACACCACTCCTGTCGCTCAAGGCCGTCGATGGCATTCCCAATTGGGATCAAATTGGCGAACTGATTAAAGAGTGGCAACCGGATTTAGTCGTTGTGGGATTGCCCCTCAATATGGATGGAACTGAGCAGGATATGACCCACAGGGCGCGTAAGTTTGCCAATAGGATCAATGCTAAGTTCGGGGTAAAAATAGTCACTCAGGATGAGAGACTCACCACCACAGACGCTAAAGCAAGATTATTTGAGTTGGGCGGTTTTAAAGCCTTAACTAAAGGTCAAGTCGATGCCGTTTCTGCGGTATTGATCATCGAAAGCTATTTTGAAAATCACTTTGGTCAATAAAGGCCTTAAAAACAAAAAGGATAGGCACTCGCCTATCCTTTGTATTACACCTTTTTTATCATTTATATACGCATTTTTATAAATACGGCTTAACTAAATTTGCCATCATAGCAATGTGCGCATCGCTGTCATTCAACGCGGGAATGTAACGGAACTTATCTCCCCCAGCATTCGCAAAAATATGGCCATTCTCACCCACTATCTCTTCTAAGGTCTCTAAACAATCGGCACTAAATGCCGGGCAGACAATGGCCACATCCCGTATCTCCTCACTTGGCAGCGCTTTGATTGTGGCATCCGTATAGGGCTGCAACCATTTTGCCTTGCCAAAGCGGGACTGGAATGTCATCACAAATTCGTCTTTACTCAAGCCTAACTTTTCCGTAACTAATGCGGTGGTTTTCATGCAAAAGCAATAATAGGGATCGCCTAAATGCAGATTTCGCTCTGGCATTCCATGGTAAGACAATACTAACTTCTGGGGTTTGCCATGGGCATCGAAATCGGCCCGAATGCTGTCTGCAAGTGCAGTAATAAAATCAGGATTGTCATGGTAAGTATTAATAAAGTGCAGTGCTGGAATATAACGCCACTGGGATAATTCCTTTGCTATGGCATCAAAGGCGGAACCCGTCGTTGGCGCCGCATATTGTGGATATAAAGGTAATACCACAAATTTATCGACACCATTACGATGCATTTGCTGCAAAGTGCTTGCTACTGAAGGGTTCCCATATCGCATCGCTAGATTAACAATAACCTCTTGGCCATCGCTCGCTAATTTATCCGCCAATTTTGCCGTTTGCCTCAGGCTTATGTCCATCAGAGGTGAACCTGCCTCTGTCCACACTTTTTGGTACAGTGCAGCGGATTTAGCCGGACGCACTCGTAGCACAATCCCATGCAGGATCAGCATCCAAACCAATTTAGGAATTTCAACCACACGGGGATCTGACAAAAACTCCGCTAGGTAGCGTCTTACAGCAGATGCCGTTGGTGCATCCGGTGTCCCTAAGTTTAATAGCAGCACACCAACCTTACCCCGTTTAGCGTGACCACTTTCTTTGGTAAGCCCTGAAAATCTTGTCAAAACAGCCTCTTATATATGTTAATGAATGACTAATTTATGATGGCAACGCTACTATAGAACCGACTCGATTGCCTGCTTAAGTTCAGCACTATCTGGCTTAACCTTAGAATTAAATTGCTGAACCACAGTACCATCACCACTGACAACATACTTATAGAAGTTCCACTTTGGCGATCCGGTTTTTTCGGCTAAATATTTGAACACACTATTCACATCGCTTCCCCGAACGGCTGAGGTCGCTAACATAGTGAAAGTCACGCCATAGTTGATATAACAGACTTTAGCCGTATCTTTTTCGTCATTTTCCTCTTGGAAAAAATCATCGGACGGGAAGCCAATCACGACTAAGCCTTTGTCTTTATATTCTTTATGGAGCGCTTCGAGGGCTTTAAACTGCGGGGTATAACCACAGTTACTGGCGGTATTAACAATAAGCACAGGCTTGCCTTGAGTTAATTCACACAGATTAATCAGCTCTTCTGAGTGTAATTTACGCACGTTCATATCAAGATAACTTGGACAAGTTGCCGCCATCGCATTGACACTCAATAAGCTTGTCGCTGCCATTAGTGCTAGGGTGAATTTATGCATTACTCTCTCCTTTACCTGTGCATTACGCATAACCGCTAAGTAAAGATCATATTAAATTAAAAAATAAAAGCTATGGTTAACGACAACATAGCGCTGAAGTAGAAGTGATTGAACCGAGCGATAATCTGAAAACATAAACAAAAAGCAGCCCATAAAGAGCTGCTTCACGGATTAAACTCTGCTTAATCCATGTCTAGGGTGACGCCTTCCATAAAGCTTGAACTGTTAGGTTCTTTATTTTGCAGCTTAATCATTAAGCGTAAATCGTTAGGTGAGTCAGCATGGTGCAGGGCATCGGCATAACTAATCTCACCATCGACATAGAGTTTTAACAGGGCTTGGTCGAATGTCTGCATACCTTGCTCATTCGATTTGGCCATGGTTTCTTTGAGTAAATGCAGCTCATTTTTGGCAATTAAACTCGCCACCCTAGGGGTGTTAATAAGCACCTCAATGGCGGCACGTCGCCCAGTGCCATCCACCTTAGGGATCAGTTGCTGCGCCACAATGCCACGTAAATTCAAGGATAAATCGAATAGTAGCTGTTGATGTTTACTCTCGGGCACTAAATGCATGATCCGATCGAGCGCTTGGTTAGCGTTGTTCGCATGCAAGGTCGCCATACAAAGGTGACCAGTCTCGGCAAACGAGAGAGCGAACTCCATGGTTTCTTGAGTACGGATCTCACCAATCAAGATCACATCAGGCGCCTGACGCAGCGAGCTTTTTAGCGCCGCATCAAAAGATTCTGTATCAATCCCAACTTCACGCTGGGTAATGATACTTTTTCTATGATCATGAACAAATTCAACAGGATCCTCAATAGTCAAAATATGACCGCGGGCATGGGCATTACGATAACCGACTAAAGCGGCTAAGGAGGTTGATTTACCCGTACCAGTACCGCCCACCATGATGATCAGCCCACGTTTACTCATGACCAGATCTTTAAGAATGGGTGGGAGTTTTAAATCATCCACATCAGGAATTTTGGTCTCGATTCGGCGCATAACACAACCAGGGGATTCACGCTGCCAAAAAGCACTCACCCGGAAACGCCCAAGTTCCTTTGCTGCAAAGGCAAAGTTACATTCACGACTAGTATGAAACTCTTTCTTCTGCGCTTCTGTCATCAGGGATTCAACAAAATCCAAGGACTGCGCAGGCGTAAATGCACTCTCAGCGAGGGGGCGTAACTCACCATCTATTTTCGCGCTCGGCGGAAAGCCTGCGGTAATAAATAAGTCCGAGGCTTTTCGCTCCACTATAACTTTTAAAAACGGACGTACATCCATCATAAATCCTTAAAACGTCGCTTGTTTGTTTGAACTCTTAGACATAGCGTCCTCACGGGTGATGAGGCCACGGTTGACTAGATTTTGTAAACATTGTTCCAATGTTTGCATCCCGTGAGCCATACCCGTTTGAATTGCAGAGTACATTTGCGCCACTTTATCTTCGCGAATTAAGTTACGAATCGCAGGTGTGCCCATCATAATTTCGTGGGCAGCGACTCGCCCGCCACCGATTTTTTTAATCAACGTTTGTGAAATAACCGCCTGTAGTGACTCGGATAGCATAGTGCGCACCATGTCTTTCTCACCGGCGGGGAATACGTCGACCACACGGTCGATGGTTTTGGCTGCCGAGGTGGTGTGCAAAGTACCGAAAACTAAATGACCGGTTTCGGCCGCTGTCATCGCCAGGCGAATGGTTTCAAGATCTCGCATCTCGCCGACGAGGATCACGTCGGGGTCCTCACGCAGTGCACTGCGCAGTGCGGCATTAAAGCTGTGGGTATGACGGTGTACTTCCCGCTGGTTGATCAGGCATTGCTTATTTTGGTGAACGAATTCGATTGGATCTTCGATCGTTAAGATATGGTCATGGCGGTTTTCATTGATGTAATCCACCATGGCCGCAAGTGTGGTACTCTTACCCGAACCTGTAGGCCCAGTAACTAAGACTAACCCTCTGGGAAAACTAGAGATTTTTTTAAAAATCTCGGGGGCACCTAACTGCTCGAGTGACAAAATCTCACTGGGAATGGTACGAAATACCGCCGCCGCACCACGGGATTGATTAAATGCGTTCACCCGGAAACGGGCTAAATTAGGGACCTCGAAGGAAAAATCGATTTCTAAATGCTCTTCATAGTCCTTGCGCTGTTTATCATTCATAATATCGTACACTAAACTGTGTACGCCCTGATGATCGAGCGCCGGCAGGTTAATTTTTCTCACTTCACCGTCGACACGGATCATGGGAGATATCCCTGCAGAGAGGTGTAGATCCGAGGCTTTGTGTTTTACACTAAAGGCTAATAACTCAGTGATTTCCATAGTTTGGGATATCCTAGCAACCAGATAATTACATCATGACAACAATAGCAGACAGACTCGCAATCGCCCAGCATAGGATTGCGCAAGCGGCGCAAAAATGTGCACGCCAACCTAACAGTATTCGCTTACTTGCCGTCAGCAAGACCAAACCCATTGAAGACATTATAGCAGCCTATCATGCTGGGCAACGTTACTTTGGTGAAAACTACGTCCAAGAGGGGATGGCAAAAATTCTCGAGTTGCAGGGACATTATCCCGATATTGAATGGCATTTTATTGGGCCACTGCAATCGAATAAAACCAATATTGTCGCCCAGTATTTTGACTGGATGCACACAGTATCGCGGGACAAAATCGCCATACGCCTCAATGAGCAACGTCCTATCTCAATGGCACCACTAAATGTGTGTATTCAAATCAATATCAGCGATGAAGATAGCAAATCAGGCATAGATGCCGAGCAGATGTTGCCGCTCGCACAATTAATCGCCCAGCTCCCGCACTTAACCCTCAGGGGATTGATGGCCATTCCCACAGCAACAGAGAACTCAGCATTACAAGTGCAAGAATTCACTAAACTAAAAGAATTATTTGAACAGCTAAAGCAGCATTACCCCCATATTGATACCCTCTCAATGGGCATGAGTAATGACCTAGATACTGCAATAGCTTGCGGCTCGACTATGGTACGTATTGGTAGTGCAATCTTTGGTGAGCGCGATTATTCTGCCTGATGCTATTGATAACTGAGGACAATCAACTCGGCTGCTAGCCTTGTTTTTACGACCAAGTGCCCAAATACTGTAATAAAACCCAATTATATATACTCCCATTTGGGCTCTATCGTTTAATGATAAACAAAAACAACATTATGCGATTAATCAACTAACGAGAATCACATGGATCAACAGAAAATCTGCTTCATCGGCGCAGGCAATATGACCCGCAGCATCATCAGTGGTTTAATCCACAGTGGATATCCCGCAAAGCTTGTTCAAGCCACAAATCCAAGCCAAGGTAAGCTAGATGCGCTCGAGGCCGATTTTGGGGTGTTAGTGTCTCAAGATAATCTAATCGCCGCGAAAAATGCAGATGTTATAGTGTTATCGGTGAAACCGCAGTTGATGCAGCAAGTGTGCGAAGCCCTGCAAACTGTGGATATGTCTAAGAAGTTAGTCATCACTATTGCGGCAGGTATTAAGGCGAGCCGTTACAGCGAATACCTAGCACAGCCCGTGACGCTTGTCCGTGCAATGCCAAATACCCCCATGCAAATCGGTGTGGGGATGACAGGACTCTTTGCACCTCAACCTCTGTCTGCAGCGCAGACCGCCATCTGTGAGCGTCTCATGTCAAGTGGTGGCGACATCGTTTGGGTGAATGAAGAAGCGGACATTAATAAAGTGATCGCACTTGCGGGCAGTTCACCTGCGTATTTCTTCCTGCTGATGGAGTCTATGATAGATGCGGGTAAACAAATGGGGATGGATGAAGCAAAAGCCAGAAGTTTAGTGCAGCAAGCTGCCCTCGGCGCTGCTATGATGGCAAAGCAAAACCCGGATCTTACCCTTGGTAATCTAAGGGAAAATGTGACATCAAAGGGCGGAACCACTGCCCAAGCCATTGCGACATTTGAAGCCGCTGATATGCGGGGATTAGTCAAAAAAGCCATGGAAAATTGCATTAACCGTGCAGAGGAAATGGCCGCAACATTTTAGCTTTAAGCTTTTTTATCGAACTCACATAGGCAGAAATCTCGATGAATGCATTAACCTTTTTAATCAACACATTCTTTGATTTGTATTTAATGGTGGTGATATTACGGATCTGGCTACAATTAGCGAGAGCCGACTTTTACAATCCTTTCAGTCAGTTTATCGTAAAGGCCACCCATCCCCTTATCGCCCCAATGCGCCGAGTGCTTCCTTCTATGGGACGATTCGATACCGCCTCCTTTGTACTCGCCCTGCTCGTTGTGATTACAAAATTATTGCTTATAAGCCTTATTGCTGGCGGTGGCTTCGATATCCTACTGTTTCTCGTATTTGCCTTAGTGTCTGTGGTAAAAAAAGCGGGAGTACTGCTCTTTTGGATGTTGATTATTCGCGCCATTTTAAGCTGGTTTAATCAAGGCTATAACCCAATAGTGATGATTATGGACCAACTAACAGAGCCTGTTTTGGCCCCCGTTAGACGTATTATCCCCCCTATCGGCGGGTTAGATTTGTCCGTCATGGTTGTTATTATTGGCATGAACTTTATCAACATGCTGCTCGCTCAATATGTGCCTTACTGGGCAATCATTTGATGAATGCCATTATTTTGCAGCAGGGCGACCTGCTGCTTAATCTGTATATTCAACCTAAGGCGAGTCGAGATCAGATAGTGGGGCTGCATGGCGATGAACTCAAAGTCGCCATCACAGCACCGCCTATCGATGGCAAGGCGAATGCGCACTTGAGCAAATATTTAGCTAAAGCGTTTAAAGTTCCTAAAAGCGATGTTCAAATCCTAAAGGGTGAACTTGGTCGCCACAAACAAGTCCGCATAATTGCGCCAAAACTTATTCCACCCGAAGTCAATGCCTTGATCGAATAAGCACACGCATATGCATTAGTAAAAATTCCTTTGGAAGCCATAGGCCCTGCGACCTATACTCAAGAAACCCCTAATATGAAGGTATCCAATCATGTTTCGTCACCTCCTCGTAATGCTTGCGTTAACCGCAAGTCTATGCGGCGTAGCAAACGCCGAACAAAAAGAAACCGTCGGTAATTTTGATATTCATTACATGGCATTAGGCAGCACATTTTTAACGCCTAGCATAGCTAAGTCCTACGGCATTGAACGCAGTAGCTATAGGGGGATCATCAATATCGCCGTATTAGATACGAGCGCAACGGGCTCGCCTGCGGTTCCAGTTGAAATTACTGGCGTCGCTAACAACCTGTTAGATGCACGTATTGACTTGAAGTTTAAGGAAATCCGCGAAGGCAATGCCATTTACTATATTGCAGAAGTGCCTTACCGAGACGATCAAGAGATCAACTTCAATATCGCCATCAAACACGGTAATGAACTGAATACCAACTTGCAGTTTAAGCAAAAATTTTACGTCGAATAATAGCCCCTCAACAACCCCGGTTCGGACGATGTAAAACCCCATCGTCCGGCCCCTTTCGCTATCCTTTAACACTGAGCTTGGGTATCATTGCCGCAGTAATTGTCGCTCAATGATATAGGTATTCCATGCAACAAATTGTCCTCGCCAGTGGTAACAAAGGCAAACTCGCCGAATTCGATCAAATGCTCGCCGCTTATGGTGTAAAAGTGCTGCCGCAGAATCAATTCAACGTCAGTGAAGTTGCGGAAACCGGCACAACCTTTGTGGAAAACGCCATTATCAAGGCAAGACATGCCGCCGAAATCACAGGCCTTGCCGCGATTGCGGACGACTCAGGCTTGGAAGTGGACTCACTCCAAGGCGCTCCTGGTATTTATTCGGCTCGCTACGCGGGCGAAAATGCTAAAGATCAAGACAACGTATTGAAACTACTTGAGACATTAAAAGACCAGCCTGCGCCACGCACCGCAAGGTTCCAATGTGTTTTAGTCTATATGCGCCATGCAAAAGACCCTACGCCCATCATTTGCCAAGCCTCTTGGGAAGGACAAATAGGCTTCGAACAACGTGGTGAGAATGGTCACGGCTATGATCCGATTTTTATCCCTGAACATCATCAATGTAGCGCGGCGCAGCTGAGCAGTGATGAGAAAAATGCCTTAAGCCATCGCGGCAAAGCCCTAGTGCAACTCTTAGCCGCGATGCAAATCCAAGGCGTATTAACTGGCGGGAATGCACAATAATGTCGCCAACTGCCATGACTAGTGCGATCAAGCTCGACCTGCCACCACTCAGCCTGTATATCCATATTCCCTGGTGTGTGCAAAAGTGTCCCTACTGCGACTTTAACTCCCACGGCCAAAATGGTGAGCTGCCACAGCAAGCCTATGTTGCTGCGCTGCTGGAAGACTTACGCCAAGACTTATATCTAGTCCAAGGCCGGAAAATCCACACTATTTTTATTGGTGGCGGCACACCTTCATTATTCGATGCCTCGCAAATCAAGCGCATACTCGATGGTGCCAATGCACTTATTCCCTTTAGTGACGATATCGAAATCACCATGGAAGCCAACCCAGGCACCCTAGAACACGATGACTTCAGTGCTTATCGTGCGGCCGGTGTCACCCGTTTATCCATCGGAGTGCAGAGTTTTTCTAAGGATAAGCTCAACTTACTCGGTCGCATTCACGATCAAAACGAGGCACAAGTCGCCGCCCAGAAAGCCAGTCAAGCGGGATATTTGAGTTTTAATCTCGATTTAATGCATGGATTACCCAACCAAAGTTTTGCTGAAGCCATGGCAGATATCGACACCGCTGCGGCGCTCAATCCACCGCATTTATCTTGGTATCAGTTAACGATTGAGCCAAACACCCTATTCCACTCAAAACCGCCACAACTGCCCGATGACGAAGATCTGTGGCATATCTATGAGCAAGGTCAACAAAAGCTGGCGGCCTTAGGCTATGAGCAATACGAAATATCCGCCTACGCTAAACCCGGTTACCAATGCCGGCATAACCTTAACTACTGGCAATTTGGGGATTATTTAGGCATAGGCTGCGGTGCCCATGGCAAAGTGACGCTACCAGAGGAAAACCGCATCATACGCACGGTAAAAATTAAACATCCCAAGGGATATCTGAGTGCCAGCACATATCTGGCAGAGCAAACGGATGTTGCCGAGGAAGATCGTGCCCTCGAATATTTGATGAACCGTCTGCGCCTGATGACTCCTATCCCTAAGCAAGAATTTGAGCAAAGGACCGGGTTGCACCGAGATACCTTGAATGACGGGATGAAAAAAGCCAAACAACGGGGTTTGCTCACAGAATCAACCGAACACTGGCAATTAACCAGTAAAGGCCATATGTTTGTGAATGATTTACTGACTCAATTCTGTTGAACGAACAGTTAAAATTCAAATATAAATAATGTGTTAGCACAAAATAGTGGCTTTTCAACCTATTGCTGCTAACACATTTTCTAACATTAATATTCATACATTTTTACTTTGCTTCTTTAGAATTGACTTAACTCAACCTAGGAAGCCTGACCATGCCTATAAAAACGAAAATCAGCTTAGTCGCACTCACCCTTTCGGCCCTATTGTTTACCCCCGCATATGCAGCCCCAACCTCACCCGCCTTAAATAGTCCAAGTGAGCCCGTAAATGCTGTCATCCAAACTGAATCAGAAAAAGCCAACGCCCTGTTCGAAACCATTTTTATGGAAAACATCATGGCAAGCCCCATTTCACAAACCTATATGGGGATTAAACAAGACTATGATAAATGGGATGATATGGGTGATGAAGCCGATGCTATCGAACTTGCCCGCACCAAGAAACAACTTGCGGCAGTGCAGCAACTCGACGCTACCAAATTAGATCCTCAAACGAACCTAAGTCTAAAACTGCTAGTGCAAAACCTGCAAAACGATATCGATGATTACCAATGGCGTTATCATAATTACCCTGTAAATCAAATGCGTGGTGGCCATTCTATGGTCGCCTCCTTCTTAATTAATCAACACCAAATCACCAATATCGAAGATGCTAAGGCCTATATCAGTCGCTTAAATGGCGTTCAAAAACGCTTAAGTCAATTACAGACAGCATTAAAAGTTCGCGCAGACAAAGGCATTATCGCGCCTAAGTTCGTATTCGCTTATGTGATTTCAGATAGCCAAAACATTATTAAAGGCGCGCCCTTCGATAACGGTGATGACAGCGTCCTATTGGCAGATTTTCGTCGAAAAGTCACAGCATTAGAGATTCAAGACACAGAAAAACAAGCACTGATAGCCCAAGCGGAAAAAGCCCTTGTGAATCAGGTTGAACCAGCCTATAAAACGCTTATCTCCTATATAAAAACCCTAGAAGCCAAAGCCGATACACGGGATGGCGTATGGAAGCTGCCCGATGGTGCTACCTTCTATAACAATGCATTAGCCCGTACTACCACAACCCATATGACCGCCGAGCAAATCCATAAATTGGGACTCGCTGAAGTTAAACGCATCCATGATGAAATGCGTGCCATTATGGAGAAGGTCAATTTTAAAGGCGATTTACAGCAATTCTTTAGCTTTATGCGCGACGATCCTCAGTTTTACTACCCTAATACCGCCGAAGGTAAAGCCGCCTATTTAGCCGATGCGACTAAACTCATCGATAATATGCAGTCCCGCTTAGATGAAGTGTTTAAAGTCAAACCCAAAGCGCCGATGATCGTAAAATCAGTCGAAGCCTTTAGGGAAAAATCCGCTGGCAAAGCCTTCTATGAGCAACCTGCTCCGGATGGTTCGCGTCCAGGTAGCTATTACGCAAATCTATATGATATGAAAGCCATGCCCAAATACCAAATGGAAGCACTGGCCTACCACGAAGGGATCCCGGGGCATCATATGCAGATCGCCATATCCCAAGAACTGCAAAATATTCCTAAATTCCGTAAGTTTGGTGGCTATACCGCGTATATCGAGGGCTGGGGTCTATATAGCGAATCTTTCCCGAAAGAAATGGCGCTCTATGCCGACCCTTACTCTGACTTTGGGCGTCTAGCCATGGAGTTATGGCGTGCATGTCGCTTAGTGGTTGATACAGGTATCCACGCTAAGAAGTGGACCCGCGAGCAAGGCATAGCCTATTACGTGGATAATACACCCAATGCTGAATCCGATGCGGTGAAAATGGTTGAACGCCATATCGTTATGCCATCCCAGGCGACAGCCTATAAAGTGGGTATGAT
This sequence comes from Shewanella putrefaciens, assembly GCF_016406305.1. Classification (NCBI taxonomy): domain Bacteria; kingdom Pseudomonadati; phylum Pseudomonadota; class Gammaproteobacteria; order Alteromonadales; family Shewanellaceae; genus Shewanella; species Shewanella putrefaciens. The sequence continues at coordinate 3,157,890 of NZ_CP066369.1, forward strand.
AAAACTGTTGGAATTAAGGCATAAAGCGCAGCAGCAACTCGGTAATAAGTTTGACATTAGGGACTTCCATACCTTAGTGCTAGCCAACGGTGCATTGCCACTCGATGTACTCGAAGAGCAAGTTGATCAATGGATTGCCAATATCAATAAGGCTTGATAATTCAACGATAAAGGGGGTATTAGAAAAGTGCCTCCTGTGTACCTTGGACGGGACGAATAACGCCCAATAAAAAAGCCACGGAGTCGTGGCTTTTTTATTGGATTTATTACCTGCGTAATAAAACCCTATCTCACTGTGGGTCACTATATTTGATGTATTAATTTCAAAGGCTTAATACTCGATGTGACTTTAGGGTACAGAGAGACAAAAACTTGTCCCAAAATAAACCACCAGAAAAAAATTACCTCAGCTATAGGGCTGAGGTAAACCAAAAACTAGGATGATGGTTTAAAAGCCAACATTGTTTTAGTTCGAAAACTTCTGCTGGCGGTGATCTAGAACTGCATTTCTGCCGACCTGTACACTCATATTAAAAGGGGTCATTTCCAATATCAGTATAGGACTCAGGTCATTCCAAATCAGCTGTCGCCATTGTATTCAAATAAGAACAAAGTTCAAGCACACTTAATACTTATGCTTTAGTAAAGCCTAAAAAACCGAACGCAAATACAGGTGCAAATAAAATGCAAGCGATTGATTTTAAAGTTTAAATTCACATCAAAAACCAACAAGATCTACACAAGGTCGTTTTTGAGAACAATGTTTTCACTTTTACTGACGCTTGCTAAAGAGTTCAGCATAGGGAATATCCCAATAGGGCGGGTTTCCAATGTGATCTTTAATAAATTCGATAAAAGCGCTGACCTTAGGTGCGAGATGCTTACGGCGCGGATAAACCGCTTGCAAAGGCAAGTGGTGGGTCAATTGCCAATCCTTTAACAAGGGCACTAAGGTCCCCTTAGTAATTTCATCTTCCATCAAATAGCTGGCTAAATACACTATACCTAGGCCACTAATCGCCGCCGATTTTAATGCTGGGGCATTATCGACCCTGAAATTCCCAGACACCCCGATTTCACAGTAGTCATCTCCCTTCCTAAATTGCCACATACTGTGTTCATGCCACTCGCCTTGGTAGACTAAACAATTATGATCAACCAATTGCTCAGGGCGAGTCGGCTCCCCATGTTTGGCGACATAATCAGGGGAAGCAACGAGGAGAAATTGGCACTTCATTAAGGGTCTTGCCACCATTCCTAAAGGCAATTGCTCTGACATAGTCAGCAGTAAATCAAGACCTTCACTCACCACATCCACCTTATGGTCGAGTAAACTCACCTGCAACTCTAGCTCTGGATGTTTCGCCATAAAGGATGGTAAGGCTGGAATAATATGCATTGCACCAAAAGACTGGGATATACCCACCTTTAGCACGCCACGGGTGGCATCGTTCAAATTGTGAACACTTGCAATAGCCTGCTCCGCATCACGCAGTAGCTCTTCTCCTTGCAGATATAACAAGTGTCCAGCTTCAGTCAGACTTAAGCTTCGAGTGGTACGTTGGATTAATTGAACACCGAGTCTATGTTCAAGATCGGCTACCTGCGTACTGACCTTAGACTTAGAGATCCCAAGCCTTCTTGCGGCGGCGCTAAAACTACCAGCTCTGGCCACATGAGTAAAAATCGCAATAGGTTCTAACAGTTCTAACATTGAAAGTCGCCTTAAGCAGTTTACGACAATGATATTAACTTTCGGTATAACATAGGAATGCAGCATAAAACAGTTGCATACTCAACCTTTGCATCAACATCCCATGGAAAAATGTGGTTATTGCAGAGGTTTAGACCGAAAAAGTCCGCTGAAGTAGAGTATTTTATCTGACTGAATTGCCAGCTTTTCATTATATTTTAAGAGTATATCAAACATTAGTCTTTAGACTGTAACATTCCATGCTAAATAGCCGCAAGCGCCAGCGTATAGCTCATATCAATTCAAATATTCCCCTATAACGTCAAAGCCCTAGTACGATTACCGTAGCTAGGGCTTTGGGTTTCAAAGTCGGGGCTTAAAGTGAATGGTCACTCACAGAACTGTCATTGACGTAGCTCACCGGATGCATTTTGTGTCAAGGCGTAGGAGGCTAATTCAGGTACTTCCTTGCGCAATTGGTTTTCAAGCACTAACAGCTCTTCAAATCGGCCGCACAAACGGTCGGCTTTTTCTTCTATTCCCTTAGATTGCGCCTCAATTTGTTGCTCTATATCTTGGCCAAGGTTATCCATTTTTTTGGAAAAGGCATCCATCTTGGCTTCAAAGTTCTCACCGTCGCCGGACATGATTTGGCCACCTATGGTCATCATAATAGTGCCAACTGAATTCTGAACAATTTGCTCCATTTCCTGCTCGAATTCATCGTTAAATGTAGTCTGCATCGAGTCTTCCGTTGCACCTAAATAGAAACTATCGCCATGTTTATAGGCCACTGAATCAACCCGTTTTTGCACACCGGCCATCATTTCATCAAATTTGGCACCGGCCGCATCACCCATTAGAGGGGTTAAGGCCATGCTCACAGCTTGGGAAGCAAGAGCAACAGCTTCATTCACAAGTTCAATCACTTCTGGCACTTGAGTCGATACTTCATCGGCATATTGAGTCACTAACTTTTTTTGCTTATCGGTTAAATCGACTTGTTTGCCTTCTACAAATAACTTATCGGCTTCGATGCGATACTTCTCAGTACCCTTCTCGCTCATAACTAATTTTTTAGGTTCGATCTTCACATCATAATTTAAAGACACGTCACAGCGGTCGTCGGTATCTAGCTCAGTTTTCGCTTGGGCGAGTTGTATAGCAGATACAGTGAAAATCATCCCCGACACAGCTAAACCCATCATCAGTTTATTTATTTTCATTTTTGGTCATCCTTTGATATGAAGATCGATAAAATTTAACAACTGAAAGATGAATAGCAGAAGACATGCCAACTATTTAAGGTATTGATAATTAGTTGCTTATTAAATTAGCACTAAAAAGTCAGTAGTGAAATTCACTAACTTTTAGCCTACTAGTGCTAATTAAAACAAGAGGTAGAACTAGAAAATAGATCGACCAAGACGCTGGCTTAGATGCTCGAGCATGGCCGTACCCGCAAGGGAGTTACCTTGATTATCGAGTTCAGGAGACCAGACACATATGGATAACTCGCCAGGGATAACCGCAATAATCCCGCCACCAACACCACTCTTTCCCGGCATACCGACACGATAAGCAAATTCACCCGCGCCATCGTATAAGCCCGAGGTGGCCAACAGGGCATTAAGCTGCCGAGTTTGCACCTGAGAAATCAGCTCAGTGCCATCCACAGTTTTGCCACGATTCGCCAAATACAACATGGCCTTAGACAAGTCAGCACAATTCATCTTCAAGGCGCAATAATGAAAATAGGTGCGCAGCACAGTATCAACATCGCCTTGAAAATTACCAAATGACTTCATCAAATAAGCGATAGCCGCATTGCGCGCACTATGCTGATATTCTGAATCTGCTACTTGTTTATCGAAACACACTTTATCGTTTTGGCTGAGTTGCCTGACTAACTCAAGCATTCTGTGTTTAGGCGCACCTAAACGGCTCTGCAATAAGTCAGCAATCACTAACGCGCCAGCATTGATAAAGGGATTGCGCGGCTTGCCACGTTCTAACTCGACTTGAACAAGAGAATTGAAGGAATGGCCCGAAGGCTCTTTGCCGACACGGCTCCAGATCTCTGCCTCTTCATATAAGTTTAAGGCTAAGGTTAAGCTGAAAACTTTAGAGATACTTTGAATTGAAAACGGCTCAAGGTAATCGCCCGCACCTAAGGTTTCACCGTCAACAGTCGTGACGGCAATGCCTAATTTACCAGCATCGACGTTGGCCAGTGCGGGGATATAATTTGCAACCTTTCCTTGGCCGAGCAAGGGTCGAACTTTGTCGACCACTTCCTCAAGTAATGCCAACTCGGGCATTAACTCCACCAAATATCGTACAGTTCGCTAACTTCAACCTGAGACACTTTTTGGTTCGCCCAGAATGCCTTAACTGCAGCAATATCTTCTTCGGTACATTTGCCAATGCTTTGAGTGGCGATAATACCTTCCCATTCGATATGACCACCGCCGTGGAAACCTAATTTGCGGGCTTCGATCACTTCATCGATAAACTTATCCACAGTTGCATCGATATCGGCTTCAGATACTGATGCATCAAAAGTCCAAGTCATATCAAAACCTAACTCTTGGAATTCATCGACGCGCATTTTCTTACGTAAACGACGGCTACGATTAGTTGCCATAGTGATTTTCCCCGTTGTGTTAAAAAATTAGCTAAAAATTGAGTTCGAAATTAAGCGATACGCTCGAACATCAGATCCCATACACCGTGACCCAATCTATGGCCGCGGGCTTCAAATTTTGTCAATGGGCGGTGATCCGGACGCGGTACAACAGTGCCGTCACTCGATTGGTTTTTATAACCGGGCGCCGCATTCATTACCTCGAGCATGTGCTCGCTATAATTTTCCCAATCCGTTGCCATATGGAACACACCGCCAATTTTCAGCTTGCGGCGAATGAGTTCAGCAAATTCCGCTTGTACTATGCGGCGTTTATGGTGACGTTTTTTATGCCAAGGATCGGGGAAAAACAATTGCACACGGGCCAAGCTACCATCGGCAATCGCATGCTCTAATACTTCCATGGCATCGTGATGATACACACGTAAATTTGTCACACCCGCAATGGCCGCATCGCTTAAGCAAGAACCAACACCGGGTTTATGTACTTCAATACCAATGAAATTTTGCTCTGGAGACTCTTTTGCCATTTGCACTAAAGAGGCGCCCATACCAAAGCCAATTTCCAGCACTGTATCGGCTTCACGACCAAAAATCTCGCTCAGGTTCAATGGCGTTGGGCTGTAATCTAAGCCCATGGTTGGCCATTGGCTTTCAATGGCATGTGCCTGCCCCTTAGTTAGGCGACCTTCTCTTAGGACAAAGCTTCTGATCTTACGCAGATACTTGCCTTCTTCATTAAATTCAGCGGTAGTGACTTCGCTCATTTTTGCCTCGTCTCGTGGACAGCACCATCATAAAAGAAGGGCATTATCCAAAGTTCAACATACAGTGCAAGCACTAATGGAAGCGAAGTATATCAAGATTATCCGTGAGAGCGAATCTAGCCGTCATTTTCATCGTTTTAGGCTTTATCGGGTTGCATTTTCTAGCTTGTCTAACAGGCCGTCTGCCGCTACACTGCGCCGATGAAATCTACAGCCTCCTTCGCTACACGTATCGTCTCTTGGTACGACAATCACGGTCGTAAAACCCTCCCATGGCAGCAGGATAAAACCCCATATAGCGTATGGGTTTCTGAGATCATGCTGCAACAAACTCAGGTTGCGACTGTTATTCCCTATTACCTTAAATTTATGGCACGTTTCCCCAATGTGTTAGCACTCGCTAACGCGCCAGACGATGAAGTATTACACCATTGGACCGGTCTTGGGTATTACGCTAGGGCGCGTAATCTGCATAAAGCAGCCAAGATGATCCGTGACGATTATCAGGGATTATTTCCAACGGATTTTGAGCAAGTACTCGCTCTACCCGGCATCGGCCGCTCAACGGCTGGCGCAGTATTGTCACTATCCCTTGGGCAACATCACCCCATTCTCGATGGCAACGTAAAACGCGTGTTAGCAAGACACGGGGCAATAGCAGGTTGGCCGGGGCAAAAAACCGTTGAAGAACAGCTTTGGCAACTAACGAATACATTGACGCCGCAGCAGGATATTCAGAAATATAATCAAGCCATGATGGATATCGGCGCCAGTATTTGCACCCGTAGCAAACCCAACTGCGCAGCTTGCCCAGTCGCTATTGATTGCAAAGCTCAACTCATGGGCAGACAAACCGATTTCCCCGGCAAAAAGCCTAAAAAAACCATACCGACCAAAGCGGCGTGGATGTTAGTGCTGATGCAAGATAACCAAGTGTTTTTAGCTAAACGTCCACCATCGGGCATTTGGGGTGGACTTTGGTGCTTCCCTGAATTCGCTACCCAAGCTGCACTTGAAACTCATCTTGAAGATCAAGGGTTTGCTGCGCAGCAACTCGAATGGTTAACTGGCTTTAGACACACATTCAGCCACTTTCATTTAGATATTCAGCCCATGATGCTCAACTTAGATAAAACTCACGGCAATAAACAGACCGTGGGCGCTGTCATGGAACAAAACCAGTCTCTCTGGTATAACATAAGTCATCCTTCCAAAGTGGGACTCGCCGCCGCCACCGAGCGCGTGCTAGCCAATTTGGGATCACTCGTTCAATCCGCAGTCAGTAAGGAATAATCATGGCGCGTACAGTCAATTGCGTATATTTAAATAAAGAAGCCGACGGCCTAGACTTTCAACTGTATCCAGGTGATTTAGGTAAACGTATTTTTGATAACATCAGCAAAGAAGCTTGGGGCCTATGGCAAAAAAAGCAAACCATGCTGATCAATGAGAAGAAACTCAACATGATGAATGTTGATGATCGTAAATTTCTTGAGGAACAAATGACCTCTTTCCTATTCGAAGGGAAAGACGTTGAAATTGAAGGTTTTGTACCTGAAAAAGATCAAGATTAATTCTTGCTTTAACCTAACAATAAAACCCACAAAAAAGCGCCTTTCGGCGCTTTTTATATCTCTAAATGGCAGAATAAAGCGTTACTTACGCACGCCTTCAACCACTAAATCTAACTCAACATGGCTAGACGCTGGGCCTAAATCCATTTTGATACCGAAATCTTTCATCGCGAACGTGGTTGTGCCCGTAAAACCTGCACGATAGCCCCCCCAAGGATCTTGACCTTCACCTACGGCATGGGCCTTGATCGCTAATGGTTTAGTGACACCATTTAAGGTTAAGTTACCGTTAATCACTAAATCGCCATTTCCTTTATCTTCCACCGCAGTAGATGTAAAAGTCGCCTTAGCGAATTTGCCAGTATTGAGGAAATCTTCGCTGCGAATATGCTTATCACGCTCGGCGTGGTTTGAATCCACACTTAAAGTATTCACAGTTACATTCACTTTAGCTTCAGTCGGTTTAGTAGCGTCATAGCTAAAGTCGCCGCTAAAATCATTAAAACGACCAACCACATAGCTATAGCCTAAGTGATTCACTTTAAAAGTAATTGAAGCATGCGCCCCTTCACGGTCAATCACATAGTCAGCAGCATTCGCCGCCATTGGAACCAATAGAGATGCACCTATCAGTGCGCTTAACAATTGCTTTTTCATTATATTATCCTCGATTAAATTTAATCATTTTCAGTAGAGTTGCATCTTTATCGATAAAGTGATGTTTTAATGCACCAGCAGCGTGGATCACGACGAGTGCCATCAAGCTGTAGGCCGCATATTGGTGGATATCGCCCGCTATATCGGCTTGGTTTTCAAATAAAGGTCCAAAGCCTGGGAGTTCAAACCACTCAAAAACCATAATCCCCCGGCCTTCAGCCGTTGAAATTAAAATCCCTGTAAACATAATCACCAGCATTAAGCTATAAAGGGCGAAATGCGCTATATGTGCCGCCTTGACCTCCCAAGGTTGATGATTCGCCTCTGGTGCGGGCTTAGGGTTTACTAAGCGCCATAACAAACGAAATACAGTTAAAGCTAACAATAAAATCCCAATACTTTTATGTAGATGCGGCGCCGTCTTGTACCAAGCACTGTAATAGGTTAACTCCACCATCCACACACCGACTGCAAACAAACCTATGACGACTAACGCGCTCACCCAATGAGTCACCATGGCAATCAATCCATAAGCCAACTGACTATTTCGAAACATACTGCGACTCCATACCCCGAGATATCCATCTATCGATGAAATAATTTTCATTATCATAAGTCTAAATTTAAAAACTAAAATCAGTAAAAATCGCTTATATCTTTCGAAATTTTAGAAAGTAAGCCAGAAATCATGCTCTGTGAGCCCAAACCTATAGTAAACATCGGTATCTCTCTTTCTTGAAAAATACAGTTAACCAATGAAATTGGCGTTAATTCGCAGAATAAGAGATAAAAAACACCCAAGATGCGCATTAAACAGCCGAACGAGTTGTTTGTCGGGAAAAAGCACTTGCAGAGGTGAAACTCCCTAGCTAATATAGCCGCACTTCGAACAAGACAGCCTTGTGCAGTAAGTTAGAAGTAGTCAACTAACGCTTAGTTTAGTTGCCCGAATAGCTCAGTCGGTAGAGCAGAGGATTGAAAATCCTCGTGTCCCTGGTTCGATTCCGGGTTCGGGCACCATTATTTTGTAGTAACAGTTTTGCAGTAAAAGTTTAGCCGGCATAGCTCAGTTGGTAGAGCAACTGACTTGTAATCAGTAGGTCCCGAGTTCGACTCTTGGTGCCGGCACCATATAAACAAAAAAACCACTCAATGAGTGGTTTTTTTGTATCTGAAATTTGAAATGCTCAATGCAGAGCGCAACTGACTTACTCTCGATAATTCCAGTAGCTCCCGAGTTCGACTCTTGGTGCCGGCACCATATAAACAACGAAACCACTCAATGAGTGGCTTTTTGAGTTCTGATGGCAGAAAATTGAGCATCAAAATATCCATTACCGCCAAAATGCTAAATTTTTCAGCAATCAAAGTAAGATAAAATTGTCGAAACAAATAAATACTCGCTTTTTGTTTAATAGTTAATCAGTCGCCTAACAAAGGGCTTGCACAGCCAAAGCGAGCACTATATTATACGCGCACTTCGAACAAACAGGGTCTAAAGCCTTAGTTTGAAGTAGTTGACTAACGCTTAGTTTAGTTGCCCGAATAGCTCAGTCGGTAGAGCAGAGGATTGAAAATCCTCGTGTCCCTGGTTCGATTCCGGGTTCGGGCACCATTATTTTGTAGTAACAGTTTTGCAGTAAAAGTTTAGCCGGCATAGCTCAGTTGGTAGAGCAACTGACTTGTAATCAGTAGGTCCCGAGTTCGACTCTTGGTGCCGGCACCATATAAACAACGAAGCCACTCCTTGAGTGGTTTTTTTGTATCTATTTTTTGTATCTGAAATTTGAAATGCTCAATGCAGAGCGCAACTGACTTACTCTCGATAATTCCAGTAGGTCCTGAGTTCGACTCTTGGTGCCGGCACCATATAAACAACGAAACCACTCATTGAGTGGTTTTTTGTATCTGAAATTTGAAATGTCCAGCGTAGAGCACAACTGACTTACTGTCAGTTTATTTGTTTAATTCGAGTGGCATAGGCCTATCACCGGCTTGAACTTGATGTTGAACATGGCGCCAGCCTTGAGTGAGCTCACTAAGATGTGCTTTTCTCTCGGGGAAATGCATAGAAAGTTTATCGAGTACATCGATTTGCTTCTTACATAGTAATGACCAACGGTCTGCATTTGATAAGTACATGGCGTTTTCCTTAACTGGGGGTTACTTTTCCTTAGCCAATTAAGTCTAGACTGAAATCCTTTTATAGCCAATGCAAAATTGCGTGTTAGCGCACTGTTAAAACACCCCACTCCAGAGTATCTTTGCCTTATAAACATAAGATAGGAGGCGTTATGACAGCCGATATTTTCAAACTCATTTTTGTTGTGATTGGTTTATTTCTGGTTTACAAACTGATATTTGGCGGCAAAAAGGGGCTCACAATTTTTGAAATGCATTTTAAAGATGGCCGTATGACCCAGCATAAAGGCAAGATCCCAGAGCGCTTCGAGCGCGAATGTCGCCACATAGCTAAAGTTGAAAAATTGACCTGCACTGTAAGGGCTGAAAAATCTGGAGATGTGCGCTTACATATTTCCGCCAATGTAAGTGACAATATGAAGCAAAGGATCCGTAATCTGTTTCCCTTCGAGTATTACGATAAAAAATCCGTCGATAACAGTCGCCAAGCGGGTTAGATCTTTAATTTCCCCTAGCAACCTCAATACTTAATTGAGGTTGCCATTTTCACCTAACCACATTGTTGTTTCTAAGCTAAAAATCCTAATCACTATGTTGGGGCATTATTTTTGAATGACTAAAGTGACCTTAGCGACTGTGATGCCAAACTTGATAATATCACTCTGATTAATAATGGTATTGTCATTCACTAAGAACATCCAATCGTCGAAATGTACTTGATATTCCTCACCATCTACGGGCAATAACATGTCGTATTTCCAACGTAGCGCACTGCCGCTAGATTGACCATCGGCGATGCCAATAATATCACCCGCGGTTCCTGAGTATCGCCCTTCCCCTAGTGCTTTAATACGCCACACACGGGTTTGAGTTTCGCCATCATCATAGACAAACCACTCATTAATGACTCCCTCACTCCCCTGCCAACTGGCTTCCATAATGACATTGAATTTACGGATCACTTTGCCACTAAAATCATGCACAATCCCAGAGGCTTTTAATGGCCCATTAAAAAATGATTCCAACACCAGTGTCGGATGAGTGTCTTTATAATCAGTCACTTCCACAGATGAACAACCAAATAACAACCCTATCATTATCAGGCCTAAAAATAGCTTGCGGCCGATAAGTCGTTTCAACAATCGCATGGTTTCTCTCCGAGTAATTGCGCCCGCAAACTCGGACGACTAGTGTCTTTCGAAAGCCAAATCGCTAAAAATGCGCCAGCAAAATTGGCATCATGGATAACATCAAGCGGTTGATTATTAAAGAAAAATTGACTCGTTTTTCCATCTATCACTTTAAAACTTAAATGGTCGCCCTGCTTCACATCCGGCCAAGTCGCATCTAATAAACCCAACCAACGCTGGATATCATTCTCGGCAAACCCTAGATGTTTCCATTGATCTTTTGTCGCCTCTAACAGATCTTCAGCATCAATATCGCGATAATATTCAATATCTAACAGCTGTGGATATTGCCCCTCTTGATAATGGCCAGTTAGCGTCAGCAGTCTCGCCCTATACAAGTTAAACCACAGCCAATCCATTTCTGCGCGGCCCACTTCTAAAAACGTCAGCCTTACACCGGCATCAGTCAACTCTAGAGTCCTGTTTTCAACACTAGAGGTTTTGGCCTCTACTTTTGTTAAAGGCGCAGTTAATAAACCGAGCGCCAATAAACATAAACAGCTTGAGTTCAATACCGTAAATCTACGGGCCTTGGTACTTCGATTAAATCCATAGGGATTAGCAAGTTGGATTAAAAATGGCAACAAGACCAACCAAACAAAAAATAACACGAAAGCAGAAATGACATTACCATAGGGTAAATTCACGGCATTAAACTCTGCGCCCGCTAAATAGCTTAACCCGCCAAATATGCCTCCGAGTAACGCCTGAAATATCAGCGGTAAAGGCCGCATAAAGGCCAAGCTATGATTCAAGGTCAAAGCAAAATGCAGCCACAGACAGCCAAGCCACCAGGGGAAAAAAGCAAACTCAAACAACCCTAAAACAGCAAGTACGGTATCTACGCCAATTCCTAAGGCTGCAACCTTTAGCATTAATAGCAAATCCACTTTGCGATACTCGTGCTTACCTAAGGCGGCTAACAAGATAAAGTGAATCAATAACAAAGGGATAGTAAGCAGCAGTGAGCTGTTAAGCCAAAGCACGCTAGACCACCACACCAGCTGAAAACTCAGGGCGTTATAGAGAATAAAGCCCTGATGTTTAAGAGAAACCCGAGAGTTAGCTAACACAGACTTCATCTTTGCCTCACATTTATCTTGCTGTAAACAAAGCGGCTCATTCCAGCGAAAATGGTTATTTCCACGAAAGTGTTGCTTAATCAAAAAAATTACGTTGCATTAGGGCTAGGGAAATGATGGCTAGCAATGCGGTAGTCCGGACGCACAGCCACTAAATGCACAGTGCTTGTGGTTCGCTCTAAAAATCCACCTTCACAATAACTTAGGTAGAATTTCCACATACGAATAAAGTCTTCGCCATAACCTAGGGTTTGGATTTCATCAACGGCATGATCGAAATTCTCATGCCAGTGCCTCAGGGTTTTGGCGTAGTCGAGCCCCATATCATCGAGCGACCAGACCACCATGTCCGTCTGTTTGGCAATATGGCCGACCATTTGACTCACTGAGGGTAAGCAACCACCGGGGAAAATATAACGCTGAATAAAATCCACACTTTTGCGATAGCTGTCATAACGTTGATCGGCAATCGTTATCGCCTGTAGCAGCATGCGCCCATCGGGTTTTAACAATGATTGCAGCTTTTTAAAGAAGCCTGGTATGTACTCATGCCCCACAGCTTCAATCATCTCGATAGAAACAACCCTGTCGTATTCGCCAGTGAGATTACGATAATCCTCGGTTAACAGTGTCACTTTATCGCTTAACCCTTCACGTTCGACGCGGGCTTTAGCATAGGCGTATTGCGCATCTGAAATTGTGGTTGTCGTTACCTGTACGCCATAATGTTTTGCCGCATAGATAGCCAGCGCGCCCCAGCCAGTACCGATCTCAAGTAAGGTTTGCCCTGGCTGTAAATCGAGGCGTTCACAAATAGTCATTAGCTTAAACTGCTGGGCTTCTTCTAAGCTGGCTTTCTCGTGGGGATAAAGCGCGCTCGAGTACAACATTTCACGGTCGAGAAATTGCTCGTACATGGCATTACCCAAATCATAATGGGCGAGAATATTGCGCTTTGAGCCCTCTTGAGAATTGCGATTAAGCACATGCTTCACACGGTTTATCATGCCAGTTAACCAAGAGAATTTGGCTTCAATCCTATCGAGTAAGGCTAAATTGCGGGCAAACAGTTGCACGACTTTGGTGAGATCTGGGCTCGTCCAATGGCTTTGAATATAAGCTTCACCGGCACCAATGGAGCCTGAAAGCATGATTTGACGATAAAAACTTGGGTGTTTAACCACAAGTGTCGCGTGTAAATCGCTATGACTCTCACCAAAACGATAACTCTTGTCGCCCTCAACTAAGGTCAAGCAGCCGTGGGGCAAACTTTCCAGCGCCTTAAGCAAGACTTTACGCGCAATACTGTCGGGCAGTTTCCCTGTGGTGACTGAGGTTTGCGAAGCCGTATTTTCCATGTTATTTCTCCATCTGAGCTGGATGCGGCACAAAGGGCACACGTTTGAAGAAGAGTTTTAACGCTTGCCAATATATTCCGAAGAAGATCTTGAGCGTCATAAAAGGGAAGCGAAACAATAGCGTCCGTAAATTGGCCGCCGTGATCGGTTGGCGTTTCATCACAAGATTGGCATTAAACAGTTTTTTGCCATTCTCTTGCATCGACTTGTTTTCAATACCAATATTTAAAACCTCACCCGGCGCAGACACATGCCAGAGATAACGCATATCTAGGGTCATAAAGGGGGAAACGTGAAACACTTTATCTGAAGCTTTAGGCGCGGCTAAATCCACTAAATAGCAATGGCGCTGATCCCAAGGCGTGTTACTCACTTCGGCCAACATATATAAAGGCGTTTGATCTTGATAACAAAAGTAGAAATTAACCGGGCTAAAATACAGGCCGAAATGGCGGATCTGCCCCACAAACAAGACTCTATTACACAGCTTATCTGCGCCTAACTCGGCCACTTGCGCCAGTACGCGACTCTTGAGTGCCGCGGCGCTCGGATCGACAACAGCCACTTCACCACTATGATTGGATTTGCTCGTAAAAGTCGTTAAATAATCCCTTGGATTAAACCTCAATAAAGCGCGGCGTTGACTGGCAAAAATTCGCCCCATAGCACTAATCCTATCGACTTCATCTAAGTCAATCGCCAGCAGCGCCATGGCATAACTAAAGCTATGTTTAATTGGTGTAAAACGGCTGTGGGATACTGTGCCGTAATAAATACCACTATTAAGCTCTGTCATATTTAGATCGGTCATATTTAGATCGGTCATATTTAGATCGGTCATAGACTGATACCAAAATGGGCGCACACATCCAGTGCACTGCGGACCCCATCTTCATGGAACCCATTGTGCCAATAGGCGCCAGCAAAATGGGTATGATTTTGACCGGAGATTTCCTCACGGCGACCCTGCGCCCTAAGGCTAGCTTCGTTAAACACTGGGTGGGCATAATTGAAGCGGCGTATGACTTTTGCCTCATCAATCAACTCTGACTGATTTAAAGTGACACAAAAGGTCGGTGCATTGGCTGGCAACTGTTGCAGTATGTTCATGTTGTAAGTCACTGATGCAGGGCGTTTTAGATTGCCATCTAATCGATAGTTCCAACTCGCCCAGGCGGCTTTTCGCTTAGGCAAGATACTTGTATCTGTGTGCAACACCACATCGTTATTCTGGTAGTTGAGATCGCCTAAGATGGCGCTCTCTTTGGGCGTAGGATCCTTTAACATCCGCAGTGCTTGGTCGCTATGGCAGGCTAAAATCACCTCATCGAATTCCAACCATTCACCGTGGACTTGTAACTTCACCCCATTGCCATAGCGTTCAATACCTGTCACGGGGGAGTTAAGGCGAATATTGTTTTTAAAGGGCGCTATAAGATCAGGAATATAGCTACGCGAGCCCCCCTTTAGCACATACCACTGGGGTCTATCACTGACATTTAATAATCCATGGTGCTGGAAGAAACGAATAAAAAACTTCAACGAAAACGCACGCATATCTTCTATGCTCGAAGACCAAATCGCCGCGCCCATAGGCAAAATATAATGTTCGGCGAAAAATGGTGAAAAGTTTTCATTGTCTAAATAATCACCTAAGTTACCTTCGGGATAAATATCCTGTTGATAGAGTGCCTTACAGCCTTTATTGAAGCGTAAAATTTCTTTTAAAAAGGCCCAAAAGCGTGGATTCAGGAGGTTACGCTTTTGGGCAAACAAACTACCTAAATTGTGGCCATTGTATTCAAGCCCAGTCAGGGCGTTATGCACGCTAAAACTCATCTCAGTCGGTAATATAGTGACGTTAAGGCGAGCTAATAAACGTTCAAATCGTGGATAGGTTCTGTCATTAAACACAATAAAACCTGTGTCTATAGCGTAGGTTTGCCCTTGATGTTCCACATCGACCGTTGCTGTGTGGCCGCCGATATAGTCATTGCCCTCAAACACTGTGACCTTGTGCGATTCACTTAATAGATGGCCGCAGGTTAAGCCTGAAATGCCAGTGCCGACGATAGCGATATTTTTCATAAACTTGGGTCCTTAAACGGCTTGGCTTGAGTATCGTTTGCAATCATTTTTTGCCACACAAAGGCAGGTAAAAACGACATCAATTTCAATAGATAAGTAAAACGTCGCGGGAAATGGATCTCGCGCCTGCCAGCATTAAGGCCCTCGCGTATCGCCTTAGAAGCGGTTTGCACACTCACTTGCATTGGCATAGAAAAATCATTTTTGGCCGTCAGTGGCGTTGCCACAAAACCTGGGCAAATCAAGCTCACGCCTATGTCATTCTTGGCAAGATCGAGGGCGAGACTCGAGGCTAAATACTGCACGCCAGCTTTGGAGGCGCCGTAGGCTTCGGCGCGTGGGAAAGGCAAGTAAATGGCGCTAGAACTCATTAAGCCAATGCGCGACCCCCTTGGCATTAAAGGTAAAAATGCCCCAAGGCAGTATCCCATCGCGATCAAATTGGTATGGACTATGCGCTCGAACAATAGATCATCGAAAGCCTTAGCATCGTCTATATATTCACAACTGCCCGCGTTTAAAATCACCAAATCGAGCTGACTATCGGTCTGCGCCAATAACTCGGCTAAATCTTGGCCAGCTTGTTGAACTTGGTCGCGCTGGGATATATCGAAAATTAACAGCGTGGCACCAGGGAGTTCATTCAAGGCTAACGCCTCTAACCTTTGCTGCGATCGGCCACAGGCGATCACATGCCAACCTAAAGCTAAATAGTCCTTAGCCAGTTGCAACCCAATACCTGAGCTTGCGCCTGTGATCAGCACTGTATTCATTTTCATCGGCTTAACGGCGTCCATTACTTTGCCGCCCTGTCTTTAAGCAAGCGAATAAGCCCACCCATGCAAGGCAAATGCTCATACAACATTTGCCCTAAGTCGAAGTAATCCCTATGGAAATAAATCTTGTCGTTAAATTTCAGCTGGCTCATGCCATCAACACGGATAAGCCCGCCTTTATTTAACTTAGGGTGGCAATATTGCATCTGCCAAAACAGTGCGGCTTGATTCGCATCCTGCTGTACTTCTTTGATCTCAAACTGAATATGCTGAACATTCTTGTATAACTTCGCAAAATACTGAGTTAATGCCTCTAGCCCTAAAATTTGATGCATAGGATCGGTAAAGCGAATACTGTCGTCGTAAACTTGGCCCAACAGGTGCAAATTATCTTTATTCAAAGCTTGATAAAGCTGAATAAAATCATCAACAAGCGTATTAGGCAGAGTCGTCTCATGGTTTGTCATCTGGTTATTGCTCCTGATCCTATTTATCAGGCCGAGGCCTTTTTCAACACGCCTAATACGGTTAATGCCCTTGCTCTTGCGGCACTGTGCTCGACAATCGCACTTGGATAAGCCGTTTTAGTGTTAAATAACGGCTGTTCAAACAAGGACGGTGTCTTAGCTGCACTGGGTTGATGTAATTGCTTAATTCCCCAAGATGCGAGCTCTGGTAAGTACTTACGGATGAAGCTGCCATCTGGATCAAACTTTTCACTCTGACTCATAGGATTAAAGATGCGAAAATAGGGCTGGGCATCGCAGCCACATCCTGCGGACCACTGCCAGCCGCCATTATTTGCGGCCAAGTCACCATCGATGAGTTTTTGACGGAAATAGCGCTCCCCCCAACGCCAGTCAATCAGTAGATGTTTAGTCAGGAAACTTGCCACCACCATACGTAGCCGATTGTGCATCCAACCCGTTTGATTGAGTTGACGCATTGCGGCATCGACAATCGGATAGCCAGTACGACCTTCGCACCAAGCGGCAAACTCCTGCGGGTTATTGCGCCACTGCACATGGTCGGCTTGACGATTGAAATTGTGATCCTTAGATAAATCGGGAAATGCCACCAGCAAATGACGGTAAAACTCACGCCAGATAAGCTCATTTAACCAAGTACGAGCTGGGCTAGTATCGTCGACAATCACCTCAGGGAAGTGATGTAACAGCGCGGCAACGCATTGTCTTGGACTTACGACACCAATAGCCAGATAGGGTGAAATTGAGCTAGTACCATCAATGGCGGGGAAATCCCTATCTTGCTTATAATCCTGCACTTTTTGCTGAATAAATGTGGTGAGTAAACGCTTTGCCTGCCCTTCTCCCGCCGCCCAAAGTTCACTCGACACTTTAGTGACATTGTTAAACAAAAGCGGCTTTGGCTCGGCCAGCACAGGCCCAAGCGGCATAGGAACAGGCAGCGGTACTATGGCATGACGGGCGGCAATTTCCCGCCACTTACGGCTAAAAGGGGTAAACACCTTGTACATATCGCCGGATAAATTCAGCACAGTGCCCGGCTTAAGCAAACAGTGTTCTTCGGTTAACACTAGAGGGATACCCGATTGAATACAGGCTTGGTCGCGCAGTTGCTCGTTAATCTCAGGCTCGCGACCAGCAAACACGCGGCCAATCCCCCGTTGCTGGCAATAGTGACTGAGAAACGCAGGCTCATCAGCAAAGGTATCTAACTGAATTAACTCAAATTCAATACCAAGACTCGCCAGTCCTTGGGCAAGTAGATTGATATGACGTTCGATAAAATCCAACTGAATGGGCGCCACATCATGGCGCTGCCACTGGGTTGGCGTAGCGATGTAAATCGCCTTAAGTGCCGCGCCATTCTCCCGCGCCCAATCGCAGGCGGCGGTTAACGCCTGATTATCGGCAAGGCGTAAATCTTGCCGAAACCACATCAGTGCGTTATTGCTCTGCACTTTTATTGGAATTGAATCTATTGGCATTGAATCATTAGCTAATGTCATTGTTTTTCTCGCTATTTATCTGCTCGCTTTGATTCACGGTATTCGTCTTTCCACTGTGCTTACGACTTCTATTCACCTTTCCCGCTAAACGAGATGGTATTTTCCCAATCAAGTCTGTCGTCGAAGGCGCCAAAAAAGCAGATAAAAGGCTTAACGTTGGCGCAAAAGGGCCCATAAACCAGCATGGGAAAGTCATTTGTTCCAATACAGTCAGCATTTCAGTCTGTTCAGAACCCGAATGATTTGAGTCGGGAATAAGCAAAAGTGCATCGACGTTAAGCCTGCCTCGCAGCAAAGGTAAACTGCCTATGGCTTGCTCGCCAAGATCAATAACCGATACCCGCAGCGACGCTAACTCGAGCGATAGAAGTAGAGAAAACAAAATGTTAGTGCGGGTGGAATTAAGCGAGGAATGTACTCCACGGGATAAACTCACCACAACAATGCGCGCCGCAGCTGGCTGCCCGGTAAAGGCATAACGCCCACCCACTCGGCTCAGTAATTCACTCTTTAACCAAGCCATAATGAGTTCGGCATCGAGCCGCTCATTCACTAAGTCCTCGAGTTGATTAAACCAAGGTTGCAGCAGCTTTTCTTTCACTAATTGAAATGGATATAAGCCCAATGCCTCGTCTAATATCTGCTGTAATTTGTGCTGATTGAAATCAAATAATGCCGTATTCAGTGCCGTGATTTGCTCGCCCCACGGTTCGACAGTTTGGGGGTCGGCCATTGCATTTGATGACTTGGCAGCACTCGTCAGCAAAGGTTTAACCTTGCTGATCGCAACACCTTTGGCTAACCATGCATTAATCTCATGGATTTCTTGAATATTTTCGCTCGTATATAGCCTGTGCCCCTTGGGCGTGCGCGCAGGGATCACTAAACCAAAACGACGCTGCCATGCCCTTAAGGTCACAGCATTTACACCTGTTAAGGCCGACACTTCACCTATAGGCAGTAAGGTTTGGTCATCCCTGATTGAGGGTGAATCTTTTTTCATATTAATCACTTACTATTTTTGTGGCGTAGAAAACAACGACTAATAGGCATAGCGCAGCTTTAACTCCTCAGGATGGGGGTTTAAGTACACTTGATCTTCAATGTAAGGCGTCGGGAATTCCCGCAGATAATGGTTAATCAGCGTGATGGGGACTAACAGGGGCAATAGCCCTTGGCGATATTTCATAATAGCTTCAGACAGTTCTGTCTTTTGCTCTTTGCTCAAATGCTTTTTAAAGTAACCCTGAATATGCTGCAACGTGCTGGTATGGTTTTTACGGGTCGCATTGATTTTTAGCGCCGTCATAAAGCCTTCAAAGTAGCGCGTCGCGCTTTGCTCAAGATCCTCAATATTGGCCACTATCGGCCCAAGCTCGCGATACCACTTTGGGCTGTGTGCCATTAGCAGATATTTATAGCGGGAATGAAACTTCACTAACTTATTCTTAGTCAGCCCCTCGTGCTTCATCAAGTGCCAATCGTGATAGGCATAAACGCGGGTAAAAAAGTTCTCCCGCAGCACCATATCATGCAAGCGCCCTTCTTCTTCCACGGGCAATAGTGGGTAACGTTCCATCAACTTACGGGCAAACACACCAATCCCAGACTTAGAGCCATTGTTGGTGCCAATTTTGTACTCAGTTACCCGCTCCATACCGCAGGTTGGCGACTTAGCGCAGAGCAAGTATCCGCCAAGGAAGTCGAGTTCCTGAACCTTGTTTTCACTGTATTCATTGAGCCTGTAGGTCACATCTAAGCTACCGTCACCACTCTGTACCAAGATGGTTTCACCATCACGGACTAGTCGGATACTTTTACGGGGCGCACCTAAGCCAATCGCCATTTCAGGACAGATGGGCACATAATCGAAAAATGACGCAATCTCTTGATTGCAATAGGAAGAGTTTTTATGGCCACCATCAAAGCGAACTTTCTCTCCCAATAAGCAAGCACTGATCCCAATCTGAATTCGCTGTGGGTTAAACTTGTACATAAGTCGACTCCTTGTATCACTATGCCTCTAATTACGAACCAGAGTTGTACAAGGATCAAGTTTTTGTATAAATATTTTTTAAAAGTCCGGTTAACACTAACCAGGCCTAAGTGCATTAAAGCTAATCATTTGTAAAATAATAGAATACTGTGAACTAAGGTGATATGAAGTAGCTCACTTTAAAGTGGCAAACCCTAAAGTTTGAATCATTACTCATCATATCCTTATGGGGTTTTACTGCTTGGTTGCAGTAAATGAGTTACATGTTTTCATGCCCAATAAATCTGCAGTTACGGATTTATAGCATTGCACTTAGCGCTTATCGAAACAATGCTCAAGCAATTGATTAACCTATAATTTATTTTTAAAGTGTAAAATTTTACGCTTTTTTTACGCGTCAAAAATCTATTCAACTGTTAGAGTCAAACCCTGTACTACATAAAGACGTATTTTAATGAGCGGAGCAAAAAAGTTTAAGCCTGTTATGAACTTATCAACAAGTTTTTGGAACTCACTTGCTATCTATTTATCCTTGAACTATTTGTTGCAATCATATATAGCAATTTCCCTTACAATTCAAATTGCTACCATCATGATTCCCTTTCAATATGGCACTCACTATGTGCACATACTTTCATTTCTAGAATTTATTACTTTTTTATTTTTTCACCTTAGCCACCATCTCAGTTTAATAAATCATACAGACAGCATCTGTTTAATCATTTTTATTGCCGTTATAAAAACTATCATTAATTTCACTGAAAACCACAAAAAACCACGAAAAGAAAACAAGAATAATCACGCTAAAAACCTAACAACCCTATCAGCTGACAAAACTACAACCAAAAATAAAAACCTTTATCAGAATATAGACAAATCATTGATAGAGAGAAGGACTTTAGAATGATTGATACAAGTCGAAAGCATCAAACTAGCTCTCGTTTTCATACAATTATTCATCTATGTAGCTTTTTAATAATAATATATAGCTTCACTATGTTGGCCCCGATTGCTGTTGCCTTGTTTTATAATGACGGCTACATCACACCATTTTTAAGCACATTTATACTTTCTATTATTATTGGTTTTATTGGTTGGAAAACGACTATTCAGGAAAATAAAAACCTACAAAAACGTGATGGATTCATGGTTGCATGCTTATTCTGGCTTATATTTTCATTAATGAGCGCATTACCATTCCTTCTTGATAGACGCTTAGAGTTGAGTTTAACCGATGCCATGTTTGAAGGCGTATCTGGAATTACAACCACTGGAGCATCAATTTTTTCAAATATTAATGATCTACCAAAATCGATTTTATTTTATCGAGCACAGCTTAATTTTCTCGGCGGTTTAGGGATCATTGTTTTGGCCGTTGCTATTATGCCATTTCTCGGTATTGGTGGCGCAAAATTGTATCAGTCTGAGATGCCAGGCCCCATGAAAGAGGAAAAGATGACGCCTCGCCTCGCGGATACAGCAAGAAATCTATGGGGTCTCTATAGTGTGCTCGCCTTAGGCTGCGCGGTTGCCTATAAACTTGCAGGAATGAATTGGTTTAATGCGATATGTCATAGCCTATCTACCGTTTCATTAGGTGGTTTTTCTACCCATAGTGACAGCTTAGGATATTATAACAGTGCAGCAATTGAACTTGTTGGTGGTGTTTTTTCAATACTGGCAGCAATAAACTTCGCCTTATATTATGTAATGATAGTTCGCAGAAGCATGAAACCCATTTTGGATAATGCGGAGGTTAGATTTTTTATTCTTATATTATCTATCGTTGTTGGAATTGCTTGTATAGAGCTTGTTCGTACTCAAACTTTCGCTACCCAAGACGCTTTAGTCCATGGCTTCTTTCAAACGGTTTCAGTCATGACTGACAATGGATTAGGCTCTGCGGGTTATCCTAATTGGCCTAGTCATATAGTGCTTTTGTTATTAGGAGCAAGCTTTTTTGGCGGATGCTTTGGTTCTACTTGTGGCGGTATTAAAGCTGTCAGATTTTTACTCTTGTATCGTCAAGGGATCCGAGAAATTCACCAATTGGTTCATCCAAATGCCATTTTAACCACAAAGATTAGTGGTCAAGTCGTTTCAGACAGGGTCATTCGTTCAGTGTGGGGATTATTTTTTCTGTATATATTTTTTACTTGCGTTTTTGTATGGGGATTGGTTGCCATTGGACATGATTTTGCCACTTCCTTTGGAACCGTAGCCGCTTGCATTAATAATATGGGGATTGGTTATGGTGATACAGCATCTGGATTTGGCACTTTAAAAGATGCGGGGAAATGGCTGATGTGTGTGGCTATGCTTTTTGGCCGACTAGAAATATTTCCTGTATTAATTATTTTCTCACGAGCATTTTGGCGATTTTAAATATAAATTTAGTTTGCAGTCAATCACCCGTATTGATTGAAAGGATCATTATATGAAGTGGTTATTAGCATGTATATTACTCATTATGTTAGTAGGGTGTCAGAAATCGCCAGTTTATACCAAGTTAGAAGGCCTTGCGCAGGGGACGAGTTGGCATGTGACATTTTGGAGTAAAGACAATATAAATAGTACAGAGATAAATCGCGATATTGAGCGGCAATTGGCAGAAATAGATCTTCATATGTCTACTTATCGTTCAGATTCTGTAATTTCTCGTTTTAACAATATGCATTCCGCTATGGCGGTCGGGGATGATATTTTAGGACTAATAGAAATAGCCAAGGAGGTCACGTCAAAAACGGAGGGATGTTATGATTTGACCATTAAACCATTATTCGATTTGTGGGGATTTACCCATAACCAATTAACTATTCCTACAGAAAGTGCACTTCAACAGACATTAACCTATGTTGGCTTACATCATTTAAGTATTAATAATCAAATATTAACTAAAGATTTGCCAGAGGTACATCTTGATTTATCTTCGATTGGACAGGGATATAGTGTAGGCAAAGTTGCAGATGTGCTAAAGCGATACAATATCGATAACTATTTGGTAGAGATTGGCGGCGAAATGGTCGTACACGGCAGTAAGCTCGACGGTTCTGCTTGGAAAATCGCGATTGAAAAACCGCTGCCAGAACAGCGTACTATGCAAAAAGTGCTCCAGATCAATTTCCCTCAAGCCATTATGACATCTGGCACATACCGTCACTATTTCGATCATTTAGGGCAGCGCTATTCACATATTATTGATGCGCGAACCGGTAAACCCGTAATCCATAACACAGTATCTGTCACTGTGTTGGCAACGGATCCGGCTCGAGCAGATGCTTGGTCTACAGCGCTATTATGTTTAGGAAGTCAACAAGGGTTAGCCGTCGCTAATCAGAATGATATAAAAGCATTATTTATTGATGATAATAAAGGTGTGCTTAAAGAGATTAAGACAGATAGCTATAATAAAATAAAAAATATAGAGCTTAATTTAACAACGAATAATTGAGTTATCCATTATATATTACCCCTCATTAAATCAAGTGCTAGGATTATTTTAGCAGAGTAACCCCCAATATCAGCTAGTATCCATAGCTGATATTTCTATTTATTATTAATAATTTACTCAGTAGTTGATGTGGATTACCTTCTAATTCTGAAGACTATGACATCACCCATAACGGCAAATAATTGTTAAAATATTGATAAAATCCAGCCTTTCTTTGCCACTTGCTAAACACACCAACGTTGCATATTTATCCTCACCTACTTTTGCTAAATATTGTTATTTTTACGTATTCTTTACGGGATTCGTCTTTGCCATTCTAGAGACTTTACGCGGTTAATTCATATATTTGTCCTGTCACTCAATTTCTTAAGGACAAATTATATGGACTGGATATTTCTAATACTCTCCATAGCACTTTTCATCTACTTAGCAGTGGCAATGTTTGCCCCTAATAAGTTTTAGGAGTCGTTATGTTTGAAATCACCCTTATTTTCATTACTGCGCTTGGGCTCGCATGGCTGTTGGGATCCTATATGACAGGGATTTTCTCTGGTCAGTCCCATTTTTCAGATCGTTTATTTAATCCCATTGAAAAGTGGATTTATCGGGCTATAGGCGTAAATGCCCATTCGGGGATGACATGGAAATCCTATGGTGCGGCGTTTCTTATCAGCAACTTGGTACTTGGCATTTTGGCGTTTCTTATCCTTAAATTCCAACATGTGTTACCGCTTAACCCCGATGGCATAGGACCATTATCTTGGGATCTGGCTTTGCACACTGCGGTGTCATTCCTCACCAATACCAATCAACAGCACTATTCCGGGCAGGCTCAGCTCAGTTATCTATCCCAAGGATTTGTCATTGTCACGTTGCAATTTGTCACTCCAGCCATGGCGCTGGCGGTTTGTGTAGCGATTTTGCGGGGAATGTTAGGCGGACTTAATAATGACAGCGCCAAAGAGGACGAGGCTCGAAATCTGGGTAACTATTATGTTGACCTAGTGCGCGGTGTACTCAGACTTATGCTGCCATTAGCGGCTATTGTGGCGCTGTTACTGACTTGGCAAGGCGTACCGAGTAGTTTTGACAGTGCGCAAAAAGTGAACACCTTAGATTCTGCATCACCTATCACTGAGCAGGTCGTTCCGATTGGCCCCGTTGCATCTATGGTGGCCATTAAGCAGTTAGGTACTAATGGCGGGGGCTGGTATGGCCCCAACAGTAGTAACCCGCTAGAAAACCCAACGCCAGTCAGTAATGCAATCGAGACCATTGCCTTAGTGCTGATCCCTATGGCCGTCGTCTTTATGGCTGGCGGAATGCTAAGACGCAAAAAATTTACCCTAATGGCTTTAGTTGCTATGGGTCTATTGAGCGTCAGTTTTCTGGGGGCGACTGTGTACAGCGAGTTGCAACCCAACGCCGCCTTTACGGGATTAAGCGCCCAAGGGCCGAATATGGAGGGTAAAGAAGTTCGCTTTGGACCTGAGCTATCGGCGCTCTGGGCTTCTTTTACCACACAAACCTCTAACGGTTCGGTCAATGCCATGCACGATTCCTTCAATCCAATCGGGGGATTGATGACGCGATCAGGCATGTTACTCAATGCGATATGGGGCGGTATTGGCTGCGGTTTTGTTAACTTTATCGTTTATGTGTGGATTGCTGTTTTCTTATCGGGATTGATGATTGGCCGTACGCCAGAGATATTTGGTCGTAAGCTCGAAACCCGTGAAATCACCCTTTTGGGAAGTCTATTAGTTTTACCTACCTTATGCGTCTTAGGTTTGACGGCGATCACTGTGGCTATCCCGAGTATTACGGGCAACAGTAACCCCGGCTTTCATGGGATTTCGCAAGTCTTTTACGAATATACCTCCGCTTTTGCTAATAACGGTTCGGGTTTTGAAGGCTTAGGTGATAACACGCCTTGGTGGAATATCAGTTGCGTTATCGCCTTACTACTCGGTCGATACCTGCCGCTGTTTTTACCGCTGGCGATTGCGGGGATGATGTCGAGTAAAAGAGTGAGCCCCGACAGTAACGCGAGCTTGAAGCTCGAGAGTCCCACCTTTTGTTTCACCCTTATTGCCGTGATTTTAATCATTAACTTCCTGTCTTTCTTACCTGCGGCGGTATTAGGGCCTATTGGCGAAGCTTTAGAACTTGCCACTATGAGTCTGGAGAAATAGTCATGCATAAACCTGCTCAAATATTAGATAGCGCCGGCGTGAAGCAAGCTGCCTTTGGTGCTGTAAAGAAAATGTCCTTAGTGAGTATGGCTGGCAACCCTGTGATGTTCGTGGTGATGGTGGGCGCTTTACTCGCCGCTTTGATCACTGGACAAAAGTTCTTCAATGGCGAGACGGTTGCTTTTGAGTTAACCACGACCCTTATTCTTTTGCTTACCGTGTGGTTTTCTAACTTTGCTGAATCGGTGGCAGAGGCAAGGGGTCGCGGACAAGCGGCTAGCTTAAAGTCGGCGAAAGAGGCCTTGCAGGCGAGGCGCATACGCCACGGTGAGTTGGAATCCGTATCCGCAACTTTGCTTGTCAAAGGCGATAAGGTGAAGGTTTTGCAGGGTGATTATATTCCTGCCGATGGTGAAATCATCGAAGGGATAGCCACTATCAATGAATCGGCGATTACCGGTGAATCTGCGGCTGTGCTGCGTGAAGCAGGCACAGATCATTCAGGTGTGATTGGCGGCACTAAGGTACTTACGGGTGAAATTACCGTGCTGGTTGCCAACGATCCTGGGAATAGCTTTTTAGATCGCATGATAGGGCTGGTCGAAGGGGCGAAGCGTCAGAAAACACCGAACGAAACGGCGTTGACTGTGCTACTTGCATCATTGACTGCGGTTTTCCTGATCGTGGTGGTGACTTTGCCACCCATGGCGGGTTTCGTCGGTGCAAGCCTTGATTACACTATGTTAATTGCGCTGTTAGTGTGTTTGATCCCAACGACGATTGGTGGCTTGTTACCCGCTATTGGGATTGCAGGCATGAACCGCGCCTTAGCCGCCAATGTGGTCGCTAAATCGGGTAAAGCCGTGGAAGTTGCGGGGGATATCGATACGTTACTGCTGGATAAAACGGGCACTATCACTTTCGGTGATCGTCAAGCGACCGCATTTTTACCCGTGAAAGGCATTGCAGCTGAGATGTTGCGTGATGCGGCGGTGCTTTCTTCCCTCGATGACCCCACCCCTGAAGGGAAATCTGTACTCAAATTGGCCATAGATTTGGGCGCGGTATTGCCCGTCAAACCTACGGATGCGACTTTTATCCCATTTACGCCAGAGACTCGGGTTTCTGGGGTGATTTTAACCGATGGTATTCAAGGCATTAAAGGCGCTGGCGATGCGATGCAGTTTTGGGCGCAGCAGCATCAAATTCACTGGCCTGAATCTGTTAACGCGCTTATCCGCAAAGTGGCGTTGCAGGGGGGCACTCCCTTAGTCGTCGCCAGTGGCACACACATTTTAGGGGTTATAGCTTTAAGTGACGTGATTAAGCCGGGCGTTGCGGAGCGGTTTGCTCGTTTAAGGGCGCTCGGTGTACGGACCATCATGGTGACAGGGGATAATCCGCTAACGGCTGGCGTGATTGCCGCCGAGGCTGGGGTCGATGATTTTGTCGCTGAAGCTAAACCTGAGGATAAACTTGCCCTTATTCGTGCAGAGCAGGCCAAAGGTCGATTAGTGGCTATGGTGGGGGATGGCACTAACGATGCGCCAGCATTAGCGCAGGCCGATGTAGGTCTTGCGATGAACTCGGGTACCCAAGCCGCTAAAGAAGCGGGCAATATGGTGGATTTGGATTCTGATCCCACTAAATTACTGGCTATCGTTGAAGTCGGAAAACAATTGCTGATCACCCGCGGCGCCTTGACTACATTCTCCCTCTCCAATGATGTGGCTAAGTATTTTGCCATTATTCCAGCGGTATTTGCGGGGGCTTTGCCTGCGATTGGTGCACTGGATCTGATGCAGCTTCACAGCCCAACCTCAGCCGTACTCGCAGCGCTCGTATTTAACGCTCTTATCATTCCCGCCTTAATTCCATTGGCTTTAAAAGGCATCAAACTCAAACCCATAAGTGCAGAAAAATTACTGCGAAATAACATGCTGATTTATGGCTTAGGCGGGGTGATTTTACCCTTTGTCGGCATTAAAGCGCTCGACTCAATCATTGCACTTATGCTCTAGGAGACAGTAATGAATTCAATCGTATATACCACTAAAACCCAGCATGCCGTTATGGGATTGAGAGCCAGTTTCGCCCTGTTATTTGTGTGCGGCGTTGTCTATACCGGCACTGTGACTCAGCTCGGTGGCGCTTTATTTCCCGTACAAGCTAAGGGCAGTGTGATCCACAGGGATAATGTCGCTATGGGTTCTGAGTTCATCGCTCAGCCCTTTGTTAATCCAGCCTATTTTTATAGTCGGCCGAGCGCTGTCGGTTACGATCCTATGGCGACAGGCGGTAGTAACCTTGCACCGAGTAACCCGGCGTTACGTGAACGTGTGATGGCAACGAGCCAAGAAATCCAAGCTAGGGAATCCGTTCAGGCCGCTGATATCCCAGTCGATTTACTCGCCACATCGGGGGCGGGACTGGATCCTCATATTTCACCCGCTGCAGCCAAACTGCAAGTCGCGCGCGTGGCTCAGGCTCGACAGTTAGCCGAACCACAAGTGTTGACCTTAGTGGCGCAATTTATCGAACCACCGCAGTGGGGCATTTTTGGGCAAGCGCGCGTCAATGTGCTCAAGCTCAACCTCGCTCTCGACCAGATTGCTAAACACGCTCAATAAAACAATATTCTACTGAATTTAAGGATAAATTTTTATGTTACATATTAAGTCGGCTCTTTGTTCACGTTGTTCGCGCCTCTGCGCGAGTGTGATGATGGCATTATCTTCACTCTCTATGGGCGCGCTTGCCAACACTGAGACTCATGGGGGCAATGCCTCTTGGCAGAGTCAAGGGAGTGTGATGCTCATCAGTGATTATGCGTTTCGCGGTATTTCTCAAACCGATGAAGGACCTGCAGTTCAAGCTGGATATACCTTAAACCATGATTCTGGCTGGTATGGCTCACTTTGGGGCAGTAACATCGAATTTGGGGATGGAAGTTTAGAACTCGACTTGTCCGCTGGCTGGGCCAAGGATTGGGATAATGGCTTAACAACGGACCTAGGCGTGATACGTTACCAATACTCGCAGGACGATACCGACCTGAGTTATAACGAAATTTATGCTGTGGTAAGCTACGCCGATGCTAAGTTAGGGCTGGTTTATTCTCCTGATTATTTTGGCGAAAATGTAGACGATTTTCAGTATGTTTACGCCAGTTATGGGCCGCAACTGTTCTCGAATCTAAGCCTAGCGCTGCATCTTGGGAGCAATTTTTTTGCTTCCGAGCAAGATATGGCACTGTTTTTAGGTTCTATGGCCGCAAGCAATAGCCACTATTTAGATTGGCGAGTGGGGCTGAACCTCAATATGACTGAGCAGGACGTGTTGAGTGTCGGTTATGTCGATACGGATTTATCGCAGAGTCAGTGTCAATCCCTGTGTGATGCGCGCTGGATAGTCAGTCTTTCAAGGAGTTTCTAATCGTGGTACCAATCAGTCAAACACAGCAAGCCAATGCGCTCTTAAGTCAGATACAGCAAAATGATAAAGGTAAACTGACGGTTTTTCTTGGGGCGGCACCAGGCGTGGGCAAAACCTATGCCATGCTCAGTGCGGCAAGGGAAATAGCCCAGCAAGGCGTAGATTTGCTGGTTGGACTGGTTGAAACCCATGGGCGTGCCGATACCGAAGCCATGTTAGCGGGTTTCGAGGTATTGGCGCGTAAATCCATTGACTATCATCATAATCAGTTAATGGAATTCGATTTGGATGCGGCGCTGCTTCGTAAACCTAAGCTTATCTTAGTCGATGAGTTGGCCCACACGAATGTCCCCGGTAGCCGCCATAAACGGCGCTATCAAGATATCGCTGAATTACTGTCTGCGGGTATCGATGTCTATACCACAGTCAATATTCAACATTTGGTCAGTTTGAATGACCTAGTGTTACAAATCACTCAAGTGCGAGTCAGAGAAACCGTCCCCGACCATTTTCTCGATGAAGCCCATGAAATTATATTTGTCGATTTACCGCCTTCAACACTCATAGAACGCTTACAACAAGGCAAAGTCTACCTACCCGAGTATGCTCGCTCAGCTTTAGATGCCTTTTTTTCGGTATCGAATTTAACAGCGCTGCGCGAATTGGCAATGAAAAAAGTCATAGAGCGAGTCGATGCAAAACTACTCTGTGAGCTCGATGCCAAGGCTCAGGGGACGGAGTTTGTGCTCAAAGATAGATTGTTAGTCCTAGTCAGTAATAACAGTGATCATCAATATTTGATCCGCATCGGGCGACAGATCGCCGAGCGACGGCAAATTCCTTGGTTAGTACTCTGGGTCGATACAGGAAAAGCCCTAGGTCTTTACCAACGGAAAAGGCTAAATGAAGCCTTTGCCTTAGCCAAAGAACTGGGTGCGCAGACCGAGGTATTACGCGGCACCAGCAGCTATCAGGCGGTTTTACCCTACATAGCGCTACACCGAATTAACACTATATTGGTGGGCGCAGGCGTCAGACGCACCTTTCCTTGGTGGCGTAAACGGCTCTACCAACGTTTGGTTGAATCTGGTTTACCCGTTGAAGTCAGTGTATATCATGCTCCCGACAGCCAAGTCCAAGTACGAGATCCCATCAAGCCTAAGGCCAGTTTTGGGGATCTTCGTGGTCATCTTTTCGGGCTGATTGGCGTGGTTGCTATTTTTCCTGTCGTTGCACTGTTAAGTACTTGGCTCAGCAATGGCAATCTCGTGCTCTTGTATGTTTTCTTGATTGTCGGTATTGGCTTAACCTATGGCGCTCGGCCTGCCATGGCAACTGCGGTATGGTCTTTTTTTAGTTTTAATTTCTTTCTCACCGCCCCTATATTTACGTTAAATGTGAACAGTAAAGATGATATTGCTACCTTAATTTTTTTGGTTTGTATTGGACTCATCAGTGGTCCGGCCGCATCTCGGATCAGAAATCAGTTTATTTTACTACGTGAATCAAACCGTTATTCGGAGACCTTAAAGGATGTGGCCCAAGAGCTTTCAGTCGCCGATGATGAAAAAGCCCTTTGGCAGACAATTGGGCATAAAATTGCCAGTTCAGTGAATGCAGATTGTTATATTGTCCTGCAACATAAAGATGGCCAACGCACCTATTTACCCGCGCTTAATACGCCATTCAATGATCTCGACTTAGCCGCTATTGATTGGACCCTGCGCCATGGGCAAACGGCTGGCCGTTTGAGTGACACCTTAAGTGCATCGGGTGTGAGTGTATTCCCCATTGAACTAGAAGGTACGACGATTGGTGCGGCAATTTTAGATTGGCAACCCACAGTCAATGAACTGAGCCCCTTTGATAGAGAACTTATTCTGGCCATGTTACAGCAAGGCGCTAATACCTGGCGGCGTATTCAGTTAGTATCAGATCTGGAATCGGCACGGGTGAAAACAGAGATAGAGCAATTACGCTCTGCATTATTATCGTCAGTGTCCCACGATCTAAAATCACCACTCTCGGCTATGATGGGGGCGGCGGAGAGCTTAAAGTTATTGAATAAACAACTATTAGAGGCTGATCGCAACGAGCTGCTCGACACTATCTTGCAGGAAAGCCGCCGCTTGGACAGCTATATCCAAAATCTACTCGATATGACTCGCCTGGGCCATGGCACTTTGAGCATAGAGCGTGATTGGGTTTCGGCAGATGACATTATTGGCAGCGTACTCAGTCGACTCAAACGCTATTTTCCTCACGCCATATTTGAATACCACAGGGAAAAAGAGCCCCCACTCCTATTTGTACATGCGGCGCTGATTGAACAGGGCTTATTTAACATCCTCGAAAATGCCGTTCGTTTTTCACCGCCAGAAGAATCGATTAGCATTGAATTAACGGTTTCAAATCATCGCTGCTGTATTGCCATTGAAGATAAAGGGCCGGGGATACCCGAAAGTCATAGGGATCAAATTTTCGATATGTTTTACGTGGTTGCCGATGGCGATCAGAAAAAGCAGAACACGGGTATGGGGCTGGCTATTTGTAAAGGCATGATAGCTGCACACGGGGGCAGTGTACGGGTCACAGATTGTTTGCACGGGCAAGGGACTCGTTTTGAAGTTGAATTACCGTTAGACTACCCGGTTCCTGGCTAATCATTTTTAGTCAAAATATCCTTAATAAACCACACAATGGATTAGATACGTGGCAATAAAAATAGTGGTTATCGATGATGAGAACCAAATACGCCGTATGCTGCGAATAGCCCTCACCAGTGAAGGTTATGACGTTACCGAAGCAGAAAATGGTCAGCAAGGACTCGCGGCTGTCGCACGCCAGCAACCTGAATTAGTGATTTTGGATTTAGGCTTGCCAGATATGGAAGGCCATCAAGTGCTACAGGAGTTACGGGGATGGTCCGATGTTGCAGTGATTGTGTTGTCGGTTCGCAATCAAGATAAGGAAAAAGTCGCAGCGCTGGATGCAGGTGCGCAGGATTATGTGACAAAGCCCTTTAGCGTGGAAGAGTTACTGGCAAGGGTGCGGGCGATTTTAAGGGATCATATCAAATCTGAAAAATTACCCATTTTGGATGACGGTAAGCTGCAGATTGATTTAAGTCGCAGGCTGGTAAAAGTTGACAACCAAGTTGTCGAACTTACCCCCAAGGAATACGCGGTATTGTCTAAATTAGCGTCGTCACCTAACTGTGTTGTCACTCAGACTCAGTTACTGAAGGAAATTTGGGGCCCGGCTCATACAGAAGACACACATTATCTGAGAATTGTCGTCAGTCACTTAAGACAAAAACTAGGTGACTCCCCCAGCGAGCCCCAATATGTGCGGACTGAACCTGGAGTTGGCTATCGTTTATATCTCGAGCTATAAAAAGCCATGAATACTAACCCCAATGGACTTATAATTATATTTCCTATAAATACATTAACTTAAGCAATCTATACTGCCCGTTTATTATAGATTTTTTAATACACTTCCGCCCAAAGCACGCCAACTTAAGGACCTGCACTCTTTCCTTTAATTGACCTATGCTTAACGCTTTTTACCGCCGAGGGCGCGTTTTTTGGCGCGCTGTTTTTGGGCGGCTTTACTGTTGCGTCTCGGCTCGGGGGCCATTTTATTAAAATCGGGCTCAAAGCCTGGATACCATTGCTGGGGCAGGCGCTTATCAAGCACCGCCTCGACTTCTTCAAGCAACAAGGCATCTTCTTGACTAAATAGGGTAATGGCCAGACCTGCATTACCCGCTCGACCTGTGCGACCGATACGATGAATATAATCTTCGGCAATAAAAGGCAGTTCAAAGTTGATGACATATTGTAATTCAACAATATCCAGCCCCCTTGCCGCCACGTCGGTCGCCACTAGCACTTGGATTTTGCCCTGTTTAAAATCCTGTAGTACTTTTTCCCGCGCCCCCTGAGACAAATCGCCGTGGAATGCTTGGGTGGCAATATCAAGTTTATTGAGTTGCAAGGCGAGTTTATCAACACCCTGTTTAGTGCGGCTAAAAATAAGCACTTGATGCCAATTTTGACTGCGAATTAAATGACTTACGAATTCAGTTTTACGGTCGCTATCTATAGCATAAACCCGCTGTTCCACCTGCGCGGCCGTGGTATTGCGTTTCGCCACTTCAATCCATTTAGGCTCACGCAGCAAATTTTTACTCAAAGAGAAAATGGCATCGTCTAAGGTGGCTGAAAATAATAGGGTTTGTCGCTCCGCTGGCACTTGTTTGAGTACCGCCTTAATTTCATCCATAAAGCCCATATCGAGCATGCGGTCGGCTTCATCAAACACCAACACATTCAATTGGTTAAGATTGAGTGCGCCTTGACGTAGATGGTCGAGCAAACGCCCTGGAGTCGCAATCAGCACATCGATTCCCGCCTTAAACACCTCGACCTGAGCATCAATACTCACGCCACCATAGGCGATCCCAATACGGATATCGGTACCTTTCGCATATTTAACAAAGCTTTGCTGAACTTGAACCGCAAGCTCCCGCGTAGGAACCAACACTAAGGCACGTATATACCTTGGAGCGTCCTTCGCTAAAGGGGCCGCCATCAGTCCATGCAAAATCGGTAAGGCAAAAGCGGCCGTCTTTCCCGTCCCCGTTTGTGCACCCGCCATCAGATCTTGTTTTGCCAAAATCACAGGAATAGCCTCAACTTGGATAGGTGTCGGTTGCTGATAGCCGAGTTCGGCTAAGGTGTTCACTAATTGGGAATGCAAAGAAAGGGAGCTGAAAGACATTGGAAATCACCACAAATCATAATGGGCCAATGTTAACAGACTGGCCAAGGTGCGACTAGCCGCAAGGTCGAGCCGCATAGCATAGCAATCACTCAGGACTGGCGATAAATGCCTCTAGTGCACTCGGTAACTGGGGCCGACTAAAGAGATAGCCCTGGGCTTGATCGCACAGATTTTGTCTTAGAAAATCCGCCTGCTCTTCGGTTTCAACCCCTTCGGCAATAATCTCTAATTTTAGGGCGTGGCCAAGGGCAATCACGGCCTTAGCAATGGCAGTATTATTGGTATCGAAGGGAAGATCACGCACAAAGGATTGATCGATTTTAAGCTTATGGATCGGTAACTTATTCAGATAATTCAGTGATGAATAGCCTGTACCAAAATCATCCACTGACAATTCAATGCCCAGCTCCCCAAGCCGTTTTAAATCTCGGATAGCCAGATCAGGATTTTGCATCATCACGCTTTCAGTGACTTCTAATTCTAAGTGTTTAGCAGGCAAGCCTGTTTTCTCTAATACCCGTTTTACATCTTCAACAAAAGTGCTGCGTTGTAATTGCTGGCCCGCGACGTTCACGGCGATGCGCCCAAAATGCCGGCCTTCGGCCAGCCAAGTAACACCTTGGCGGCAGGCCGTTTCGAGCACCCACAGGCCGATATCGTGAATAAGGCCAACCTTTTCGGCTACGGGAATAAACACCGCCGGTGATATTTGCCCTAATTGCGGATCATTCCAGCGCAGCAGCGCCTCAAACCCCACGGTTTTACGGGTTGATAAATCCAGTTTTGGCTGGTACATCAAATACAAAGCGTCCTGGGCAATGGCACCATAGAGGGCGTTCTGTAGCTTTAAATGCTCGAGGGATTGTTTAGTCAAAGATTCAGTGTAGAAGGCAAAATCATTGCGACCCTCATTCTTTGCCCGATACATGGCCGCATCCGCATTGCGCAATAGAGTGTCCGCATCGGTTCCATCATTCGGGTAGAGTGAAACGCCCATACTCGCGGTCAACCTTAAGTGATCACCTGTGCTCACCACAAAAGGTTGCTCAAAAACCTGGCGCAATTGATTGATGGCATGGGTGGCATCCTCATCATTTTGAATGCCAGAGATCAATGCGACAAACTCATCACCGCCAATACGCGATAGCACATCCTGATCACGCACTTTGCTACGCAGTCGCTTCGCTAACTCCACCAGCATCTCGTCACCTATGCTATGGCCAAAACTGTCGTTAATGTGCTTAAACAAGTCGACATCAATAATCACAGTCGCAAGTTGTGCATTCAGGCGCTTAGCGTGCCTCACCTCTTGTTTTAACTGCATCATTAACTTCATTCGATTCGGCAAATGCGTCAAGGGATCGAAATAGGCTAAATGGGCAAGCTGGGCTTCACTCTGCTTTTGTGCAGAAATATCTGAAAACACCGCCACAAAATAACGAATATCACCCACATCGTCGTAGATAGTGCTGATAGTGATATTTTGCGGGAAGATAGTGCCATTCTTACGGCGATTCCAGATCTCGCCGCTCCACTTACCAGTCTCTAACAGGGCATTCCACATGGCATCGAAAAACGCTTTATCATGGCGATCAGAATTGAACAGCCGTGGGTTTTGCCCAAGCAATTCCTCACGGGAGTAACCCGTTATTTCGTAAAAGGCACCATTCACATCGGTGATATTGCCGTGTCTATCGGTCACAACGACACCTTCTACCGAGTTTTTAAACACATTCGTTGCGAGTGTAAGTTGCTCTTCTACTTCCTTATGTTTAGAGATATTGCGCGTCATGCCAATCACGCCCGCTAACTGACCCTCTGCGGTGAAGGCGGGCATTTTTAGGGTTTCTAACCAGAGGTGTTTTGCCTGCTCACCACCATCTAAACATTCGGCAACGATAATAGGTGTGCCAGTTTCAATGGCCAGCCTGTCACCATCGAGGAAAATATCGGCAATATCTTTACCGAATAATTCAACATCTGTTTTGCCCACAATGTCACTGCGCGGCATTTCCCAGGCTTTTTCCACACTCAGATTACAGATAGTGTAAACCCCATCAATATTCTTGACCCAAATATGCTCCTCAAAGCTATCGATAAAGGTTTGTAAATCGAGCACTTGTAACTTGCTTTGCTCGCCGCGGGCCAATGCTTCATCGGCCCTATGTTGACGTAGGATTTCCGTTAAACTGAGCTGAATACTGTTGACGTTAAGCTGGGCAAGTTGCAGTGACTTATCCGTTAAATGATGGGGTGCACTATGGTACAAACACAGGGCGCCAAAACTGGCCCCCGATGGCCATAGGATCGGCAAGCAAATCAGGCTACCTAAACGGCAATAGGGTTGCCAAAACGGATCCAATGAAGTGTCTGTCACTAAGGGCCTAGCCACTAACTGCGGCGAGAGCTGGGTTTTGGCATTGGAGACCATAACTTGATGACTATGGAAAACACTCGGTTGATCGACAGGCTGAGTGTGGGAGATATCCGTGGCTTTACTATGTGGGGTGGCGGTTTGTTGGAGCTTAAAACCATGGTGGGCATTAAGTTGAGCGAGTATCGATGCAATATCCTCATCCGCGGCGGCTATCGATTGTAACAATAGGCTCAATTGACCCGAGTCATTACGGGCGAAGATAAGCCCATGGCATGCAGACATCTCTGCGACTAAGTTTAAGTCACCTAACCAACTGTCTTGCTGTGGTTGTGGAATAATCACATCAATCATATAGTTGCCAATCAACGCCTTGTTACTGCTTAATGTTGACTTACTCTGAACTCTCAAAGCGCCCTTATACACAGACACAGAAAATGAATACCAGTCACCAGATCTTAGGTTCTTGTCAGTGCACACCCTTTGCTAAAAATACCAAGCGTGGCACTGCATCATATCAGCAATTATCAGTATAGAGGCCAAACCATCGTTATTTCCTAATACATAAATAATTTATAAAACAAAAACACAGCGATACGCCACCATAAGATTAGGGGAAATAACCTACTTTTAATTGACAACGATGTTATCTTATTGTCTACAATGGAAATATTAAGGCTGAAATTTCAAGGATATTTATGCCCACTGACCACTCTTCTCATACTAAGCCGAATCAAGCCATTCAATTAACCAGCCAGCAACTGTATCGCAAATGTGAGCTACAAGAATTAGATCCCCACTGCCAATCGACCGCCGAACTGACCCCACTCGATGATATCGTCGGCCAAGAACGCGCCCAGCAGGCGGTAGAATTTGCCATGGGTATAAAAGAAAAAGGTTATAACATTTACGCCATAGGCCAGAATGGATTAGGAAAACGCACTATGATGCTGCGCTATCTTAATCGTCACGAGCCGAGCGAGCACAATCTGCATGATTGGTGCTATGTGGTCAACTTCGACGATACCCGCAGCCCTAAGGTCCTTAAACTGACGGCGGGAACTGGGCTCGAATTTAAAAAAGCCATCGAAAAGCTCATGCTCAAGTTAGTCAAAGCACTCCCCTTAGCCTTTGATAATGAAATGTATTATGCGCGAGCCGAAAAACTTAAAAGCCAACTTGCCCAAAAGCAAGAAACCGCACTGACCGAATTAAGCGAGGAAGCCAAGCAAAAAGGGATCAGCCTTAGCTTAACCCTGCAGGGCGATTATCAAATGATCGCACTTAAGGGCGAAGACGAGCCCCACGATGAAGCCTCCTTCAATGCCCTGAGTGAGGCCGAACGTAGTCAATTTGAGAGCAATATCAACGGACTTGAAGTCAAACTGCGTGGCATTATCCGCCAAAATACCGAATGGGAAGAAGAGTTTAGCGACACTCAGCAGGAGCACGATGAGCAAGTCGCTAAGGATGTACTTATCCACTTTTTCAAGCCATTGAAGGACAAATACAAACATCAGCCCGAAGTGAGAGCCTTTTTAAATGGTATGCAGGCGGATATTTTAAGCAATTTAGATATCTTTTTAGAGGAGAGTGAAGAACAACTCGCCCTCGCCTACGCCTCCCTCGAAAAGAAAATGCCCCGCCGTTACCAAGTGAATGTGTTGGTTTGCCAAGGCTCACAACAATTCCCCATCGTCGTTGAAGAAAGCCCGAGCTACCACAGTCTGTTCGGTTATGTGGAAAACGCGACCTTTAGGGGCACAGTGTTCACCGACTTCTCGCTGATCCGCTCCGGTAGTCTACATAAAGCGAATGGCGGCGTCTTATTGATGGATGCGGTGAAAGTGCTTGAACGCCCCTATGTTTGGGATGGGTTAAAACGAGCCCTACGTTCCCGCAAATTAGATTTAAGCTCACTCGAGCGTGAGGTCTCACTCTCGGGTACGATTTCCCTCGCGCCAGAGCCCATCCCCTTAGACGTTAAAATCATCCTGTTTGGCGATTACGAAACCTATCAACTATTGCAGCATTATGATCCTGATTTTAGTGAACTGTTCCGTGTCACCGCCGACTTTGAGGATGTGATGGACAGAACCCATGCCTCTGAAGCCCACTATGCGCGTTTTATATCCAGCATAGTGCACGACAACAATATGCTGCACTGCGAGCGTAGCGCCATTGCGAGGATCATCGAATACAGTTCCCGCGAGGCGCAGGATCAGCAAAAACTCTCACTGCACTCCGCTAATATTGCGAATTTACTGCGCGAATCGAACTACTGCGCCAAGTCCGCTGGCAGCGATCACATTCTGCTGCCCCATGTAGAGCAAGCGCTTCGCAATCAAGAAAAAAGGGTCTCCCGCCTGCACGACAGCATAATGGAGAGCTTTATTAACGGCACGACCTTGATCAACACCCATGATAAAGTCGTTGGCCAAATCAATGCCTTATCCGTTATTTCAACCTCTGACCATCAATTTGGTATGCCTAATCGCATCACAGCGACCACCGCCTTGGGTAAAGGGGAAGTGCTAGATATTGAACATAGAGTCAAACTGGGCGGGCGGATCCATTCTAAGGGAGTGCTGATCTTAACCGCTTATTTAGCTTCGGTTTTAGGCAAAACGGCACAAATTCCCTTAACCACTTATCTCACCTTCGAGCAATCCTATAGCGGAGTTGATGGCGACAGCGCCTCTATGGCCGAATGCTGCGCCATTATCTCAGCCATCAGCGAGCAACCTATTAGGCAAGATATTGCGATCACAGGCTCGATGAATCAGTTCGGAGAGGCGCAGCCCATTGGCGGCGTCAATGAGAAAATTGAGGGCTTTTTCGACGTCTGTAAAATAAAGGGCCGCTCATCGAGCCAAGGCGTGATCATCCCCGCCTCAAATGTTGCCAACCTTATGTTACGTAAAGATATTGTCGAAGCGGTTGAACAAGGAGAGTTCCATATTTGGGCCATCACCCATGTCACCCAAGCCATGGAGCTATTACTTGGCAAGGCCGCTGATACGCGGATTGAGACAGAGGCTAAAAGCCAAGGGCAATATGCATCCGAGAGTATTTTCGGGATTGCCCAACAACAACTCAACGCCCTCAGAGCCCTCGCTAAAACCGATAAATAAGGCTGAAAAAAAGGGTTAGCACTTAGCTAACCCTTTGTTTTTAATTTTGATAATTAAACTAATGTTGCCAGCATTTCATCGCTGTAGGGCACCAGTTCCTCACTCGCACGCACCCGAGCGACATAGTCTGGATTGGCAATAAAGGGGCGACCGATAGCAATCAAATCAAACTTATCTGCGGCTATCGCTTCACTCGCGCTCTGGGCACTATAACTGCCCACACCCACTAAGGTTTTGCCATAGTGTGCTCGCACATAACTGGAAGCGCGACCACCTAAATAATCAAACTCCATACTGTCATCAAAAATACCAATATGCACAAAGGCGATATCGCGTTTTTCCAGTTCAGGTAATAGATAGTCAAACACAGCACGGTCGCGGCTATCGGTGGCCATATTAAAATAAGCGCCGGGAGACAGACGTAAACCGGTTCTATCTTTACCAATTTGAGCGATAACAGCATCAACGACTTCGAGGGCAAAGCGCGCCATATTAGCTGGCGTACCGCCGTATTCATCGGTGCGACGGTTACTGTCGTGATGTAGGAAAGCGTCGATCAAATAGCCGTTTGCGCCATGGATTTCAACCCCATCGAAGCCCGCTTCCATCGCATTTTCAGCCGCCTTGGCATAATCGCGCACCAGCCCCTGAATATCCTCCAGGGTTGCTGGTTTTGGTGTGACATAGGTCAGTTCACGCATTCTGGGGACTGATCCTTCAATCTTCTGCGCCGATGGGGCGAGCACATCGCCACCACCAAAAAAGTGTGGATGCGCTACGCGCCCCGTATGCCATAACTGCACAAAAATTTTTCCACCTTTGGCATGCACCGCATCGGTTACCTTACGCCAGCCAGCAATTTGGGCCTGAGTAAAAATACCTGGAGTATTAGGGTAACCTTGGCCATCGGGGCGAATAATCGTCGCCTCTGTAATGATCAACCCCGCCTCGGCACGGCGCGCATAATAGGCAACCATATCTTCGGTCGGCACCAGTTCGGCATCCGCCATACAACGGGTTAAGGGCGCCATCAAAATACGGTTATTTAAGGTAATAGCATCATTAAGTTTATAGCTTTCAAATAGATTTGATGTGGCGTGCGTGGTCATAATATCGGTCCCAATCTTGAATGTGCGTTCAAGATAATATTATTTGAATGAACATTCAAGTTCATTTTGAATGTATGTTCAAAATTAGGTAGAATGAGGTTAAATTTTTCTAGACGAGTCAAATACAGTCGATGCGCAATGCAGAGTTCAACCGAGAACAAGTTCTTCGCGGTGCTATGACCGCCTTCATGCACAAGGGTTACACTAAAACCAGCATGCAAGATCTCACCCAAGCCACGGGATTACACCCCGGCTCGATCTACTGCGCCTTCACCAATAAACGCGGGCTATTAATTGCAGCAATCGAACAATACCAACTCGATAGAAACACGCAGTTCAGCCTCCTCTTTACTGATAGTGCAAATGTCCTCGCAAACCTAAAGCGCTACTTAGATAATCTGGTCGTCGAATGCTTAAGTTGCGACAGCGCACAAGCTTGCTTGCTCACTAAAGCATTGAACGAAATTGCAGAGCAAGATGATGAAATACAAAAAATTATCAATAATAATTTACAGATATGGCAGGATGCACTGACGCAACAATTTGACTTGGCCGCCACCCAGGGGTTACTCGAAGGGGAACGCAATAGTACCCAAAGGGCTCAATACTTAATGATGGGAATATACGGCCTGAGAACCTTCGCCCATACCCATCCACAGGCGCAAATTTTACAGCAATTAGCGGATAAGCTCTTTATCGAAGTCTGTCGATAACACCTGCGAATAATAACAAGTGCGAAGCTAAGCTGCAGTGCAATAGATTTAACAGGTGAACGGCTTTAGTTTGGGAAGAGAGCGGCGCTTTAGACACCATATGCACCACTGACACTAAAGTTAAAGGGACGGTAAATCATCTTTACCGTCCCCCAATATCTGTACAGTTTCCGCCCCGACCGCTAAGTGCTCTTAACCTATATTCGCCTGGGCAAAGACTCGTTCTCCTAAGGAGTTCAAAATCTTACACTCACCTTCTAGGACAGCTATGATGGATTTTCCCTTACGGAAACTGGCTGGGATCATCACACGGCCAGAGTCGCTAACAGACAAACCATCTAGCACAGCATTGTGCATAATTAGCCCTACTGGTGCATCATAATACAAAACGGTTACAATCGCTTGTTGTGCTTGCATAGCTTTAAACTCACATTAAGCAGCGCCTGCTGCTATCGACCTAGATGACAAGAGTCTCCCTTATTCTCTTAGACAGTAAAACTTAGAAAAAATTTTACTATTTAAAATCAATTCGCTAAAAACAAACCGGCTCAGCAGCTTCATCTAAATAGGTCGGCATATCTTAGCACCATCAATATTTTATTATTTAAGCACTTCGGCAAATAGATGCCAATCAATTTCTATTTTGTTAATCAATTTCGCGCAATCGATCACAAGTGTAACATTTGTTGGTCTAAGATTTTATGCATTATATCGGCTTAGACTTTTCCCGTCAGGGCTTGGCTAT
This sequence comes from Shewanella putrefaciens, assembly GCF_016406305.1. Classification (NCBI taxonomy): domain Bacteria; kingdom Pseudomonadati; phylum Pseudomonadota; class Gammaproteobacteria; order Alteromonadales; family Shewanellaceae; genus Shewanella; species Shewanella putrefaciens. Next base: position 3,199,800 of record NZ_CP066369.1, read on the forward strand.
AGCCATACATTGCCACGCTAATAACTAGCAGCGAAACCGATAGAACAGAGGAGCTTAAGGCAAATACGACTAGCCTATCCCTCTGACTCGAAAAACAATTCACACTTTGACGAAAAATAAGACCAATGGCCTATCATCGACAGTCTATCGACCTTATGGCATTAGAGATTATTTTGAAAAGTCATGTCCCCTGATGTAACTGAGGTTAAAAGCGTATTTCCCCCAGCACTCAGAAATGCGGTCTGTATCTTCTTCTTGGCAATTATTCCCGCCCAGACGACTGCACTTCTACCAAGAAAACTGCTAATATCGGCGCAATTTTTTTGAGCTAACGAGATCAAGATGGGCAGAGCATATCAAAATCGTAAAGAATCCATGGCGAAAACTGCAGGCCAGAAAACCCGCCTTTACTCGCGCTACGGTAAAGAAATTTACGTTGTCGCTAAGCAAGGTGGCGTAGAGCCTGATGGTAACTTATCACTACGTCGTTTAATTGAGCGCGCAAAGAAGGACCAAGTTCCAGCGCATGTGATTGAACGCGCTATTGAAAAAGCCAAGGGCGGCGGTGGTGAAGATTACGATACAGCCCGTTATGAAGGTTTTGGTCCAGGCAACTGCATGGTGATCGTCGACTGCTTAACCGATAACGTAAAACGTACCTTCACCGAAGTGCGTCAAGCCTTCGTGAAGAACGATGCCAAACTCGGTGGCCCAGGCACTGTTGGCCATATGTTTGATCATTCTGCCGTTTTTGTTTTCCCTGGCGATGATGAAGATGCCATTTTAGAAATCCTAATGATGGCCGATGTGGATGTGAGCGATGTCGAAGTTGAAGATGGCATGATCAGCGTCTTTGCCCCACACACTGAATTTTTCAAGGTCAAAACGGCACTGACCGATGCGATGCCAGAGATTAACTTTGAAATCGAAAACATCACCTTCGTCCCGCAAACTATGACTAAAGTGACCGGCGAAGATGTGGCCGTATTCGATAAGTTTATCGCCGCATTAGAAGATTGTGACGATGTGCAAAACGTCTACCACAATGCGGAAATTGAAGAGTAATCCCCCTTTCGCCTGAAATCAAAACGCAGCCATTGGCTGCGTTTTTCGTTTATAGATCAAGATATTAAGCGCTAATAAAACAACCGTGAAACCCTAATGGCAATACCCTATTCATCTGCGCCGAGGCGATAGGGCCAGCGCTGATATCACTGGCACGGAACAAAGATAAACCGGACTGTGCATTGTGGTAATCGAGCCAAGTCATCAATATATAGGCTTCATGCTGCTCAGTGGCGGCAATAAAAAGCGGCTCTTCGGCAATCTTGCCGTTCCCCAGATAATACGCACTATAGCTATCAGCACTAAGTCCCCCGTTGCCAAGCGTATCAGCAGCGAGCTTGCTGCTGTCCTTTGTATTATGAATACAATACAGAGTGTTACTCATCCCTGAATCAGACGCTAATTCAGACTCTAGTTCAGCATCTAATTCAGTCTGTGATTTAGAGTGAGGGCCAAGTTCTGAGCGTGCTCCGATGCCAAATAGCGGAACAAACACTGTTTTACTCATAGTTTGCTGTGCAAACTCTTCATGACTAATAGTTTGCTTCGCAAATTCTTTATTGATCACAAACTGAGGAAACTCCATCATCACGCCGCTGCGGTTAATGCGTGCAGGGGAAGACAGCGTCTCAGTCAACGGAACTGTGATAGTCACCAACTCGGCATGGGGGGTCTTAGTTTTGCGAGTGCCCGTCAGTAGCCCTTTCATCCCTTGGGTTAAAATTGCCGAATTGGGATAGAGGCAAAGCTGCACCGAAAGTTCATCATTATTCTCAATGGCTTGACCAAAGTGAAACACAAATCCTGCGGGCAACGGGTGTAACTGGCGCGTTTTAAAGTCAGCTTTGTCGATAACCAGTAATTGCGATGGCAATTCTGGACGCCATTTAAAGGCATCGATATAGGTTTCGCCCTCTTCATACACGCAGGATGAAATATAAAACACTAGCTTATTTTCACTTTGGGCGAAGGCATGTATGTAACTCGCCTGTGGTAATTCAATCACTTCCATTCTGGCAATGCTGTCATCGGCGGCCACTTGATACACAAGTAATTGTTTCTCGCCGCCAACATACCAGACGCCAAAATTCCACAGTCCACCTTGTCCGTCATCGAGCGGGTGAGCTGAAAAGGGCAAGCCCTTAAACTTGTCGCCAAAGCTTTTCACGCCGAGCGTGGTTAAGGTCTTGGCATCGAGCCGATAGGGTGAACCCGCCTCCCATAGGGCGAGCAACTCGCCACGGCGCGGCAATAAACTGGTGTTAGCGACATTCAAATCATCATTATTGCGAATGGGTAAAGCATCGGGGATCACAGTACCAGCGGTAGAATACTTAAATCCGCCAGCGGCCTCCTCCACTTTAAACTTCTTTGTTTGGATAAACTTAGCCTGATGCTGAATTTGCCCATCGGCCAGACTAAACTGCTGCACCATGCCATCACCATCAAACCAATGCTGGTATGCCTTACCCGCCCGAGACATTTTCGCCGGCCCATTACGATATAGATTGCCGCTCAATTGCGCTGGCCACTCACCCGAAACCTGCATAGTGAGCGGTGGATAGTCGCCTTCAGCCCCATTAAAACCAATCGCCCATGGCTCACGATTGATGGCTTGTGCGCTATCCAGTGCCAGTAATTTATCCACCGCACTTGCCCAAACTGCGGTCGTCATTAGGGCGGCTGAGCCGGCTAAAAATTGACGTCTATCCATGATGCAGCCCTCCCTTAGCGAATGTGTATCGTGATTTGCGTATCGCCCTGCAGACTAAAACTGGCGTCTTTAAAGCTTGCAGGCCCAAAACTGCCGGCGTTATTGCTAAAACCATAGCCTTCACTCGGCACACCTAAGATATTGGTATCTAAGCTATGGTTACTATTTTCATCGTGAAAGACCTTGAGCGCATATTGGCCATCGGCGAGATCGCTAAATACCAGCCTGTGCTCTGTTTTAGTCACTGGCTTTATCATGGAAGCGCTGGGATTTTTGCCTGATGTGTAATCCTCGGCATTAGCGTAAAGCTGTACCATCAAGGCGCCCGTTTGCACTTGAATATTATCTATATCTACGGTCAAGGTATGTGCCTGAATGCCTGCGGACATGCTTCCTGTTGACAAGAGTAGGCAAGCTAAGCCTGCGACCCAAACTGCTGATAACGTCCTTTTTGTGCTATGGGTTTGGAAACATGGGGTTGTTGCCATAGTTGAGTTCATGTGTTTCATGCCTTACTCCTGCTACTTACGGTGATAGTGATTGCGATGGAGTTAGCTTAAAAAATCACAGGATGAAAAACAGGTGCCAAAAGTCATAAAACAAAATGTTAACAACATGACTTTTGGCATAGTGACATCGGGCGGTGATACCTTAGAATGGTCGGCAGAATTGGATTAAGGAATCGTCATTCGTGCTAGAAAATCGATTAACGAAAGAAGAGAGCCTGTTAATTGCCGCCGGGCTGCTCACATGGGGGCTCATCACTTGGGTCGGGATAACCCAAGCCCCATGGTATACATGGCAAGGCGTGGTCAATATCGCACTCTATGGATTGTTTTTAGTGCAATTTATACTGATAGCAACGGACATAGTGCCCCATAGGGATATTCGACTCCGTCGCCTTGCTACTCTCACTATGCCTTTGATTGTATTTGGCTTAATGCTCACTGCCAACAATGCCTTACTGCCGATCTTCTTGGTTATTTGGGCATCACTTTTGCCTGAGTTTTTTAATCGCCGCCAAGCGATTGCACAACTGCTGTTAGCCAACCTTATTTATTATGTGCTGCTGCATTGGCAACTCCATCATCAAAGTCATGTGTTCACTATAGTGATTTATCTTGGGTTTCAGTTGTTTGCCTATAGCAGTAGCCAGGCAAGGCTTTCTGAGCGCAAATCTCGCTTGGTACAAGAACAGCTAAACCAGCAGCTTATTGCCACCCGCGCCCTCCTTAGTCAAGCCAGCGAACAGCAGGAAAGACTGCGGATCTCCCGGGATTTACACGATATTCTCGGCCACCAGCTCACGGCGCTCTCCCTGCAATTAGAAGTACTGAGCCATCAAGCACCCGAAGAGCTAAAGCCTCAAGTTAACCAAAGTAAAACCCTAGCCAAAGAGCTGCTTGAAAGTATTCGCGCCGTCGTTAGGGCCCAAAGAGTCCAAGTGGGATTGGATTTAATCCCCCCTCTAGAGGCGCTGATAAGCCGCTTACCCAGCGTCACACTCACCAGCAAAGGGATGAAGCCACTGCAATCAGCCGAACTGACTCAAGCCCTGCTGTTAGTGCTGCAGGAAGGCATCAGCAACGCAGTGCGCCACGGCAAGGCGAATCAACTGCAACTGAGCATGGAAGACGCCCATGGCGCACTGATATTACAACTGAGCGACAACGGCGTGGGACTCACCCGGGGAGCGACACGCAACATATCGGCTAAACACGACACTGGGCTAAGTGGTACAGAGCTTAGTGACTCTGAGCTAAACGGCACTGGGCTTAGTGGTACTGGGCTAAACGGCACTGGAATTAGCAGCATGCAGGAAAGGCTTAAGCCTTTTAATGGCACCTTACAGTTAAGGGCGAATGCTTCTGCGCCGGGCTGCACCCTTACCCTCACACTCCCTGCGCTCACTTAACCATCAATAAAATACTCTTTGGAATTGCTATGGACATGCAAAACAACATCATCAGTGTCGGCTTAGTGGAGGATCAACAATTGGTTCGCCAAGGGATCGCTAGCCTGCTCGCCATTTCCGACCACATTCGCGTGTTGTGGCAGGCCGAAGACGGCCAAGATGCACTCATAAAGCTTGCCAGCAATCCTGTCGATGTGCTGCTCAGTGATATCCGCATGCCAAACCTTGACGGTATCGAAATGCTTAAACAGATACGCCAGAGTGCCAATCGCTTACCCGTCATCATGTTGACTACCTTCGATGACAGTGAGTTATTCCTCAATAGTTTACAGGCGGGGGCCAATGGCTTTTTACTCAAGGATGTGTCACTCGACAAGTTACTGCACGCCATAGAAACCGTCGCTAACGGCGGCTACTTAATTGAGCCTTCGGTGCTCAAACAGATGAGTGACCCCAAACCAGTCCTTAGTGTTGGGGTGAGTAGAAATGAATTGTTGTCGGAGCGGGAACGGGAAATTCTCAGTTTTATGGCGGGCGGCTTCTCCAATAAGGAAATCGCCAATGCGGTATTTTTAGCCGAGGGCACAGTGAAAAATCATGTCTCTAATATACTCACTAAACTCGATTGTCGGGATCGCACCCAAGCCGTGCTCAAAGGGCTGCAACTGGCGTTGATTTAACCATTCGCCTTGCTCAAGACAGCAAAAAGGGCCTTTAATGGCCCTTTTCTATTCCCTTAACGCGGGGAATTAATGCTCTTAACGTAAATCCATCTCTTGGATAATTTCGTGGGCAATCGCTGGCGTAGTGCAGCTTGGAGTTTCATGTAAATCGGCTTTTAGCTGGCCTTTACGGTGCTTAAGTGCGGCATCTAATTTTTTCGATGCGGCCTTAATAGCTGGGTACATGATTTCATCCGTCCCCGATGCAGAAATGCGACTGCCTTCATAATTTGTTCGAATTTCAACCTGAAACTCGCCATGCTCCTTCGCAATAATGATATCGAGCGCGATCAAAGTAGGGAAATGGGTGGCGATTTTTGAAAACTTTTCGTTGACATGTTCTTTAACAGAATCAGTAACATCGACATGGTGACCAGAAAGATTTATTTTCATAGGTTGTCCCTTTTAGTGTCATTACTTTTATTTTCGTTTCACTATTAGAGCTTGGGGCATGCAGAATAAAACACAAGCCCTAAAGATAAATATTTCGGGTAAAGCGGGTATTAGCAGTGTCTAAATGTGAGGCGCATCAAGAAATGCGCCATCTAATAGATGAGTAAGTGGTTGATTTTAAAAAGTCAAACCGTATAAAAATCAACCACTGCCACCTATTTAGCCTATTTCAATCGTTTTAATTGCACTCAATATTTACGCTGCACGCTCTGTTGCCAAAACTGCTGGGATAAATGGTGGGTCTTAGTCGATAAACGCGACACTTGATCGCCCCGCGCGGCCGCATCTTGGGTCTGTTCTAGGCTCTGCTGAGCGAGATCACTGATCACATGGATAGCTCGACTAATTTCAGCGGCAACGGAGGCTTGTTGGGTCATAGCCGCAGCGTTGTCATCACTGAGGGAGTTAATTCTGGCGATGGATGACAATAACTCACCAAAGGCCACGCTCGCATCCTGGGCTAACTCAACGGAACGTTTGACCTGTTCCTGTCCTGCGACCATAGTCGAGGTCGCCTTATGGGTACTGTCCCTAAATCGGCTGACGATTTGCTCAATGTGCGAGGTCGATTGGCTGGTACGGCTCGATAATTGTCTGACTTCATCGGCCACCACGGCAAAACCACGGCCACTCTCCCCTGCTCGAGCAGCCTCAATGGCCGCATTTAAGGCTAATAGGTTAGTTTGATCGGCAATGGCGCGTATCACTTCTAATACCTGATGAATAGCCTGACTATCCTGCTCAATCGTTTGCACTACATCGGAGAAATGGCTGACCTGCACGCTCAACTGATGAATTGCATCGATAACGGTTTCTAGGCGTGAGTGGCCGCGCTGCGCCGCCTGATGACTAGACACCATTTCAGAGGCAGTGCGATGGATATTACCTGTGACTTCGGCAAAACTTGCGCTCATTTGCTCCATCGCAGTAGCCGCCTGCGTCGTTTGCTCGCTCTGGCTATCCGCATGTTCCCAAGTATTGGTAATGGTTTGTTTAAGGTTCACGCTCTGCTCTTGGATTTCGCTGGCGGAATCGGCCATGCGCCCGACCACACCGCCTATTTCGGTGATTAAAAATCGCAAGGCCAGATCCAACTTGCCTATTTCATCCTGCCGGCCGGTATACACTCCCATGGCGACGGGATCGTCAATGATATTGGTTGCTATCGACACCAACTTTTGTAACGGCTGCATCAGGTAGTACCAAGCGAGGCACGCAATGCCCATCCCCGCAATCGCCGCCACTATGGGAGAATAACTGGCAATCACAGCTGTAGTAACAATCGAAACCAGCATAGCCAGCAGAATTTTACCGCTAAAACCGAGTCTATCTTTGCGCAATGCCTTAGGTTGTTTACCCTGATTAATATCGCTGTAAATAGCCTCGGCCGCTTTGATCTGCTCGGGTGTAGCCTGGCGGCGAACGGATTGAAACTCGTGAATGGCCCCATTCTCATACACAGGTGCAACATAGGCATTCACCCAATAGTAACCGCCATGTTTCGTTTTATTTTTGACTATTCCCATCCAAGGTTTACCGCTCTTTATTCGCTCCCACAGGATTTTAAAGGCGGCGGCGGGCATATCGGCATGGCGCACTATGTTGTGCGGATTACCCTGCAACTCGTTAACACTAAACTCACTGATCTGCGAAAAGGTCTGGTTTACATATTTAATGTTGCCCTTAAGGTCAGTTGTGGACAGTAGAATGGCGTTATCAGACAGGTGTTTTTCACCCTTTGTAGAATGTGTTTGCATAGTTTATAGGGCAGACTCTCGGTAAAAAGATGGGTGGCATTTTGCCAAAAGGACAAGCTGTCTACCTTGATTAAGCTCACAATGACAGTAGAAAAATTAACCAAAAGCTAAACAAGTGATAACCATCAAACCTATAAAACCAAACATTTACGATGGAAAAAGAGGAGAGGCCCCCACAATAATGCCCAAAGCAAAGAGGCAAGAGCAATGGAAACTCGCGCTGGGTCGCAATTTTACATCTAAACCTAAATGATATCGTTTATCATTTAAATAAACTGCGTTATACTCCAAAAAATCATAGTGTCTCCACTTATGAATGCAACCCAGTTGCGCTTTGCCTCTAATGCACAGTGGCCATAATTAGCCCCAGTGCAAAAACCAAAACAGCGTCATCTAGACACGGAATGAGAAGTGGTACTTATGTCTAATACACCTGCGCTTGAAACCTCAACGCACTCCCCAGCAGCGCAAATACGCTCGTTCTCGCTGATTTCACGGGGGATTGTGCAGATTGTGCAATGGTTTAAGCAAGAGCAATCGCTATTTGCCTTCAAAGTCTTCGCCCGTGCGAGTGCAGCCCTACTCGCGGGTTATATTGCAGCCGCTACTCTGGCCTGCCTACTGACATTAGTGCTGCCCATGCCAAGGCTAGAAAGTACCTTAACCGCCAATATGTTGTCCTTTTTGTTCTATGCCATCGCTATTATTTACGCCTTTTGTGTACGTAAAACCTGGCATGCATGGCGAGATTTAGGCCTAGTGAGTTTACTGTGTTTTGGATTGATTAAGGTGTGTGGGCTGTAGGATGAAAGAGACATTTTTTAGAACCTTATCTTGGCTACATACCTGGGCAGGCTTGCTCGTATGTTGGGTACTACTGCTCATTTTCTTTGCGGGCAGTTTGAGCTATTTTCGCCATGAGATCAGCCTTTGGAATGAACCTGAGTTACATAAAGGGGTGTATCAAGACTATCGAGCCGAGACACTCGAGGAGCAATTAGACAGCGGCCAGCGCTACCTAGAAACCCATTCGCCCGAAACGGCGCAGCGCTGGATGATCAACTTCCCATCCGAGCGTAAACCCTTTTTAAGTTTTAGCTGGCAACTGCCGCCGGAAAAAGGTCAGCGCCGCGGCAAGGTAGAAGAAGATGTCGCCCTCGCCGAGGGTAGCGGCATGATCTCAGAAGTTCGCAGCAGTCGCGGTGGCGATTTTTTCTATCGGCTGCACTTTGACTTACATTATATGTCCGCAATAACCGCCCGCTATATCGTCGGCATTTGCACTATGTTTATGCTAATCGCCCTTATCAGCGGCATAGTGATCCACAAACGGATCTTCAAAGATTTATTCAGTTTTAGACGGGATAAAGGCGCCCGCTCTTGGTTAGATGCACACAATGTGAGCTCGGTTATCGCCCTGCCCTATCATCTGATGATCACTTATACGGGGCTTATTACCCTGATGCTGATCTATATCCCATGGACTGTGGATACCGCCTATTCGGGCGATAACCAAGCGTTTTTAAAGGAACTTAACCCCGCCAGACAAACCGAGAAAGCCGCAGGCATTAGCGCACCACAGGTGCAATTGAGTCAATTACTACCTCAAGTGAAAGCCGCCTGGGGTGATGCGCCAATTAAGCAAGTGATAGTGTCATACCCTAAAGATCAAAATAGCCAAGTAACCTTCTATCAAAACACAGGTAAAACTGTGACCGATGAAGCTAACATTATGATATTTAACGGTGTAAATGGTGAACTTAAATATGCCAGCCCGCACCAAACCTCGGGGGCTTTGGCAACCTACGACACTATGATGTCGCTGCACACGGCGCGTTTTGCCGCCCCATTATTACGTATATTGTTCTTTTTCTGCGGTTTATTAGGTTGCGCTATGGTCGCCACAGGCACTTTGATGTGGGCCATTCGTCTACGTCAAAAACAACAGAAAGCCATAGATAAAGGCGAGAAACCAAGCTTTGGATTGCGCTTGGTTGAAGGGTTGAACTTTATGTTTATCTTAGGATTACCCTTAGGCGCTGTGAGCTTCTTTTACGCAAACCGTCTGCTACCGACAAGCTTTGCGGGCCGCGCTGAATGGGAAGTTCACAGCTTCTTTATCGCGTTAGTGGCAATGGGAGTCTGGGCTTGTTTTGGCCGTTCACGTCGTCAGTGGCAAACGGCATTACGACTCACAGGGACCTTGTGCTGTGCGCTGCCCGTGCTCAATGCCTTCACATCGCCAAGCAATCTCATCGATAATATCCAATCCCAACAATGGGCTTTAGTCGGGTTTGATCTGCTCGCCATCCTGCTCGGCGGCGCTATGCTATTTGCCAGTCAAAAATTAACTCTGATTGCAAAGGCCGCCCCCGCGAAACGCCAGGCAAGAAAACCCTCAACGAATACCAAGACCGATAAGGCGCGCCGCGGCGAGCCAAAAACATCCCTCGCCAACGAACTCACCTCGCCTTCAATGGAGGAAGCTAAACCATGATGCCCGCATTTATTCCCGTACTTGGGATTTTAGGCTTGAGCTATCTCTCCCTCGCCCTATTTGCCTTAGCCAAATTTGGCCATTTTAAGGATGTCTTTAATCGTCCCCCGGCTCAGTGGCAGAGCCGTCTATTAAGCTTATTTGCATGGTTATTGCTGATGTTCAGCTTAAGCGCCTGCGTGCGGGATCAAGGTTGGGCGTACGGGAGTATCTTGTTTATGGGGATTATTTCCCTGGCGGCAATGCTGGTCATTCTCACCCTAAGCTACAGCCCTCGACATTTACCTATTGGCATAGTCACAGGCAGTGTACTCACTGGCAGCCTATTACTGGGCGCGGGATTATAACTTCTGCCGCTCTAAACTATAACTTCTGCCACGCTGAGCCGCTGGTCATGGCTAAGTAAGCACAGCTAGGCTATAGTGCCCTGATGTCCTTCAGATAGGAGAAAATAATGGGCTTTAACTTAACGGTTAACTGGCAAACCTCCCCCGCCGAAGAGGGCGAATTTTGCCGAGATCACAGCATTACCTTTGGTAGCGGCCAAACGATTCAGGCATCATCCGCACCCGAATACAAAGGCAATAAACATAATGTCAATCCAGAGGAAAGCCTGCTGGCGGCATTATCCTCATGCCATATGTTGACCTTCCTCGCGATTGCGCATCTTAAGCGCTTACCCGTTGTATCCTACGTAGATGAAGCCACGGCTGAACTTGGAAAAAATGATGCAGGCAAGTTAGCCGTCACCAAAATGGTGCTCAATCCTAAAGTGATATTTGCCGACGGTGTCGAGGTTAGCCGAGATACGATCGAAAAGATCCACGAGAAAGCACACGCTAACTGCTTTATTGCCAATAGTTTAGCAACGGATATCCACATCAAGTTTTAAGCTATTAGGGCAAGTTTGCGCTTAAGCTTGCTTGCCCAACATCTTTTGCGCTGTTTAAATTACACTCTATTCAGCTTAGGTCCAGCTTTTTTACCGTACGATACCTCCCACTTGAATGACTCGATTTATCAGTCTTGATTTGAAAGAGGTAAGCCATGCATATCCAATCTAACGCTTATGTCGCAAGCGTAAATGCAAGCAAATACATCAATACCAACAATTCTGCACCTTGGCTGAATTCGACCCAAACGAACTTGCCGCCCGCGTCCTCGGAAACAGTGACCATCTCCAGTGAAGCAAGACAGCTTGCGCAAATAGAGGCTCAAGGCGAAGATAAGACAGAGTCAACTCCGCTACCCAGCGTGCCGGATATGCCACAGATTGAGGACAACATCGAAAAATATGTTGCCTTTCAAGAAACCAGAATGAAATACCAGGTCGTATCCGATATGACAAACATTGCAATGGGGAATAGCGAAGGGATTTCAGCCCCGACGGCCTATTATCTAAGCAATAACGAAGAAGCTAGGGCAGCGAGTGTCAATCACCTCGCATATCAACAACAAATAAACACTATGCAAACCTATGTAGAAGCGAGTAACGATGTTGATGAATGGGCATAAAAATGGGTGTTGTCTCGGGAACTACAAGACAACACCCTAACTTTGTACCTAAGCATCTTAACCTAGATAGCTTAAATTTCAGTTAAATACTGAACTTAAACATCAACTACTTAGCTTTAATATCCTGGGCCATACCTTTTGCAGGCATAGGCTGCGCCTTTAAGGCCGGAATAGGTTGTTTCACTAGCTCATCTTTTAGGTAGCTTATCGCCGCCTCGAGCTGCGCATCTTTGCCATTAAAGGTAGCAAAAGGTAAGTTATCGACTTCGATATCCGGCGTTACGCCATGGCCTTCCAGCACCCAGCGGCCATCCATTGCATACTGTGGATACTCCGCCACCCGCGCCATTCCTTTATCGGTCAACGCATTTCGCCCAGATAACCACACGCCCGCTCCTGCCGTTTGTTTACCAATTAAGGGGGCAATACCCAGCGCTTTAATCCCTGCGGAGAAGGTTTCGCCGTCGGAATAGGTCAGTTCATCGGTTAATACTACTAAATGACCGCGGAAGGTTTGCTGCATATTGGTGTTTGGCGTGCCGTGGGTCGGTTGCCAAAACGCCCAAGCGCGGCGCAGTAACTTCTCGATAATCCAACTGTCAATATTGCCACCGCGGTTACGGCGAACGTCGATAATCAAACCCTCTTTATCGTAATTGGTATAAAACTCACGGGCGAAACTTTCAATATCCCCGCCGCCCATGGCATATAAGTGCAAATAACCCATCTTGCCCTGACTTGCATCCTCGACCACAGTTGCGTTATGGCTCACCCAATCCAAGTAACGTAATTGACTGTCCACCACAGAACTAACGGGCATGACGATGGTTTTATGGGTTTGGCTGCCACGCTTAAGCTGTAGTAATACTTGCTTATCCTGTTGATTGCGTAAAAGACGCGTGACATCGGCCACATTCGCCACTGGCGTGCCATTGATAGCCAGCAGCATATCACCTGCTTTAGCATCGACTTCGATACGATTTAACGGTGAAGCATTAGCCGGTAACTCAGGATCGTTACTGTAAATGTGCGCGATTTTAACGCCATCCGCAGTTTGTTGTAGGCGCGCACCAAGACTTGCCGCTTTAGCCGCATCGGGATCTTGAGGTATGTCACCACCGCGCACCTGTGAGTGTAAAGAATCTAACTCGCCCATCATTTGCATGAAGATGTCATTCAGTTCGTTACGATCGGTCAGGCGGTCGAGCAAAGGCTGATACTTAGCCTTAGTGGCCTGCCAATCGAGGCCGCGCATCTTCTTGTCGAAGAAAGATTCTCGGTGCATCAACCACGCATCTTCAAACATTTGCTGCCATTCAAGCTGCGGAGAAATCGCTAACTGCCATTGTTCCGTTTGCACTTTGGCATTATCCGTATCGCCTAATTTATCGCCGCCATCAACAATCAGGAGTGATTTCTCATTACTGTGCTTACGTAGCATCAGCTTTTTACCATCGGCAGAAACCTCATATTGGCCAATGTCCTCGGCAAAAACCTCGGCTTTGGGGCTTAATCGGTCAAATTTGATGGTCATTAAATTAGGTGCAACATCGTCGCCAATCGCTTGATCTAACAGATAAAGTCTATCATCGACGACGCGCAGCTTACTGTAATTGCCTGAATCGACAGGCACTTGCCATAAACGCTGGGAGATCCCCACCCAATCGATTTTCACTGGACTCGGTTTATCCTTAGCATCGGTTTTTTCAACTTGATTAGATTCGAGTTCATTGGGTTTACTAAAGGGGAATTTGGCATTTTTGACCAGTGCGATGGCAAAAATTTGGCTGCGTTTATCAAACACTGGCCCCATATTTCTATCGCCCCAGGGTGAACTTGGCGTAGCGCTGAATTGGCGGTTTGATAGGAAATATAGCCACTGGCCGTCACGGCTAAAGGTTGGTGAATAGGACTCGTATTTGTCGCTGGTGAGTGTCTCTGCCTTATTTTCATCCACAGAGTAAAGGACGATTTGCGGTCTTTGTTTACCGATTTCCGACTTAGTTAAGGCAATAAAACGGCTATCTCCGGACCAGCGGATATCGGCGTAAGGCCCAAGTCCCTCGCCGTTAGTGATGATTTTTTGATTGGTATTTTTCTTTAAGTCGAGCAGCCACACGTTGCCATCGTTATCATCATGGGCGATAAATCGACCGTCACTGGACAAATTAAGACTCATTCTTAAAGTATGACCATCTTTGGTTAACTGTTTAACGCCACTGCTGCCATCGGCGGGGAATTGCCAAATTTCCTGTTGGCCCGTCATATCGCTAATCGCATAAACCGACTTGCCATCTTGGCTCAACACCGCTTCCCTAACGCGATAAGTCCCCGGCAGTGCCACTTGCACTAAACGCGAGCCATCAATACCCGCGATCGCCACGTGGCTGCGGGCGGTGATCACCACTTTATCGCCAGCGGGGGCCAAATTAGTCGAAGAAGCGTAATCCATAGGATCTTTTACCCAATGCTCACGGCGCTCGGCAAAATCGGAAATGAGTTCAATATTGAGTAACGAGTCTTTAGCGGCCGCAATATCAAACACATGGATATCCGCACCTAACTGGAATACCACTTTGCCTTGATCCATACGCGCACCGCGGACTTGCCAATCTTTAAATTGGGTCAACTGTTTTGCATCTGAACCATCGAGCGCACTCGACCAGATATTGTCGTTGCCATCGCTGTCGCTGATAAAATAGAGTCTGTCCTGCCATAGCATAGGTTGGCGCACTGAGCCGTCGTGTTGGCCGCTGAGTAACTGTGCTTCGGTTTTGCTGCCGAGTTTAAAGCGCCATAATTCGCCCTTTGCACCGCCACGGTATACTTTGGCGTTATCGCCAGTCACCTGCAGACCAAAGCGGGTGAAGTACACATATTCGTTGCGATCATCAATCACACCTTCGACCGCATCGGCTAAGGGTAAATCTGTGGTGGTGAGGGTTTTAGGATCGACGCTGCGCAGCATCCAATTATTAGCAGGGCCAAAGCCTGTGTCGGTGGAATATAAAATCTCACCTTTGGCAGTCCAGCCCTGAACCCGCACACGGCTATTTTCAAAACTCACCCGTTTAGCCACACCGCCGGTAATGGGGATCACATACACTTCGCTCGCGCCTTCATAGTTGGCAACGTAAGCAACCCACTTACCGTCGGCCGAAATAGTCGCCCCTAGCTCTTCTGCGGGTAAGCTTGTTAAGCGAGTCGCCGCTTTTTGGCCTAAGGTCTGAGTCCATAAATCCCCTTCTGCGGTAAAGACTAAGGTTTGATCCTGCAGGGCTGGCGCGCGGTAATAGCCTTGATTATTCACGGCAGCGATGGCGTGGGTCGCAGTTAAAGTGCCTAGGGCGAGCATACAGCAGGCGACGGAATGACGAAGTTTCATAAATGGCCTTTATCCTATTGTTATTGTTAGCAATGGATCCTTTGCATGGACTTTGTAATGAGCTTTTGTAATAAGCTTTTGCGCAATGTGCGTTAATCAAACCTAAGGTTTGATAATTTAGCCCATCAAGCTAGCAGAATTTGATAGAGAGTTCAGTAACTTCAAAACGAAGAAGTTTTAGCAAATGTGTCATAGCGTTACCAGCAGGCAGCGGTAAAAAGGGGAGCTTCGCTCCCCCAAACTCGCAATGATGTGTACTTAGCCTAAGACTAGGCGAGCAGGGTCAATAAATGTGCCTTCAATTTGGCAAAGTCTGCGGGTAACTGGGCGGATAAAATCGCCTTAGTCGCCACAGCCTCAAGCTCGGCAGGCAGTGGTAAGTTAAGCTTAAGCTCCCTATCCACTACGTCCTTAAACTTAGCGGGATGCGCCGTACCTAAGAATATGCCCACTTCATCGGGCACTAAGGTTAAAGATAAGGCCTTAGCCGCAATCGCCGCGTGGGGCTCAGACACATAACCTTGAGCATGTAACTCAGCTAATGCCTGTGAAGTTTGCTCCTCCGATAAACGAATACCCACTAAGCTACTCAGTGGCCAGCCTAATTTCTCACAAATGGCTTCCACTCGCGGCCAATTACTGGGCTCACTCACATCCATGGCATTGGACATAGTCGCTTG
Organism: Shewanella putrefaciens; assembly: GCF_016406305.1. Taxonomy (NCBI): domain Bacteria; kingdom Pseudomonadati; phylum Pseudomonadota; class Gammaproteobacteria; order Alteromonadales; family Shewanellaceae; genus Shewanella; species Shewanella putrefaciens. Next base: position 3,215,503 of record NZ_CP066369.1, read on the forward strand.
AGTCGGATTGGGCTGCCATTGGCCATTGTCTAAATAGCGCGGCACAGTATCGTTGGCATTGGTCGCGGCGATAAAGCGTTTAACCGGTAATCCCATGGCTTTAGCAAATAAACCTGCGGTGAGGTTGCCAAAGTTACCACTTGGCACCGAAATCACAGGATCGGCTTCATGCCGTTGTTTAGACTGGGCAACCGCTTCAAAGTAATAGCAAATTTGCGCGAGTAAGCGGCTGATGTTGATAGAGTTCGCCGAGTTTAAGCTCAAACCATCACGGACTTCTGGATCATCAAAGGCCCGCTTAACCAGATCTTGGCAGGCATCAAAGTCAGACTCGATAGCAACTGTATGAATATTTTTGCCTAAAGTCGTGAACATCTTCTCCTGCAGTTCGCTAATTTTGCCCTTAGGATAGAGCACCACCACATTGACTTTCTCAAGCCCGAAAAAGGCATCGGCAACTGCGGCGCCAGTGTCACCCGAGGTCGCCGTCAAAATGGTTAAACGTGTGTCACCGACAAAGGCATTGACGCACTGCGCCATAAAACGAGCGCCAAAATCTTTAAACGCTAGGGTTGGACCGTGGAACAATTCGAGGCAGGCACGCTGCTCATCGACGGCAACTAAAGGTAACTCGAAGTTAAAGGCACGCTCAACTAATTCATCGACCGCATCTTGGCCTAATTCAGAGGCAAGCCAGGCGCCGAGTACTTTTTTACTGCGCTCAACGAATGGCAATGCCAGCAGCGCTTCAATATCGTCTAGTACAGGTATTTGGCTGGGGAAGAACAAACCTCTGTCTTTCCCTAATCCTAGTTGTACCGCTTCCTTAAAGCTCACTTTCTGCGAAGGGTGTTTTAAATTATACAGTTCCATGCTTACTCAACCTTTTGATGCTAAAGCTTAAATGCGAATTTTTGTTGCTAGTCTTAGCTAAATTGACGATTAATCGACTCTACGCGTGCCCTGCTCATCGAGGCGACACACGTGGGCAAAACCACCCGCCTCGGTGAGATAATGCTGCTCTAACCAAGTTTTAGCGATATTTGCCGTGGCTAAATCATCTGTAATCGAAAACAGCGTTGGGCCGCTGCCGGAAATCCCCGTAGTCAACATGCCTAAATCGGCTAACGCGGCTCTGGCCTTGTCGTAACCCGGGATCGCGGCGGCGCGGTAAGGCTCGGCTAACACATCCTTTAATACGCTGATCGCAAGCTTGGCATTCTGCTGGTAAGACGCATGTACAAAGGCACTTAAATAGCGACCAAAATCGATAGTGACACTTTTATCATATTGATCAGGCATGAGTTTACGCATCATTGCCGTTGAGAGTGAAATCCCGGGATAGGCCACAACCCAATACCATTCTTTAAAACTCGGTATCGCTTCGCAAACTGTGCCCGACACATTGAGCATCAATTGCATGCCGCCCAAGTAACAAGGCGCAACGTTGTCATAGTGCACACTGCCGCTGATCTTACCTTCAAACTCGCCCATCAGTTCAAGCAGTGCTTGCTCGCTATAGGGTCTGTCAAAATGTTCATTCAAGGCATATAACGCCGCCACGACCGAGCTTGCACTCGATCCTAACCCGCTGCCAACGGGCAGGTTCTTTTCCAGTGTCAGTGCCACGCCTTCATCTACTTTACCCAACTCGGTTAAGAACTCCTTACTCAGGGCAGCTAAAAAGAACTCGGCACATTGGTACACAATATTATCTTTTGGATTATCAGGCAGTTTATGGGCCCAAATGCCAGTTTGTGTCAGGCTCACACCCGACTCTGCCGCGGCGATTGTCACTCTATCGCCCAGTAAACTGCCATCAATCGGCGCCAATGCTGCACCGAGTAAATCAAAACCGACTCCCACGTTACCCATAGAGGCTGGAGCGTAAACAGTCAAACTCATACACTCACCTCACGAGTCCAATTCAAAGTTCTTAATACATCGGCAAAGGCGCCGGCGGCGGTTACTTCAGTCCCTGCGCCATAGCCGCGTAGCACAAAGGGAATGGGCTGATAATAACGACTGTAGAATGCCAAGGCATTTTCACCGCCTTTAACGCTATAAAGCGGATCATTTGCATCCACTTCGGCGATACGCACACGACACACACCATCCTCGATTTGCCCAACATAACGCAGCACTTTACCTTGGGCTTTGGCCTGCGCCACTTTTGCGGCAATTACGGCATCAACTTGCGGCAATCGTGCCATAAAGCTTTCAACATCACCTGAATCATCAAACTCGGCAGGCAATACAGATTCCACCTGCACATCACTGAGCTCTAGCTTTAGTCCCACTTCACGGGCAAGAATGAGCACCTTACGCGCCACATCCATACCGCTCAAATCATCACGGGGATCGGGCTCAGTAAAACATTTTTCCCTCGCAAGACCAGTCGCTTCAGACAGTGTCATGCCTTCATCGAGCATACCGAAGATAAAGGATAAAGAACCCGATAAAATACCGTTAAACTTATGCAGTTTATCACCCGCAAATAACAGTTTTTTCAGGTTATCGATCACAGGTAAACCCGCGCCGACTGTGGTTTCATATAAAAATTGGCGACGCTGTTTTAATGCCGTTTGGCGCAGTGCTTGGTAATAAGCATAATCGCGGGTATTAGACTTTTTGTTCGGCGTGACCACATGCAAACCTGCGTTCATCACATCCAAATACAGGTTCGACACTTGCTCGCTCGAAGTGCAATCCACCAGCACTGGATTGAGTAACTGTTGCTCTTTCACCCATGCGAGTAGCGCAGGAATATCACAGGCTTGCTGACTATCGGCAAGTAAACTAGACCAGTTGCTTAAGTCGATACCCGCGCTGTCGAGTAGCATCTTATTTGAGTTCACAATTCCACAAACTCGGATACTGATATGTTGATCCTTCAAGACTGGCGCCTGCTGTTTGATTTGCTCGAGTAAACCCGCGCCCACATTGCCGCAACCCACTAGAAACACATCTAAATATTGCTGCACATCGAAAAAGCCTTGATGACAAGCCGCCACCGCATGCTTTGTCTTTCGCTGCTCGATTACCGTTGAAATCGAGCGTTCGGACGAACCTTGCGCAATGGCGATAATGTTCACGCTTGCCTGTGCTAAGGCTTGAAAGAAACGCGCCGCAACCCCTTTGTGGGTACGCATGCCATCACCAATCAAAGAAACGATGGCCAGCTCATGGCGCATAGCGATAGGCTCAAGCAAATCACTTTTTATTTCTAATTCAAACTCTTGCTCTAAAGCCCATTTCACTTTGGCCGAATCAGACGTCGCCACACAGAAGCTGATGCTGTATTCAGAGGAGCTTTGGGTGATGAGAGACACAGACACGCCGCTGCGGGAAATTGCCGCCAGAGTACGACTCGCCATGCCAACCATGCCCTTCATACCTGGGCCAGAAACATCAAACATAGTTTGATTATCGAGATTGGAAATAGCCTTAACCTGCAAACCGCTCTTATCGGCTTGATTGGATACCAAAGTGCCGGGGGCATCGGGGTTAAAACTGTTTTTGATATAACAGGGAATATGGAACTGAGCGATAGGGGCAATCGTCTTAGGATGCAGTACCTTAGCACCAAAATAGGAAAGCTCCATCGCCTCTTGATAACTGAGCTGAGACAAGAGTTTAGCGTCGGCAACCACCCGAGGATCGGTATTATAGACACCGTCGACATCGGTCCAGATCTCACAGCTTGAAGCATCTAAACAGGCGGCCAGCACGGCGGCAGAATAGTCAGAGCCATTGCGGCCTAAAGTAACAGCTTTACCTTGGTCATCGGCGGCGGTGAAACCTGGCATCACCCACACCCGCTTTTCCCCGAGGGTTAAACTTTTGAATCTTGGTTTACTGACGCCGATATCAACGACGGACTCCAACGGTTTCCCCCGCCCCAAAAATAATGCACGGGGGTCGAGCAAACCCGATGTAATACCCTTTGCTAGCATGACTTGCTCCATCAAGGCCGCAGAAAGTCGCTCACCCGCCACCACGATTTCGGCACGTATTCCATCGGGACACTCTTGCAACAAGGCAATCCCACGGAGTCTATCTTGCCATAACGCCAACTGACTCGCTAAACCTGCAAACAAATGTTCACTTTGGGCACTAGAGAGTCCAGAAGCCACCGCATCTTGGTAAAGCGAGGTAAATACCCGTTCAACATGTTGTATCACTGGGGAATAATCTTCGCCTTTAACTGCAACGTCGACCATTTCTAATAACGCATTGGTCACAGTTGCAGGGGCCGATAGCACAGTGGCTATGGGTTCTAGCTTAGATGACTTGGCAACGATATCCGCAGCCATCGAGAATCGCTGCCAATTTGCAAGCGAGGTACCACCAAATTTCATTACTTTCATTTTATTCTCCTGTGTACCGCGCCCGACTTAGAAATAAGAGCTAGAAACAAAAAAGCCCGCTTCTTTGTGGGAAGCGGGCTTATCGTTAAAATTCTTTAGGGTGTATCAGCCCGCCCCCACTGTTGTTGTAGTGGTGGTTGTAATAATGGTAATTACTACGAAACCTAGGCTATGCATGTGTTTGGGCTAATCCATGTTAACTTCTTAATAAACAGAATTGCTTTTTTTACCCGCGCTTGTCAACCCCTAAAATGGATTATTTATAGGCAAATCTTAAGGCTCAACAAAATGCTGCATCAAGATTAGTTAATATAAAGTTTTCCAGGGATAAAAATGCGGTTTATGCAAAGGATAACTGTTGACGTTAACGTAAGACCACCAAAAAAACACATAAAAATCACTTATTTTTCATAAAATTATTTATCAGTTATTTTTTATGGCTCATTTATTTGTTCCATCTTGTCACTCAGAGCATATTGGTAGGCTAACAAGCAAAAATCACATTACACATACTCCACAGCACAAAACAGCGGTTAATCCTCCGAAAAAAAAGCTGTGCGATATCTAACATAAGCTGCTTCAAATTATCGCCAGCGTCAAAAAAGCACGTTATTATGCGCGCACATTCCGAACCGGAGGCGATATGAAGATCACCCAACACAGCGCGGTAACCATTCATTACCGTTTATCAGACCAAGAAGGCAGACTGCTAGAAGACTCTTTTAGCGCAGAACCTATGCTGTATTTGCATGGCACCGAAAACCTGATCCCAGGTTTAGAAGCGGCGTTAGAAGGCAAAGTCAAAGGCGAAAAACTTGACGTGACCATCAGCGCCGAAGAAGCCTACGGCCCTTACCACGATGGTCTGCGCCAAGCCGTTCCCTTAGAAGCCTTTGGTGATATCGAAGATATCGTCCCAGGTATGCGTTTTATTGCCGAAACTGAAATGGGCCAACGCCCAGTTCAAGTTGTCGAAGTCAAGGATGATGTTGTCATCGTCGATGGAAATCATCCTTTAGCAGGTCAAGCCTTGAGCTTTAACATCGAAATTCTTGATGTGCGTGAAGGGACTGCCGAAGAAATCGCCCACGGCCATATCCACGCCCATGGCGGTTGTGGCAGTCATGGCCATGATCACGACCACGGTGGTGGTTGCTGTGGTAGTTCAAGCAAAGAAGAAGCGGGCGGCTGCTGTGGTGGTTCTGACCACGATCATGGACATCACCATGAAGAGCACGAAGCCTGTGACACGCCTAAAACTGGCTGTGATGGCAATGGTGGTTGTGGCTGCCGCGGTTAATAAGACACTCGGCTTAAGTGTAAAACTAGCCTTAACTTAGCTAAGTTTTTCACTTTACAGTAATGAAGCACTTCCTTACATAAGGGAGTGCTTTTTTTATACAGAAATGATTATAATTTGTTAGTAAGCTCTAAAACAGAGTTACATTTTGGAATCAACAACTACTTATCTGAATATTTTCAATTCGATATGATGTTAAATTTAAGCGACGGAGTGCTTATGCTAGCTAAACCTTTGTATGAAATTTTGCCCTATGTTTATATGGCGCTTGGTAGTTCGAGCTTTATTGCACTCGATATCGATTACGCCGTAATAGCGGCTACTGTGATTTTTATACTAGGAGCAAGGATCTATATTCAGCGGTCTCAAAACCGTCGCACCGATCCGGAAAGACGTAGGAAATCCGGCCATCTTCCTGAAATAATTTACAATTTCCTACCTTTTATCTATCTATTCGCCGCGCTATCTATTTTCAAGTTCATGCCAAAGGATCTTTATCCACTACTCGCCATTTGCCTGCTGAGCTACAGTCTGTATATTTTGCTTAGACGTGCACTCTATCGCCGTCACAGATTGCCAGCATCACCTCATTTTTGATAACCAACTAAGGCGCCCTTGAGCGCCATCAATTGTTGTTCCACTAATCGATAAGTTTCTGAATTGTCCCCCTATGCTCTGGAGTCATATTCTTCAAATAGTTAGAACAGCGGGTAATAGTTGCAATACTCACCTGAAATTCAGCCGCGATTTGTCTTTGGCTCATTTCACCATTGAGTAGTAGCTGAAAAACCTTGAGCCGTCCCGCGATAGCGCTACGTTCCTCTTCGGTTAACAGTAAATGAAATAGCACGGAAAGATCTTCATAATTCCCATGGCTCAAAATCCGTTCTAGCACTAAATCCCAGTTTGCTCGCATAATCGCCCCAAAAGTACTGTTAAAGCATTACATTGGCAGTCTAACAGATTTACTTGCGTAACAAATAACTTGTTACGTTTCTTCATACTATCTAGACAAAAACTGACAAAATTGCTTCTAGTACATCAAGTTAATTTGTGTACAATAGAGGCGCAATGTCACACTTCGACGCTAATTTGTGAGAATACAATGAAAAAATTACTCCTTACTCTTGTGGCCAGCACCACCTTACTGGTTTCAGCAGCTCAAGCACACAATTTCGAAGATGCAAAAGATGCGATTGAATATCGCCAATCCGCATTTAGCCTTATTGCCTATAACTTCGGTGATATGGGAGCCATGATGAAAGGTAAAAAGCCTTTCGAAGCAGAAACCTTTGCAATGCGCGCAGCCAATGTTGCTGCGTTATCAAAAATTCCTTTTGAAGGTTTTATTGACGGTTCGGATAAAGGCGAAACCGAAGCTTTAGCTAAAGTATGGCAAGATAGAGCGGATTTCGATGCAAAAATGAAAACCTTCCAAGAAAATGCAGCCATTCTAGCGACTGTTGCACAAAAGGGTGATCAAGCCGCAATCAAGCAAGCCTTTATGGACACAGGTAAAAGCTGCAAAGGTTGCCACGACACTTATAAGAAAGACTAAATTTTCCGCCATAAAAAAGCCTGCAATTTCGCAGGCTTTTTTTATGGGGCAACTTCTCTACAAAACTTGCACTATTGGCCAGATTAGGTAGAAAAATACCACTGTTGCTAACAAGGCCAATAGCATTAAAGCCAACCACACAGACTTAAACGTTAATTGGCTCGAATGTGCAGAAGATAGCTCAACGCGAGGAATTTTCTTATAACCACTGAGCATAGCGCCCACTAATCTATCACCTTTAATGGCATGCACTATAACAGCCAAAACATGAACACCACTCAGCAACAGGATAAAATTAAAATTCAACTTATGCAGCCAGGTTAAAAAAGCGCTGCTATCAGAGCTAACATAACGGTATAGCGGCCCCTCAGTGAAAATGTCATCCGTTGCAAATAACCCTGTCACTAATTGCAAACTGATGACAGCAATCAATACCACAACCATATAGCCACCCATAGGGTTATGCCCGATCACCCTAGAGACGCCTTTCGTTCTCGCCTCCTTAAGATATTCCATCACAATTTTAGGATGGTGCACAAAATGACTAAATTTAGCGGTATCGCTGCCTATCAGCCCCCACAAAAGACGAAATCCAATCAAGATCAATAAACTGTAGGCAAAAATTTGATGCCATTGCATTTCACCTGCATCGGCACTCCACCAGAGTAAGGCCATCAGCAGCACCATAGCCCAATGAAAAATGCGTGTAGGTAAATCCCATACTTTAATTTTGACGTGCTCTGTTTTCATAAAACTGGCCCACCCGAGTGAACTAATGAAATTAAGTGGAGGTATTTTATCGGGATTTAGTCAGAAACTTAAAGTAAAGATAGGTAAATAAGGGAAAAGACAGCGGAGTTATCCCATCAAATATGGCCTGATTCCGCAGGCATTACAAGGCTTTTGAGCTGAGAATTCTCGATATTTGTCTAAGCGATCAAATATCCAACGAACAGATTCTAACTGGGACAAAAATGTGATTTAGATCTCGTTTTTGATGGCTAAGATTGGTAATCTGAAATCCAAGGAAACAACAGAAGGTTCGACATATGCTAAAGATTACGAGCAAGCAACTAGAAGTCACTGCCCCAATCCGTGAACGCATTGAAAGCCGTTTTGAAAAACTTTCTAGGCACGATGTGCAGTTGATAAATCCCCATGTAATCATCACAGAGGAGAAACCTGGTTTCAAAATTGAAGCATCGGTTGGCATCCCAAATGGAGAACTTTTTGCTCAAGCTAAACACGAAAATCTTTATACGGCTATTACTGCCATGGGTCAGAAATTAGAGAAGCAACTCAATCGATTAACCCATAAACCTGAAGCTCAACGTTTTGTTTCAGTCGTACAATCTGACGATGCTATTAACAACATGGATGAATATGAGGAGGAAGATGCAGCTTAAGCGATTCAGAGTTAGTGAGGGACACATCACTTCGAGAGGCATTAAGTAGAAAGCATTTAAATTGTTTACCGTTTCCTGCAAAGGCTCAATGAATCATCAAAATGATTAGCAAGAAACTACACGGCATATTAAATATCTACTACACTTTACAAAGTGACAGCAAGAATCGAAGTGATGTGAATTAAGCTAAAATGATAAACATTTAAAAATCAACCATTAATCTAACCAATGTAAGGAGCGCAAAACAATCAATACCTACAACACTTAGCATTTTAGTGTTCACTATAGTTAACTAGGTTTAACTTTCACCATTAAGCTTTACTGATTCTTAGTTTTTATCGGCTCCACCTTTATTCAACTGATGTCATTGGATAGGAGAACACGAGGAACTTATTGAAAACAGCTAAACTAGCTTTCACAGCGTTGAGTTATTTGATAAAAACGTTATCTAACAACATCTTTATCTCAAATGGAGCAACCGTCATTTATTAGCAACACGCATTAACTCTATTAATTATCGACTACATAAGTAGAAGCACAATCACTATAGAGGAGCAAAAACAGTCTAGTCATACATTAACGACGCTAAGGTATAACTTAAGATAATAAGGTTGACCTAATAGCTAACAAAAAAAACTAAAAGGAGTAAAAAAACTAGTGTTGAATTTTGCAGTTTCTACAGACATACAAAATTTTTAATAACCATAGAGGAGGGCCGTTAGTTCAGAAGATATACATGAGTATGTTACAGTCGAAATATTAGTAAGTGCATGTTTATTTATAGGTTAGAGTCAACTGTTAGTGAAAATGTAATACTGTAATAAGATAGATAGTTACATTATTACAGCAATACCATGTGAATTAAGCGAGTGATAAGGCTAAGCTGCTTAACAGCAATATGTACCAAGTACACAAATGATGAGCCGTAAACTGCTTATTGATAAACGTAAGTCAGATAGAAGCAAGTGTTAGTGTTAGAAGCAAGTGTTAGTGTTAGAAGCAAGTGTTAGTGTTAGAAGCAAGTGTTAGCGTTAGAAGCAAGTGTTAGTTTTTATGCAAGTGTTAGTTTTTATGCAAGTGTTAGTTGTTATGTAAAGTGATAGGTAACCCAAGGATAAATAGGGTTTAGTTAATTTGATGTTCACTGACATAAGGAGGATAAACTCGCTTGACCAGATATGCTATCTCAGACCAGCGCACCTCCGGGTGCGCTATTTTTTTATTACCGTGGAATCAGAGGCGAGGCTGTCCATAAGAGGTTATTCATAATTCTGTGTCAGGTTAATTTCACAGATCGATATGGTTTTCTAAGCGCCCCTCGAAATGGATTGAGAGCTGTGATAGCGTCAAATTCCAAGAGGCTGTTCATAATTCTGTGTCAGGTTAATTTCACAGATCGATGTGGTTTTCTAAGCCCCCTCAAAACAGGACAAGGCTAGCATTAACCAAAATGTCCTTTTAGTGTAAACTTGCCTTTCGTCAATTATCTGAAAGCAAGGCATTGAAATCATGACCCAAGCGCTGTTTTATCTGATGCCGCCAATGGAATCTGGATCGGCAACAAATCATACAGACAGTAAGCTAACGATAAGTGCAACTTCAGAGATGTATCAACTCGCTTGCCACGTCGCACAGCAAGCTTTTATTAAGCAACAGTCTGTTTATATTCACTGCCAAAATAAAGAAGTCGCTTTTGAAATTGACGAACTCTTATGGCAATTTGAACCATCAGCATTTGTACCACACAACTTGAAAGGTGAAGGTCCTGTAACAGGTTCTCCCGTTGAAATCGGTTTTGATCGCCTTGGCGCCAATAAAAGTCGCCAACTTCTGATTAATCTTGCAGACCAAGTGCCTCCATTTGCGGTAAACTTTGGCCAAATCATCGATTTTGTTGCCAATGACCAACAGCATAAAGCTGTCGCCCGCGAACGCTATCGGCAGTATCGCGACTTAGGTGTCGAGTTAACGACCCAAAATTTGGCAACACATCCATTTAATTAGTTTGAGACAGACACGTTCCCATGGAAAAAACATACGATCCGCAGTCCATCGAGCAAGCTCTTTACCAAAACTGGGAAGAGCAAGGTTACTTCAAGCCACACGGCGATGAATCCCAAGGCAATTATTGCATCATGATCCCGCCACCTAACGTGACGGGCAGCTTGCACATGGGCCACGCCTTCCAAGACACCATCATGGATACCTTGACCCGTTACCAACGGATGAAAGGCAAAAATACCCTATGGCAAGTCGGTACTGACCACGCGGGTATCGCCACCCAAATGTTAGTCGAACGTAAACTTGAAGCCGAAGAAGGTAAAAGCCGCCATGACCTAGGTCGCGATGCCTTTATGGATAAAGTGTGGGAATGGAAAGCGCAATCGGGCGGCACTATCACTAAGCAGCTACGTCGTATGGGCGCTTCTGTCGATTGGGACCGCGAGCGTTTCACTATGGACGAAGGCTTATCTAAGGCCGTGCAAGAAGTGTTTGTGCGTCTGTATGAAGACGATTTGATTTATCGTGGTAAACGTTTGGTCAACTGGGATCCTAAACTGCATACCGCCATTTCTGATCTCGAAGTGGAAAATAAAGAAAAACAGGGCCATATGTGGCACCTGCGTTATCCACTGGCTGACGGTGAATTGACTGCCGATGGTAAAGACTATTTAGAAGTCGCAACCACTCGTCCAGAAACCATGCTCGGCGACAGTGCGGTGGCAGTGCATCCCGATGATGAACGCTATCAAGCCTTGATTGGCAAATATATTCTACTGCCAATAGTGAATCGCCGCATTCCTATCGTCGCCGACGATTACGTCGATATGGCCTTTGGTACAGGTTGCGTGAAGATCACCCCTGCCCATGACTTTAACGACTATGAAGTCGGTAAACGTCATAGCCTGCCCATGTTCAACGTGCTGACCTTAGATGCCGCCATTCGCGTAAGCGCCGAAGTGGTTAACTCTGACGGCACCTTTAACAAAACCCTCGATGGCAGCTTGCCTAAGCGCTTTGCCGGACTTGATCGTTTTAAAGCGCGCGATGCTATCGTCGCTGAATTTGAAACCTTAGGCCTGCTCGAAAAAATCGCGCCACACGCCTTGAAAGTCCCTTATGGCGATCGCTCAGGTGTGGTTATCGAACCGATGCTAACCGACCAATGGTATGTGGCTGTTGCGCCCATGGCGAAAACAGCTATCGAAGCCGTTGAAAACGGCAGCATCAAATTTGTGCCACAGCAATACGAGAACATGTACTTCTCGTGGATGCGTGACATTCAAGACTGGTGTATTTCGCGTCAATTGTGGTGGGGTCACCGCATCCCTGCATGGTACGACGAAAATGGCAAAGTCTATGTCGGCCGCAACGAAGCCGATGTACGTGCTAAGCACAATATCGCCGACTCTATGACATTACGCCAAGACGAAGACGTACTGGACACTTGGTTCAGCTCAGCCCTGTGGACGTTCTCAACCTTAGGTTGGCCTGACAATTTAGAAGATTTAAAAACCTTCCACCCAACCGACGTGTTGGTGACAGGTTTTGACATCATCTTCTTCTGGGTTGCCCGTATGATCATGATGACAATGCACTTCATCAAAGATGAAGACGGCAAGCCACAAGTCCCGTTCAAAACCGTATATGTGACTGGCCTTATCCGCGATGAAGCGGGTAACAAGATGTCAAAATCTAAGGGTAACGTACTCGATCCATTAGATATGATCGACGGTATTGATTTAGAAACGCTAGTTGAAAAACGTACCGGTAATATGATGCAGCCACAACTGGCCGCTAAAATTGAAAAGAGCACTCGCAAAGAGTTCGAAAATGGCATAGAAGCCCACGGTACTGATGCACTGCGCTTTACGCTTGCGGCGATGGCCTCAACGGGTCGTGACATCAACTGGGACATGAAGCGCTTAGACGGTTACCGTAGCTTCTGTAACAAGTTGTGGAACGCTTCACGCTATGTGCTGATGAACACAGAAGATCAAGATTGCGGCCCAGGCTCACCACAATACAAAGGCGGCGAGCTAGAACTGTCGTTGGCCGATCGCTGGATTATTGGTTTATTCAATCAAACCGTTAAGACATTTGACGATCACATGGCGGCCTATCGTTTCGACTTAGCGGCCAATACCCTGTATGAGTTCACTTGGAACCAGTTCTGTGACTGGTACTTAGAGTTAACCAAACCGGTATTGCAGAACGGCAGCGAAACGCAAATGCGCGGCACCCGCCACACCTTAGTGACAGTGCTCGAAGCGATGCAGCGTCTGATGCACCCTATGATGCCGTATATCACTGAAACCATTTGGCAGCGTGTTAAACCGTTAGCAGGTGTCACAGGTGATACCATTATGCTTGCGCCGTTCCCAACATTTGATGCCGCTAAAGTCGATAGTGCAGCAATGGCCGATTTAGAATGGGTTAAGCAAGTGATTGTCGCCGTGCGTAACATTCGCGCCGAACTGAACATTGCCCCATCTAAGCCACTAAATGCCCTACTCCGTGGTGTTAGCGCGCAGGATAAAGCCCGTGTAGAAGCAAACCAAACCTTCTTCACCACACTTGCTCGCTTAGAAAGCATGACGATTCTAGGTGAAGGTGAAACTGCTCCTATGTCGACCACAGGCTTGATTGGCGAGATGGAGCTGCTGATCCCTATGGCAGGCTTAATCGATGTCGCCGCCGAAATGGCCCGTATCGACAAACAGCTTGAAAAACTCGGCCAAGAGATCGCGCGCATCGAAGGTAAATTGTCAAACCAAGGCTTCGTGGCAAAAGCGCCAGCTGAAGTTATCGACAAAGAGCGCGCTAAGATGGCCGATATCAAGCGTGACATGGACAAGCTGAATGAACAAAAATCAGAGTTCGCTAAGTTAGAAGCTTAAGCTTCTCACTTGTTATGATTGACTTGTTCTAATTGACAATTCAGTTGAATAAAGGGCAGCCACTAGGCTGCCCTTCTCATATGTATAACGCTGTAATCCATGGGTTATTTTGAGTCTGGCGCTTATTAAACCAAAACCAATTCTAAACACGGCCTCACTTGCCTACTGCTCTGCATTAAAACCACATAACGATTTATCTTAATCACTCACGTTGTCCATTGCTCCTGACGCCTTAAACAACCCATCTGCGCCGATATGAGTTATCTCCACGCACTGAGCCCAAACTGCGGATAACGAGTCTCGAAACAAACACTGAAAGACGACCAATAAAAAAGCCCTGCAATTGCTTGCAGGGCTTATCTATATGGTGCGCATGGAAGGAGTCGAACCTCCGACCGCCTGGTTCGTAGCCAGGTACTCTATCCAGCTGAGCTACATGCGCAAATCATTTTCTGGTTATTACAATCTAACCAACAGACCTGAGTTTAGAAGACACACTCGAGTCTCGCAAATTAATCCTCTATTCCTCGATAAGAGAATAGAATGGCGGAGAAGGAGGGATTCGAACCCTCGATGGGAGTTAAAGCCCATACTCCCTTAGCAGGGGAGCGCCTTCGGCCACTCGGCCACCTCTCCGCAAAATCTGCATTTGTAAGCAAGCTTACATAATTGGTGCGCGTGGAAGGAGTCGAACCTCCGACCGCCTGGTTCGTAGCCAGGTACTCTATCCAGCTGAGCTACACGCGCATTTTTGCTTTTTGCTGATAAACAATTAGCCTATCAACTAATTTGGTGCGCATGGAAGGAGTCGAACCTCCGACCACCTGGTTCGTAGCCAGGTACTCTATCCAGCTGAGCTACATGCGCATTTTTAACTTTTTATCACAACACAAAAGCATTGAGATTGAATTGGTGCGCGTGGAAGGAGTCGAACCTCCGACCGCCTGGTTCGTAGCCAGGTACTCTATCCAGCTGAGCTACACGCGCATTTTTACTGCTTACTAGAAGCAACTAGCTACAAAATTTCAAACTGAAATTCAAACCCGATGAGTTAACAATAACTAATGCAGAGATGGTGCGCATGGAAGGAGTCGAACCTCCGACCGCCTGGTTCGTAGCCAGGTACTCTATCCAGCTGAGCTACATGCGCGACTTGTATCTTTTTTGCTTCAATAAAAAATGGTGCGCATGGAAGGAGTCGAACCTCCGACCGCCTGGTTCGTAGCCAGGTACTCTATCCAGCTGAGCTACATGCGCACTGTTTTCTATCGGTAAGAAATGGCGGAGAAGGAGGGATTCGAACCCTCGATGGGAGTTAAAGCCCATACTCCCTTAGCAGGGGAGCGCCTTCGGCCACTCGGCCACCTCTCCGTTTTCTTGGCGCACATATTACTGTTTGACGAAAATAAGTCAAACCCTTTTTCTGAAACAGATTCCATTTGGACTGTTTTTAATCACATTGCTGTTATATCAAGCCAATGTGTTGATTTGCGCCAATCTTTCGCTCTAAAAAATAAAAAAGCCAGTTAAAAAACTGACTCTTCTGCGTCCATAATACTCACGTCGAAACGCAGTATTAAAAGTTACCACCTTCTGATGGCGAACCCGATTTTTCAGATTGAATGCGTTGATAGATTTCTTCACGGTGAACAGAAACCTCTTTCGGTGCATTCACACCAATACGCACTTGATTGCCTTTTACCCCTAGCACTGTAACTGTGACTTCATCACCAATCATCAGTGTTTCGCCAACACGACGAGTCAAAATCAGCATTCGATAGCTCCTTTATTTCCTAATTCAGCTTACACACGGCACTCATCCGGTAGATGGGCTTATTATAAGGTCAGCTTAGTACAAATTAATAGTATTCAATACTCAAACGGTTATTTAATTACACCTTATTTAGCTCGAAAGCGTGATGTAACGCCCGAACCGCCTTGTGTAAGTCCCTTTCATCGATCACGGTTGACAACTTACTCCCCGACGTCGAGAGTAACTTAGCATGGATTGTTTCATTACCCAAGACCTCTAACATCTTAGTCAATAATCCAATTTTTTCCTGTAAACCTTTGCCAACTAAAGATACTTTTGCACGTTGCCGCTCAACAATCAATTGGCCTAGATCAAGGCTAGCGCTTAAAGCTTCGAGTTCTTGCAAAAGAATATCCACTTTTGCTTCCGCCAGCATAAAACTCACGCTGTCAGCGGGACTATCCTCATTCAGCCTCAAGGGCGTTATAAATTCGACATCAATCTCCAAGCGCGATAAACAGGCTAAAAGAGCCTGATAACGTTCACTCGTCGTGAATAATCCATCTATGGTCAAAGTTGCTAAAGCTTTATTAACCGCAATACCCTGAACTAACGAGGCTATCGCGACTTCAGATTCATCACCAAATTGAATTAATGTCCCTTGTCCAGCCTCGAAACTCGAGAGCACCCGTAAAGGCACCCTAAACCGCTCTGCATATTCAACGGAATCAGGATGCAATACCTTAGCGCCAAGCTTAGCCATTTCGAGCATAACATCGAAACCAATCACATCGAGACGACGGGCGCTGCTATCGATATTAGGATCTGTGGTAAACACCCCAGCCACATCGGTGAAAATCTGGCACTCATCGGCTCTCAATGCTGCGGCTAAGGCAACCGCAGTGGTATCCGAACCACCACGCCCTAAGGTCGTTACGTCCCCATGGGGATCAATACCTTGAAATCCCGCCACAATGGGCACTATGCCATCGGCGAGCAAGGACTCGAGATAAGCCGTATCGACATGCTCAATACTCGCCCGACCAAACTGACTATTAGTATGGATTTGAACCTGATCCCCCGTGAGCGACTTAGCCTTAATCCCACGGCGCTGCAGGGCAATTGCCATCAAGGCAATACTGATTTGCTCCCCCGTCGAAACGAGCATATCAAGTTCCCGCGCACTCGCGCGGGGATCGATTTGCGCCGCTAGCGCAAAAAGGCGATTGGTTTCACCTGCCATGGCCGATAAAACCAGCACCTGCTGTTCACCACTGTGGGCGGACTTTGCAATCTGCTCGGCAACCACTTCGATACGTTCGATAGAACCCACCGAAGTGCCGCCAAACTTTTTCACAAAAAGCTTGCTACCACTAAGCTTTCGTTTTTCGAGCACAGCGACCTCTTAAGCTAAACGCTCAGTAATCCAAGGTAATACTTGAGACAGTGCCGCATCCAGATTTTCTGGCTGACTACCACCCGCTTGCGCCATATCAGGGCGACCACCGCCCTTACCACCCACCTGCGCAGCAACCATAGCGACCAGCTCACCCGCCTTCACTTTGCCGACTAAATCGTTACTCACGCCAGCGATCAGGTTAACTTTTCCATCCTGCGCCGTACCAAGTACGATAATAGCTGACTTAAGTTTTTGCTTTAACTCATCTTGCAGGCCGCGAAGTGCACCGGCTTCAACGCCATCAAGCTTCTTAATCAGCACGTTAACGCCATTAACAACAACTGCATCACCCGCTAAATCCGCACTCGCCGCCGCCGCTAACTTATCTTTTAGCTGCGACATTTCTTTCTCGAGCTGCTTCATTTTATCGAGCTGTGCCTTCAACTTAGCCACAACTGAATGGGTATCGCCCTTGAGCAATGCCGCGGCTTCTTCAAGCTCAGCCTGTTGCTGCGCCACATAGGCCATAGCTGCGGCGCCAGTTACGGCTTCGATACGGCGCACACCCGCGGCAATACCACCTTCCGAGGTGATTTTAAATAAGCCAATATCGCCAGTGCGACCAACGTGCGTTCCACCACACAATTCGATAGAGAAATCGCCCATAGTGACGACTCGCACTTCTGAATCATATTTTTCACCAAAGAGAGCCATAGCGCCCTTCGCTTTAGCTTCATCAATCGCCATTTCAGCGGTTTTCAGCTCATGGTTACGGCGAATTTGGGTATTGACTAATTCTTCGACTTGCTTTAATTCCGCAGGTTTTACTGCTTCAAAATGAGAGAAGTCGAAACGTAAACGCTCAGGATCAACCAAAGAGCCTTTTTGCGACACATGAGTACCGAGCACTTGACGCAGTGCGGCATGCAACAAATGCGTCACAGAGTGGTTTAACTGAGTACGGTGACGCAATTTTTTATCCACTTTGGCTTCAAGCACTTGACTAACACTTAAGCTACCAGAGGTTAATGTGCCTTTATGGCCTGACGCTTGACCAAACTTTTGCGTATCGTTAACAACAAACTCTATGCCCTGGGCCACTAATACGCCCTTATCCCCCACCTGGCCGCCTGATTCGGCGTAGAAAGGGGTCACATCGAGCACAACGACCGCATCATCACCCGCCTTAATAGACGTTACTGACTCGCCGTTATGATAGATAGCCGTTACTTTGGCTTGACCCGCAAGTTCGGTATAGCCGCAGAATGTTGTTTCTGCGTCAATTTTCAATGCTGCATTGTAATCGGCGCCGAAGTTACCCGCCGCTTGGGCGCGGCTACGTTGCTCGGCCATCGCGGCTTCGAAGCCTGCTTCATCGACAATAATATTGCGCTCACGGCATACGTCAGCGGTTAAATCCACGGGAAAGCCGTAGGTGTCGTAAAGTTTAAAGACAGTTTCACCGTCTAAGGTATCGCCCTGTAACTCATTTAACGCAGTGTCTAGAATGCCTAAACCGCGCTCTAACGTACGGGCAAACTGCTCTTCTTCTGCCTTAAGCGCCTTTTCAACGATAACTTGCGTTTCCGCTAAGCCTTTGGCCGCATCGCCCATCACATCAATCAGCGTCGGCACTAACTTGTAGAAGAAGGCTTCGGTAGCACCTAACTTGTTACCATGACGTACCGCGCGGCGAATAATACGGCGCAGTACATAACCACGACCTTCGTTTGAAGGCATCACACCATCGGCGACTAAAAATGCGCAGGAGCGGATATGGTCGGCAATCACGCGCAGTGACTTATTGGATAAATCGGTTACACCAATAATTTCGGCGGCTTTTGCGATAAGTGCACGGAAGATATCGATTTCATAGTTTGAGTGAACGCCCTGCATAATTGCGGCAATACGTTCGATGCCCATACCTGTATCGACGGACGGTTTCGGCAGAGGCAACATTTCGCCAGAGGCTTGGCGATTGTACTGCATGAAAACGATGTTCCAGATCTCGATAAAGCGATCGCCATCTTCTTCTGGGCTACCGGGACGTCCGCCCCAAATATGATCGCCGTGATCGTAGAAAATTTCGGTACAAGGACCACAAGGGCCAGTATCACCCATTTGCCAGAAGTTATCTGAAGCGTATGGAGCGCCCTTGTTATCGCCGATACGAATGATATTTTCGGCGGCTACACCAATCTTTTTATTCCAGATTTCAAAGGCTTCATCGTCTGTTTGATAAACGGTTACGCACAGACGCTCCTTCGGCAGTTTTAAGGTTTCGGTTAAAAATGACCAACCAAAACGGATCGCTTCTTCTTTGAAGTAGTCACCGAAACTGAAGTTACCCAGCATTTCGAAAAAGGTGTGATGACGGGCGGTATAACCAACGTTATCTAAATCGTTATGTTTACCACCGGCGCGCACGCAACGTTGAGCAGTGGTCGCACGTGTGTAGCTACGCTTGTCCATGCCAAGAAATACGTCCTTAAACTGGTTCATACCGGCGTTGGTAAATAACAGTGTTGGATCGTTGCCGGGTACAAGAGAACTACTGTCCACAACTTGGTGACCATGGCTGCGGAAAAATTCGAGGAAAGCACTTCTAAGCTCTGCTGTCGTTTGATACATGAAATCGTCCTGAATTGGGTAAGCATGACCAGCTACACCAAAGGTAGCCGCATTTCTAATTTGCCCAGCATTATAAGCAGACTGAGGAAGGACGACCAGCCTTGATTGCGGATATACACATCAGGAATTTAATATTTTAAGCAAGATCCCCAACGGTGGATGGGTTATCACAAATTGAAGGCAAAAATAAGGTTGCCACAACCACACAACAAAACCAGCATTGTCTAGTTGCTGTTATGACGTTGAATGAAATTAGCGGCTAATATTTAGCGCTATCGAAAGTCAAAACAAGATGGGCTAACGTCAGTTATCGAAGTCGTCACTGGGATCGTAATCGAGCGCATAGGTGACTTGTTCATAACTGAAACCTTGCCCGAGTAAAAAGCGCACCCGCTTAGCCTTTTCCTTAGTTAACAGTGCTAATGCCTTAGAGCCTTTGACTTCTGTTACCTTAGGATTACCGTACTTTTTGATGGCTTTATCTTTGGCTAATTCAAACCAATCACAACCGCTGTTCACAATCGCGGTTTCAATGCAGTCTTTGGATAAGCCTTTGAGTGCAACAGCTTGGCGTATACGAATGGCACCATGCCCTCGGCTAATATGGCTACGAACAAGCAATTCAGCATAACGGCTGTCATTGATCAATCCCGCAGACTCACAATCATTTAGTGCGGCTTCAATCTCGGCGAATTCGAAGCCTTTTTCAAGCAGTTTAGTGCAAACTTCTTGGCGGGAGTAATCGCGGCGCGCGAGTAGCGCGACCGCGACTTGACGGGCTGACTGGCTCAGAAAACTTCGCCTGTCTCTAAGTCAATATTCCCCTCAGTGTTGTCATCATCGGATGCAGATGATGCCAGTGCGCTAGGGTTACTCAACAATAGCTCACGCAATGTCTTATCGATTTCAGCGGCTACTGCTGGATTTTCAGTTAAATATTTACCCGCGTTGGCACGACCTTGGCCAATCTTATCGCCCTTGTAACTGTACCAAGCACCGGCTTTTTCAATCAGCTTATGGGCAACGCCTAAGTCAACTAATTCCCCAGTGCGGTTAATACCTTGGCCATACAGGATTTGGAATTCTGCTTGTTTAAAGGGAGCGGCCACTTTGTTTTTAACCACTTTTACGCGGGTTTCGTTACCGATCACTTCATCGCCGTCTTTAATCGCACCAGTGCGGCGAATATCTAAGCGAACAGAAGCATAGAACTTCAGCGCATTACCGCCGGTAGTGGTTTCTGGGTTACCGAACATCACGCCAATCTTCATCCGGATTTGGTTGATGAAGATAAGTAAGGTATTAGACTGCTTTAAGTTACCCGCAAGCTTACGCATGGCTTGGCTCATCATACGCGCCGCTAAGCCCATGTGAGAATCACCAATTTCGCCTTCGATTTCAGCTTTGGGCGTTAACGCCGCCACAGAGTCAACGATGATCACATCCACCGCACCTGAACGAGTTAGCGCATCACAAATTTCTAGGGCTTGCTCGCCAGTATCAGGCTGAGAACAAAGCAGATTATCAATATCTACCCCTAATTTTTTAGCGTAGATAGGATCTAAAGCATGCTCGGCGTCGATAAAGGCACAGGTTTTACCTTCACGTTGTGCTGCGGCAATGACTTCCAGTGTTAAAGTCGTTTTACCTGAAGATTCAGGGCCGTAGATCTCAACGATACGTCCCATAGGTAAACCACCAGCCCCCAAGGCGACGTCCAGAGATAGCGAACCGGTAGAGATGGTTTCAACATCCATGGAGCGATCTTCGCCCAGCTTCATGATGGAGCCTTTACCAAATTGCTTTTCAATTTGGCTCAATACCGCAGCAAGTGCTTTCTCTTTGTTTGGATCGACCTTCATTCCTGTTCCCTCATCTAGACAGCATCTAGGCTGTCAAAAGTGATATTCAATTTAATAACGCGGGCAATTCAAAAAGCGAGGCTTTCTGTCTTAATCTGCTGACTAGTATACTGTACAATCATACAGTATCAAGACCTGTGACTGAATTATTTTTCGGTCAATGGATTTGCCTAAATTAACCCGCTTTTAGATGACTCTAAGTCAGATAAGTCACTATATAAACGAATATCCACAGTTTAGGGCTCAATTCTCAGTAAATTATTGCTAAGATTGGCGCAACTTTTTTGCGCATAAGTGGCCAAAATCCCTGATAGGTTAACCACTACCAGCGCAATTGATATCGCCTTTAGGGCAGTCACAACGGACGATAACGATTTAATGAATGTAATTGATACCGATGATTTAGAAAAACATACTCCTATGATGCGTCAATATTTGACCATGAAAGCAGAGCATCACGATATGTTACTGTTTTATCGTATGGGTGACTTCTATGAACTCTTCTACGACGATGCCAAACGCGCTTCAGAATTATTGGGCATCTCGCTGACCGCCCGCGGCAAGAGTGGCGGCGATCCTATCCCTATGGCGGGTATTCCCTACCATGCGGTTGAAGGCTATTTAGCTAAGTTAGTGCAAATTGGTCAATCGGTTGCCATTTGTGAGCAGATTGGCGATCCCGCGACCTCTAAAGGTCCGGTGGAACGTAAAGTGGTGCGTATCGTCACCCCTGGCACCTTAACCGATGAAGCTCTCTTACAGGAACGCCAAGACAATCTGTTAGCTGCGGTTTATCAGGGGAAAGTTGGCTTTGGCTATGCAACCCTCGATGTCTCTTCCGGTCGATTTGTAATTGCAGAGCTTGAGACTCGAGAATCCTTAGAGGCCGAATTACAACGGACCAACCCCGTTGAAATTCTCTACAGTGAAGATTTTGGCGCACTGGAATTATTACAACATTTCAAAGGTAAACGCCGTCGCCCCGAGTGGGAATTTGATTACGATACGAGTATCAAGTTACTACTGGCCCAGTTCGGCACTAAAGACTTACATGGTTTTGGCATCGCAGATGCACGTTTATCACTGCAGGCTGCGGGTTGCTTGATGCAATATGTCAAAGACACACAGCGCACGGCACTGCCCCATATCAATGCCATTATCCGTTTCAATCAGACCGATACCATAGTACTCGATGCGGCAACTCGCCGTAATTTAGAGCTGACTCAAAATCTCAGCGGTGGCCGAGATAATACCCTAGCAGCCGTGCTCGATAATACCGCCACCGCCATGGGCAGCCGTATGTTGCAGCGCTGGATCCATCAACCCCTTAGGGATCCACACTACATTATTGCCCGCCAAACGGCAGTGAATGAATTACTTGAAACGAACACACATGAGGCGCTGCATGAGCAACTTAAAGCCCTCGGCGATATCGAACGCATCATGGCAAGGCTTGCTCTACGTACAGCTCGGCCGAGGGACTTTGCCCGATTACGTCAAGCATTGAGCTTATTGCCTGATTTACAACAAAGTTTAAGTACACTGAGCGCGCCGCACACGACTCAATTGCGTCAACACTTAGGTGAGTTCCCCGCTGAGCAAGCTCTGCTTGAGCGCGCGATAGTCGATAATCCACCTATGCTTATCCGCGATGGCGGGGTGATCCGTGAAGGCTATAACAGCGAACTAGATGAGTGGCGCGGCCTTAGCGAAGGGGCGAGTGACTATTTAGTCCAGCTCGAAGCGAGGGAAAAAGAACGCACAGGTATAGCGACACTTAAAGTCGGCTACAACCGAGTACATGGCTACTACATTGAGGTCAGCCGTTTACAATCAAGCCAAGTGCCACTGAATTATCAACGTCGTCAAACCCTTAAAAATATGGAGCGCTATATCACTCCCGAACTTAAGGAATATGAAGAAAAAGTGCTATCTAGCCAAGGTAGAGCCTTAGCCCTTGAAAAACAGCTATGGGAACAACTATTCGATCTCATTCTGCCTAAATTGCATGAATTACAAGCCTTTGCTAGGGCCGCTGCCGAACTCGATGTATTGAGTAATTTTGCCGAACGTGCCGAAACCTTAGGTTATACCTGCCCCGAACTCAGCACGGAAATTGGAGTAAAAATTGATGCAGGTCGCCACCCTGTGGTTGAACGTGTTAGCCAAACACCGTTTATCGCCAACCCGGTTACCTTGCATAATCAAAGGCGCATGTTGATTGTGACTGGCCCCAACATGGGGGGTAAATCGACTTATATGCGCCAAGTTGCCTTGATAACCCTAATGGCTCACATAGGCTGTTTTGTACCGGCAGAGCGGGCAGTCATTGGCCCGATTGATCGAATATTTACCCGTATTGGTGCATCGGACGATCTGGCCTCTGGTCGCTCAACCTTTATGGTCGAAATGACAGAAACCGCCAACATCCTCCATAATGCAACGGCTCAAAGTCTGGTATTGATGGATGAAATTGGCCGCGGTACATCGACCTACGATGGCTTATCTCTAGCTTGGTCTGCTGCGGAATATCTTGCCCAGCAAGTCGGTGCTATGACGCTGTTTGCCACCCACTATTTCGAGCTAACCCAATTACCTGAGCTAATGTCTGGCGTCTATAACGTCCATTTAGATGCAATAGAACATGAGGATACCATTGCCTTTATGCATGCAGTGCAGGAAGGCGCGGCCAGCAAGAGTTATGGTTTACAGGTTGCGGCACTCGCGGGTGTCCCTGCGAAAGTCATTAAGGCGGCAAAACACAAGTTGCAGCAATTAGAAAGTCGCGACCATCAGCTTGAGGGTACAAAAACGCCCATTCAAACCTTACTCGCCCTACCTGAGCCGGCTGAGAATCCCGCGCTCACTAAATTGCAGGCGCTCAACCCAGATAATTTAACACCTAAGCAAGCACTTGATTTGCTGTATGAGCTAAAACGCTTAAGTTAAATGATTGAATTTTAGATAACAAAACGCCCACTTAGGTGGGCGTTTATATACCAACTGCTCTCAAGGTAACTCTAAAATCAAGTCTCCCCAAAGACATTAATTTCTAAACAATGCTTCCACTGATAACCCCTGTGAACCGAGCAGATCACGTAGACGTTTTAGGGCTTCCACCTGAATTTGGCGTACACGCTCACGGGTTAAGCCTATCTCAGCCCCCACATCTTCTAAAGTGGATGGTTCATACCCCAATAAGCCAAATCGACGCGCTAACACTTCTCTTTGTTTCGTATTAAGCTCGTTTAACCATTTGACGACAGAGTTAGAAATATCTTCATCCTGCACTTTATAGTCAGGGCCTACGTTATCATCATCGGCCAGCACATCTAACAGCGCTTTGTCATTATCGCCCCCCAAAGGCGTATCGACAGAGGTGATTTTCTCATTCAACTTCAGCATACGACTCACATCGGCACTGGAAACCTGCAGCTTTTCAGCAATTTCCTCCGCTGTGGGTTCATGGTCAAGCTTTTGTGCTAACTCCCGCGCTGTACGTAAATACACATTCAATTCTTTTACAACATGGATAGGCAGACGAATCGTACGGGTTTGGTTCATAATCGCCCGTTCAATTGTTTGTCTAATCCACCACGTCGCATAGGTAGAGAAGCGGAAACCTCTTTCGGGGTCGAATTTCTCTACTGCGCGGATCAATCCTAGGTTACCTTCTTCGATTAAATCTAACAGGGCAAGACCACGATTGTTGTAACGGCGGGCAATCTTCACGACGAGCCTTAAATTGCTCTCGATCATGCGGTTACGGGATTTTTCGCAGCCTTTTAAGGCCTTACGGGAAAAATAAACTTCTTCTTCTGCGCTAAGCAGTGGGGAAAACCCTATTTCACCTAAATAGAGTTGAGTGGCATCAAGATTTTTTTGCAGGTCATCTTGAACCTGTTGTTCTAGTCCAAGCTCTTGAACTAAATCGGCAACTGTATCCTCTTTTTCGAGATCAAACTCTGCGGTTTCTACGGAAAAATCTACTAGTTCTTCTGCGGCAGTGCTATTTATACGGCTCATGATCAAATCTCCCAAACCTAATTTAACTGCTGGAATTACTGCAATTCTATTTCCTCCATGCCAACAAGGCCCTAAACAATCATTGCTTAGGTAGATAGTTAAGTGGGTTTACAGATTGACCATGATAACGAATTTCAAATCGCAACATTACCTGGTTAGTGCCTGTGCTGCCCATTTTTGCAACTGTTTGCCCTGCAAGGACATGTTGCTTTTCAGTGACTAAGATCTGATCTGCGTGAGCATAAGCACTAAGGTAATCGTCACTATGTTTAATGATGACTAAATTACCATATCCCCTCAGCGCACTACCTGCATATACCACCCGCCCATCTGCAGCGGCTTTGATGATATCTCCACGTCTTCCTGCGATCTTAATGCCTTTATTCCCCTGCTCATTAGCAGAGTAAGTCCCAATCAGTTTACCTCTTACTGGCCATTGCCACTGACTCACACTGCCGGGCAGTGTCGAGGTGGGGGCAACTATTGAAGGGTTAACACTTTGTTGAGCACTTGTTGCAGAATACGCAGGCTTCGCTTTCTGATCAAGTGTTTTTTTCTGAGGATCATTTGACTGATTTTTGGCGCTGGAATTATCACTAGAAGATTGTTTTGTCGAGGAATTAACTTCACTCCGACCTTTAGCTGTCGGGTTATTTCCAGCTAAAGACGTCGATGTTGATCTAGATACTGACGGGGTTTCAGTGAGATATAAAATCTGTCCAGGGTAGATAGTGTACGATTTATCTAATTGATTAATTTTGGCTATTTCGGCGAAATCCTTGCCCGCGGCCCATGAAATTGAATAGAGCGTATCGCCTTTTTTAACTTTATATGAATTTGATTTAATGTGGCCTTTATTATGTTTTGAATAACTGTGGGAAAGACTTTCGACAGGTGCGGGACGACTCGCCTGGAAGCTACAGCCTACAAGCATAAACAACAAACCAAGGTTTAAAAGTAAACCCGCATTCAACAATAAAAACTCCTTTACTAAGTTGTATCACTGTTTGCTATGGGAGAAATAATGTCTCACAACAATTTTGCCTTAGACAAGGGCTGCAAATGTTAAGCGAGTTCACCATTGACTAGAGGGACAAACTTCACCGTTTCTACGATCTCGGAACTGTATCGATCGGCATGACGGGTGATCCGCATTAATTGCTGGGTTTCTTCCCCAACGGGGATCACTAGCACACCACCGTCGGCTAACTGGGATAATAAGGCCTCCGGCACAGTTGAGGCCGCCGCCGTCACCATAATACCGTTAAAGGGACTCCGATTTTGCCAGCCTTGCCAGCCATCGCCATATTTAAAGGAAACATTATGTAAATCGAGTCGCTTCAATCGCTGCCGAGCTTGGATCTGCAGCCCTTTAATCCGCTCTATGGTATAAAGCTCAGGCACTAATTGCGCCAAAATCGCCGCTTGATAGCCCGATCCAGTTCCCACCTCAAGCACCTTTTGCGGCTGGTTTTGTAGTATGAGCTCCGTCATACGAGCCACAATATAGGGCTGAGAAATGGTCTGACCTTGCCCTATCGGCAAAGCGGTATTTTCATAGGCTTTGTGGGCTAATGCATCATCGAGGAACAATTCCCGCGGCGTTTGAGAAATTACCTTCAACAGGGCTTGATGACGGATCCCCGTATCATGGAGCTTTTTAGCTAAATTCACCGCCGATGTTGAGGCAATTCGAGTCATATTTTATCTACCCAATTTTGCAATGCCGATAATTGTCTATATGCAGTGAGATCTACCGTTAAAGGCGTGATGGAAACATAACCATTAGCGATAGCATGAAAATCCGTGCCCTCGGTCGCATCCTGCTCAAGGCCTGGAGGGCCTAACCAAAAGATTTCCCGGCCTGCGGGATCTTGGGTTCGCACTATCCCTTCGGCTTTATGCCTCGCACCAAGCCGTGTCACTCTAATCCCTTTAATTTCTTCTAGGGGTAAATCTGGCACATTGATATTTAAAATCTGATCGCTTGCCAAGGGGTGAGCTAACAATCCTTGCACAATACGGCGAGCATAAACGGCCGCAGAATGATAATGTTTGCCCTCTCGACCATTGAGCGAAATCGCCACAGCTGGGAAGCCTAAAAACCGCCCCTCCATCGCTGCCGCAACTGTGCCCGAATATAAAGTGTCATCCCCCATATTCGCGCCCGCATTAATGCCTGAAACCACCATATCGGGCTCACCATCGCAAAGCTCACGAATGGCTAAGTGCACACAATCGGTGGGAGTGCCGTGCACTGAAATATAGCCATTATCTAACCTATTAATTCTTAATGGATTAGTCAAGGTTAAAGAGTTACTTGCCCCAGAACAATTACGGTCAGGTGCGACTGTCATCACATGGGCGATTTCAGCGAGTGCTTCGGTCAGGGCGCGGATCCCAAGTGCATTGACGCCATCATCGTTACTGACAAGAATGCGGATCATGATGCGGTTTCATCACTGCCGTTAGTCGTTTGCACCTCAGGGGGGAGCGTTGCCTGCCATTGCTGCTCTTTTACATCCTGATAATTGACTAACTCTCTGAGTAAGGAAGTCGCAAAACTCCCCGCGGGCAAAATAAACTCCAACACTAGTCCATCTTCCGTTTGTTCGTATTTAAGCCCTTGTGGTTCTAGCAGCAATGGCCGGCGCTCCTGCTCCAATCCCGCATGTTCTAAGCCATAACAATCGTCCGTTAATTCCGCCATAGCAGCGGTTTCCATCGCGGCGGCTTCACCTTGAGGTAACATCATACCGCGGCCCCACAAGGGTGCGGAGAGTTGAATGTCTTTTTCAATCAGACGTTTCAACACCACCAGATCCCATTCAGGCGTGACGAAGAAGCTTTTACTCCCCGCCAACATCACACAATCCCCCGCTAATGGCTTAGTGCCATGGTTTGCTAACCGGTAGGACACAACGGTATTAAACAGATGTGAGCGCACGGCAGATAAATACATGCTGCGCTTATTTCTGTCTTTGACCTTCTTGCCGGCCAACATTTGCCGTCCCAAAACTAAGTTTTTACCATCGTGGCCAAAGCGTTGCTCACCAAAATAATTGGGCACACCAATTTGGCTCACTTTTTCGATACGGCCGATAATATCTTCAACTTGGGTGACATTACGTAAGGTCAGGATAAATCGATTGCCCAGCAGTGCGCCGATGCGTAATTTTTTACTGTGACGACTGCTGGAGAGAAGCGTTAATCGTTCGCTGTTAAGCTCTGCCCAAGCGGGCGTCTCTTTACCCGGGATGCGTACACCAAACCATTGTTCCGTTATGGCATTTTTATCTTTTTGCCCCGCGTAGGTCACTTCCTTTGGATGCACTTTTGCGAACTTGGCTATCATTTCAGCCACTTGAACCGTATTCAGCCCATCCTTACGGATATGCAGCAGATGATGTTCGCCTTCGCCTGTCGGGCTAAAAGGCAAAATCTCTTTCACGATAAAATCGCTGTTATGAGTACGTAAATCTGCGCTGCCAAGTGGCTTGCCGTATAGGTAATGGAGTTCACTCATGGGACTTATTTATCTCGTTAATTAATCTTGTATACGTTTCATCAAGACAACCGCTTCTACCGCTATGCCTTCTTTACGCCCTGTAAAACCTAACTTTTCAGTTGTAGTGGCTTTGACATTAATATCATCAATTTCCGCGGTTAAATCGTCGGCTAATATCTGGCGCATTGCGTCAATATGGGGCGCCATCTTAGGTGCCTGGGCAATAATAGTGACGTCTAAATTGCCTAGCTCAAACCCTTTTGCGATTGCTAACCCATAACAATGGCGCAGTAATACGCGACTATCGGCGCCTTTATAAGCGGCATCCGTATCGGGGAAATGTTTGCCTATATCCCCTAGCGCCAGTGCGCCAAGTATGGCATCGGAAATCGCATGCAAAACCACATCACCATCCGAGTGGGCAACGAGTCCAGTTTCATAGGGTACTTCAACACCACATAAAATTAATGGTCGCGCTTCGCCAAATTTGTGAACATCGAAACCATGGCCGATACGGATTTTCATTTATCCACCCTAACAAATTGATTATTTTTAATTTTATATAAACTACTTAGTGGCCCGCATCAAAAAAAGCTCTGCTAAGCCTAAATCATCGGGATGAGTCACTTTAATATTATCGGCTCTCCCCGAAACCAGTCCTGGTGATATCCCCGCCCATTCCATGGCCGAGGCTTCATCCGTTACCACGGCGCCCGCGGCAATGGCACCCTGCAGATACAATTTAAGCTGGGATGTCGGAAATAATTGCGGTGTCAATGCGTGCCATAAACTATCACGGCAGACGGTTGCGCAAATCTCCCCCTTTGCATCGGCACGTTTCATGGTATCACGTACTGGCATAGCCAAAATCGCCCCTTGGGGAAAGCGCGTTCTCGATGCCAGCAACTTATCGATATCCCCTTCGGTTAAACATGGCCTTGCCGCATCATGTACTAAGGCCCAACTGTGTTCTGGCGCTTGCTGCAACGCTGCCAACACCGAATCGGCGCGTTCACCACCGCCTAACACTGTGACTAACTTAGGGTGCTGAGCTTGGGGCAAGGCTTCAAAAAAAGTGTCTTCTGGATGCAGGGCAACAATAACTTGGGTGATCTGCTGATGGGACAATAACCTATCTAAGGTATGGGCCAGTATGCTTTGGCCTAATAGCTCTAAATATTGCTTTGGCTTACCCGCCCCCATACGGGCGCCGATCCCCGCGGCAGGCACTATCGCCACAACCGAGTGAAGCTGATGGGCGGTGATATCGGCCATTTGGGTTTGGCTTTCTGAATGCTTATCCGCTTCTAATGCGATATCCATACGCATTTGCTCCATCACTGTGAAGGACTCGATACTGCACGGTCACCGCCTACCACGCGATAGAAAGTCTCGCCTTCTTTGACCATGCCAAGCTCGTTACGGGCACGTTCTTCAATCGCTTCGGTGCCACTTTTAAGGTCGATAATCTCTTCCTTAAGCACTTGATTACGCTCGTTGAGTTTAGCGTTGCCTTCCTGCTGCGCCGCAATCTGTTTTTGCAGGACAAAGTATTCGGGCAGGCTGTTATCTCCCGACCACAGCCGGTATTGCAGCAAACCGAGTAGCACTATGAGTGCAATGACAAAAAATTTCATGGAGGAATTAGCGTCAGTATCTTGGATTAAAAAATATATTGCAGATAGTACAACAAAAAAGGCCACCAAGTGGTGGCCTTTTTACATCGGACGTTAAATTACGCCTGACCTTTGATCTCTTTCAAACCACGGTACGGGGCTTTTTCACCTAATTGCTCTTCGATGCGCAGCAATTGGTTGTACTTCGCGACACGGTCAGAACGACACAGTGAACCGGTTTTGATTTGGCCAGCCGCTGTACCCACGGCTAAGTCAGCAATGGTTGAATCTTCAGTTTCACCGCTACGGTGTGAAATCACCGCTGTGTAGCCGGCTTCTTTCGCCATGCGAATGGCGGCTAAAGTCTCAGTCAATGAACCGATTTGGTTGAACTTGATCAGGATTGAGTTAGCGATGCCGTTTTCGATACCACGGGTTAAGATTTTAGTGTTGGTTACGAATAAATCGTCGCCCACTAATTGGATCTTGTCACCCATGATCTTAGTTTGGTATGCCCAACCATCCCAATCTGACTCGTCTAAACCGTCTTCGATAGACACGATTGGGTACTGCTCCGCTAATGATTTTAGGAAATCAGAGAAGCCGTTTGAGTCAAACACTTTACCTTCGCCCGCTAAATCGTATTTGCCATCTTTGTAGAACTCAGATGCGGCGCAATCGAGTGCCAGAGTCACATCAGTACCTAACTTGTAGCCCGCCAGTTCAACGGCTTCTTTAATTACGGCTAGGGCATCGGCGTTTGACGCTAAGTTAGGGGCAAAACCACCTTCATCACCAACAGAAGTGCTTAAACCTTTGTTGTGTAGCACTTTTTTCAGCGTGTGGAAAATTTCGGCACCCATGCGCAGTGCTTCACGGAAGGTTTTAGCGCCAACAGGTTGCACCATGAATTCTTGGATATCAACGTTGTTATCCGCGTGCTCGCCACCGTTTAAGATGTTCATCATAGGCACTGGCATAGCATATTGGCCTGGAGTGCCATTTAATTCGGCGATGTGCGCGTATAAAGGAATCCCTTTAGATGCCGCAGCCGCTTTGGCTGCCGCTAAAGACACAGCCAGAATCGCGTTTGCGCCTAACTTGTCTTTGTTTTCAGTGCCATCTAAGTCGATCATGATTTGATCCACTTGGGCCTGTGCAGTGGCATCTTTGCCTAATAATGCAGCGCGGATAACGCCGTTTACGTTGGCAACCGCCGTTAATACACCTTTGCCTAAATAACGGCTCTTGTCGCCATCACGTAATTCTAACGCTTCGCGGCTACCGGTTGATGCACCAGAAGGCGCCGCAGCCATACCCACAAAACCGCCTTCTAAATGCACTTCGGCTTCAACTGTTGGGTTACCACGAGAATCCATAATCTCGCGGCCAATCACGTTAATAATCTTAGCCATATTACCCTCGATTTAAGTTTAAAAATAAAAGAAAAAACCAATACCTATGGGAATAAACAGATGTAAAGCACGACTAAAATCTTTAAATTCCGTTTACTATTTCCGTCTATACGCATGTCGTTTATGCACATGGGTACGAGTTCTCACTCAGGTTTAAGCGGCTTGAGTGTAGCAAAAGGCCGGCCCCACTGTCGCGGGTCCGGCCTTAAATATTCTTACTTCAGATCACGTTTTTGATGCGCACTTGCCGCAGCAATAAACCCTTCGAATAATGGGTGACCATCGCGCGGAGTTGAGGTGAACTCAGGGTGGAATTGACCCGCAACAAACCATGGGTGATCTTTTAATTCGATCATTTCCACTAGCTTACGATCGGAGGACAAACCACTGAACACCATACCCGCTTGCTCTAAGCGTTCTCTGTACTTGTTGTTCACTTC
The DNA here is from genome assembly GCF_016406305.1 of Shewanella putrefaciens. Lineage (NCBI taxonomy): Bacteria > Pseudomonadati > Pseudomonadota > Gammaproteobacteria > Alteromonadales > Shewanellaceae > Shewanella > Shewanella putrefaciens. The sequence continues at coordinate 3,247,688 of NZ_CP066369.1, forward strand.
GTAACGGTGACGATGGCGTTCAATACAAGTGTTGCCTTTATAGGCCTGAGCCGCTTTTGAACCATCGAGTAGATGACATAACTGGGCGCCTAAACGCATAGTGCCACCTAAGTCAGATGCCTCATGGCGCTGCTCTAGGTTACCTTCTTCGTCAACCCATTCGGTGATCAAACCCACCACTGGGAACGGCGTTTCTTTATTGAATTCAGTGGAATGTGCATCAGCCATACCTGCAACATTACGCGCAAATTCAATCAGGGCAACTTGCATACCTAAACAAATACCAAAATAAGGTAGTTTGTTTTCACGGGCAAATTTTGCCGCCAGTATCTTACCTTCAACACCACGCTCGCCAAAGCCGCCGGGTACTAAGATACCGTCTAAGCCCTGTAGGACTTCATCGCCTTTGGCTTCTACGGTTTGTGAATCAATATACTTGATGGTCACAGATACACGGTTTTTAAGGCCTGCGTGCTTTAACGCTTCGTTAACTGACTTATAGGCATCTGGCAGTTCAATGTATTTACCCACCATACCAATCACGACTTCGCCGTTTGGATTAGCTTCTTGATAAATCACATTTTCCCACTCAGACAAGTCAGCTTCACGGCATTCTAAACCGAAACGCTTAACCACTAAGTCATCCAAACCTTGTGAACGTAACAAAGCTGGGATTTTATAAATACTATCAACATCTTTTAATGAAATAACCGCACGCTCTTCGACGTTACAGAACAACGATATTTTGGCTTTTTCATTTGCAGGAATTGCACGGTCACCACGGCAAACCAGCACATCGGGGGCAATACCGATAGAACGCAGTTCTTTCACTGAGTGCTGAGTTGGCTTAGTTTTCACTTCGCCAGCCGCGCCTAAGAAAGGCACTAAGGTTAAATGCATAAACAGAGTGCGATCACGACCCAGCTCAACGCCGAGCTGACGGATAGACTCGAGGAACGGCAAAGATTCGATATCACCCACAGTACCGCCGATTTCGACGATAGCCACATCATGGCCTTCGCCACCGGCTAATACTTTTTCTTTAATCGCATTAGTGATGTGTGGGATAACCTGAATGGTTGCGCCCAAATAATCGCCACGACGTTCTTTACGTAATACTTCTTCGTAAATACGACCGGTAGTGAAGTTGTTACGGCGGTTCATCTTAGTACGGATAAAACGCTCGTAGTGACCCAAGTCGAGATCTGTTTCTGCACCGTCCTCAGTCACAAATACTTCGCCATGTTGGGTTGGGCTCATGGTACCCGGATCAACGTTAATGTATGGGTCCAGTTTCATGATGGTTACATTGAGACCGCGGGCCTCTAAAATTGCGGCTAATGATGCAGCTGCAATGCCTTTACCTAGTGATGAAACCACGCCACCAGTAACGAAGATATACCTTGTAGTCATGCTGAACCTGAGAAAATGAGTTTGAAAATACGTGCTTGTAAGAAAGCACTAGGACGGGGCAGTAGTATACCAAAGGTGGTGCGATTCGACAAACACCAATCGGGATAATTTGCCGTTTATCTCGATTCCGTCGCTTTTACGCTATCCCAGTAAGCATCAAGCTCGGCTAAGGTATGTGCTTCTAAGCCCTTACCATTTTCGGCGGCTAACTGCTCGACACCGCGAAAACGCCGTTCAAATTTAAGGTTGGCTTGGCGCAATGCTTGCTCGGGGTCGACCTTAAGATGGCGAGCTAAATTCACCACGGCAAACAGCAAGTCGCCCATTTCAGACTGCACTTTAGCTTGGTCTTGCTCGTCTTGATTCACTTCATGCAAGACTTCATCGATTTCTTCGTGGATTTTAGCGACCACGGGCTCAAGTTCGGCCCAATCGAAGCCGACTCGTGCCACCCTTTGCTGAATTTTGATTGAACGCGATAATGCGGGTTGCGAGCGAGGAATATTATCCAATACAGAAACCTGCACATCAGCTTGGGTGTCACCCGCCACTTGCTGCGCCTTTTGCTCACGCTCAGTCGCTTTAATCGCCTCCCAATTGGCTTTCATCGCTTGGGCGCTATCGCCAATTTGCCCATTTTGCTCACCAAACACATGGGGGTGACGACGGGTTAGCTTGTCGCTGATTTTCTCTATCACGCTCGTAAAATTAAACTTGCCCTGCTCTTTACCGAGTTGACAATAGAATACGATTTGAAATAACAAATCCCCCAGTTCATCGGGTAACTCATCCCAGGCTAAACGCTCTATGGTATCGGCGACCTCATAGGCTTCCTCTAAGGTAAAAGGCACTATGGTTTGAAAGGTTTGCGCTTTATCCCATGGGCATCCTGTCTGTGGATCGCGCAGTTTTTCCATTATCTTAAGTAGCGGCTCAACATCTGTGATAGACAATTCCGTTGTAGAAAGTTCAGTCATAGAAAGTTCAGTCATAGAAAGTTCCGTCGCTGGAAGTGAGCTTAATGGCGCCGTGCGGGAAGTCATGCTGATATCCTTTAAAAATAAATACTGAAACGAGCGAATGCCGAGGAAGAGCAAAAAATACGCCCCAGCAATGCTTTTTAGCGAAGACCACAGTAAAGCGATGATAAGCTAGCTAACATAAAAGTGCTATGCGATGCTCACCATGGCGCGAAGGGACGGCTTACCTTTACCTACAAATTCTCATCTATGCGTTGCATATCACTATTCAGCACAGGCCGCCTTAAATGATAAGATACGCAGCAATATTTCAACGACGCTAAAACTCACCCTGTGGATATGCGGTAATTTCGACCTAACCATAATGAGTGAAAGCTGCGAGATGAATGCGATAATTCGATTTATTTATTTGATTATGCTAGGTGTTTTCTATTCTATCACCCTATGTTAGGGCGAACACCCCTATAGATTTCAGCATTACTGGAGACAAAACTCATGACAAACGTGACAGTGGATGCCACGCCGTTAACGACTAAGCCATCCCAAGATGGTTTTTACATGCCTGCCGAATGGGCAGCGCAGCAAGCCGTGTGGATGATTTGGCCCTATCGTCCCGACAACTGGCGCGCAGCTGGTGCCTATGCTCAGGCGACCTTTGCTAAGGTGGCCGATGCCATTGGTGCGGCAACGCCGGTTTATATGGGTGTCCCAAAAGCCTTTTTAGCACAAGCCAAAACGGTTATGCCATCCCACGTCACTCTGGTTGAAATGGATAGCGACGACTGCTGGGCTCGTGACACTGGGCCAACCGTCGTTGTAAATGATAATGGCGAATGCCGTGGTGTTGATTGGGGCTTTAACGCTTGGGGCGGCCATAACGGTGGTTTGTACTTCCCATGGGATAAGGACGAGCAAGTTGCGCAGCAAATGCTTGCGCAGCATGGTTTTGCCCGTTACAGCGCGCCGCTGATCCTCGAAGGTGGCTCCATTCATGTCGATGGTGAAGGCACTTGTATGACGAGCGCCGAATGTTTACTCAACGCCAACCGTAACCCTGATCTGACCAAAGAGCAGATTGAAGACTTACTGCGTGACTATTTGAATGTTAAGCAGTTTATCTGGCTGCAAGATGGCGTTTATATGGATGAGACCGATGGCCATATCGACAACATGTGCTGTTTTGCGCGTCCTGGTGAAGTGATCCTACACTGGACCGATGATGAAGCTGATCCACAATATCCTCGCTCAAAAGCCGCGCTGGAAGTATTGCAAAACACAGTAGACGCCCAAGGCCGTAAGTTAAAAATCCATCTATTGCCACAACCGGGGCCGCTGTATTGCACCGAAGAAGAATCAAAAGGCGTGACCGAAGGCACTGGCGTGCCACGCACGGCGGGTGAGCGTTTAGCGGGTTCTTATGTGAACTTTTTAATCACCAATCATCGCATCGTGTTCCCGTTGCTTGATCCTGCAACCGATGATATCGCAGCCGAAAAACTGCAGGAAATCTTCCCAGAGTATGAAATTGTGGGTGTGCCAGCCCGTGAGATTTTATTAGGTGGCGGCAATATCCATTGTATTACTCAGCAAATCCCTGCTGGAAAGTAACCCAAGGAGAACAGCATGACGATTGATGTCACTGTTATTACACCACAATTGGCTTTCTGCGGGAGGGCGCAAGATGTTTGAAGTCACTGAAGTTTCTATTGCCGAGCTGCGTGCTGCGCTTGAATCTGGCCGGACGACAGCGGTTGAGTTGGTGAAATCCTATTTGGCTCGAGTGGCGGCTTACGATGGCCCTGCTACTCAGACCAAGCTCAATGCGTTAGTGGTACACAATCCCGATGCGCTCAAAGAAGCCGAGGCGTCAGATGCGCGCCGTGCCCGTGGCGAAACCTTAAGCCCGCTCGATGGTATTCCTTACACCGCCAAGGACAGCTATTTGGTGAAGGGACTGACGGCGGCGTCTGGCAGCCCAGCATTTAAAGATTTAGTGGCCCAGTACGATGCCTTCGCCGTTGAGCGCCTACGCGCCGCGGGTGCCATTTGCCTAGGCAAAACCAATATGCCACCCATGGCCAATGGCGGCATGCAGCGTGGTCACTATGGCCGCGCTGAAAGCCCATACAATGCTGATTATCTTACTGCTCCGTTTGCTTCGGGCTCTTCCAATGGGGCGGGCACGGGCACGGCCGCGAGTTACTCTGCTTTTGGTCTTGCCGAAGAAACTTGGTCGAGTGGCCGTGGCCCTGCGTCCAATAACGGTTTGTGTGCTTACACTCCGTCACGGGGCGTGATTTCGGTGCGCGGTAACTGGCCGTTAACCCCGACCATGGATGTGGTCGTGCCCTATACTCGCACAATGGCGGATATGCTTGAAGTGTTGGATGTGATTGTGGCCGACGATCCTATCACCCGTGGCGATCTCTGGCGTCTGCAACCTTGGGTCGAGATCCCTAAAGCTTCTAGCGTTCGCCCAGAGTCCTATCTGGCGTTAGCCGCTAACGCAGACACCCTTAAGGATAAGCGTTTTGGCGTGCCGCGCATGTACATCAACAAAGATGAATTGGCTGGCACTAGCGAAAACCCAGGTATCGGGGGGCCAACGGGTCAACGTATTCATACCCGCCAATCGGTTATCGATCTGTGGGAAGCAGCGCGTAAAGCCTTGGAAGCCGCTGGCGCCGAAGTGATTGAAGTCGATTTCCCGTTGGTTTCCAATTGTGAAGGTGACCGCCCGGGTGCGCCGACCGTGTTTAACCGTGGCATAGTCACGCCTCAGTTCCTCCATGATGAATTATGGGAACTCTCAGGTTGGGCATTCGATGAATTCCTGCGTGCTAACAATGACCCTAAACTCAACAAGCTTGAAGATGTGGTGGGGCATTTGATATTTCCCCATGATCTTGGCACCTTGCCTAACCGTGAAGGTGATTTAGCGGCAGGCATGGAAGAGTACGTCAACATGGCTAAGCGTGGTCTTAAATCCTATGACCAGATCGACAGCATTCCCGATGGTCTGCGTGGCTTAGAGAAGACGCGTAAGCTAGATCTCGAAGACTGGATGGACAATCTTAAGCTTGATGCCGTGCTGTTCCCAACCGTGGCGGATGTGGGGCCCGCCGATGCGCATGTGAATCCGGCTTCTGCCGATATCGCATGGAGTAACGGGGTTTGGGTCGCAAACGGAAACCTTGCGATTCGTCACTTAGGCGTACCGACTGTGACTGTACCTATGGGCGTGATGGCCGACATTGGCATGCCAGTTGGTTTAACTTTCGCAGGCCGCGCCTATGACGATAATAACTTGCTTAAATTTGCCGGTGCATTTGAGTCAACAGGTAACAGGCGCATTATTCCGCCACGCACACCAAAGCTGAGTCAATAAGCGCTAAGCCTAATTGCTAATTCTAAGAGCTAAGGCAAGGTACTCAGGCAAAGCACTTAGCCTAAGCACTAAATGTAAGAAATAAGAAGTGAAAAACGGGATTGGAATCAGGATGCCAATCCCGTTTTTTAACGCCAACGAAAAGTCAGAAGCAAGACTTTACCGTTTGCTGTGATAGCAATTCAGCCACTTTTATCAGTCTCGTTAAGACAACTCTAGTCAATGCCGCTTGAAGGCAAACCGTGCAACAGCTAAGGCAGCTGAGCGAATGAGCGAATGAGCGAATGAGCGAATGAGCAAGTTGGCACAGATTCAGTGTGATAAGAATGTGTTGGTTTGTGAGAATGAGCGGTTGAAAATATCAACAACCATCACTTAGTTGTCGTGAAAATAGATAAAAAGCCAATTATAAAAAAGTGGGAACACCCATAACACTTTTATTGTAAGACATCGAATGGATGTAGGCTGCCAATCAAAAAATTAAGAAATTAACGAGACGATCGCCCATGGACGGGGCAGCCTTTCATCCACGGGATAAGGTTTTTTTATGTGGCGAGGATAAACTCACGGGTCGCAGTTACGAGCATCGACGTGGCTGGATTGTTGGTAAAATCAAAGCCTTGTCCGCGATATTTTGTATCGATATTTGTGCTTATGCCCTCTTTGCGAAATAGACAGGGAGCAATCACTATCATTTAGTGCTTACAATTGATCTTGGTTCGGTTTTAATCATTAAAAAGCATACTGCCAAACAACGCCGAAAGTATCAAAATCGTTACCAATTCGGGTGATCACTCCTCTACTGGCATAGAGTTTAATACTCTGACTTTGGGATAAGGAAAATGAATACGTTAACCCAAAGCGAGAATTACTCTGTTCATCCTTAGACCAAACGCCATTCTTCTTGGTTTCGCCACCGTAGAAATAGTTGCCACTTAAAGACACCCATTGTCCTTGGGCGACGGTATATATCAAGTGTGCCTGCATACTGTATTGCGGCGCCTGCTCAACATATACCTGATTAAAGTAGGCATCATTGTCACCGTATAATCGCACCGCGGCGATAAGGTTATAGTACCAATCTCCGAGATGCTGCGACATGCCGATACTGGGCCTGAATATCCATTGATTCGCGCCCGCATTCAACAATTTAGTTTCATCATAAGTGCCAACGGGCACACTGACTTGTAAGCTTGTGCCAATCACCACTCTGGGATCATATTGAGCAAATTCAGTACGTTTTAGGGCTGGTGCACCGTAAAAATTCCACGTGAGCCGCACTTGCGGATCGGTATAGCCGCAGCGCCCGCCTTCGACCATAGTGTCATTCACTTCGGCGCGGCCGTGTATACACAAACGGGCACCCACCACATCTAATTTAGAAGAACTGCCCGCTATCGCGAATGTTTGCGCATAGCCAAAAACACCTGCGTTGGAGATTAATGTCGCATTTTGGACTGGAATCGAAGGTGAAGGCGAAAAGTCGCCTTCTGAATGCACGGCGCCGAGAACTAAAAAATGCATACCAGTGGGAATATTAGCAAAACTGCGTGGCTCTAAATCTTGCGCATTTGCACTTGGCAACAATAACACACTCAACAAGCTCCCAATGGCGAGCTTTAACTTAGGCGTTAATTGTTCTGCACGATATGGCATAAGGGCTTTAATCACAATGAAGAAAATGTACTAGGTAAATGCTAGGTGAATAATGTAAAGAGGTAAAGTTAATACTTTTAGATAGCTTTGATAAATGAGGAGAAACTACAAAAAACATGCTCGAATTTTCTGTGACTCACAGCCCCAGATCGTTATATACCATAAACAATCAGCTAAATAAAAAGCGGCACGGCGAAATTCACCCTACCGCCCTTTTTAAAGCAAAATCGAAAACTACAGTCGGCGAGCCTCGATCACGCTATCGACTTGGGATAACTTAGATAACACCCGCGATAGCCCATCGAGGTTATAAAGCTCCAGTTCCAACTCAATCGCGGCGGTCTGATTTTTAGTATCTGATGATGAGCTCATAGCGAGGACATTAGATTTCTCGGCAGCCAGTACTGAGGTTAAGTCACGCAACAAACCACTACGATCGTGGGCTAATACCCGCAGACGCATCCGATAACCGCCGGAATAATTTTCGCCCCAGACCACATCGACGCCACGCTCTGGGTGAAGGCGCATCAGCTCTTTAACTTGTTCACAATCAGCGCGATGTACAGAAATGCCACGGCCTTTCGTAATAAAACCTAAGATCTCATCACCAGGAACGGGCTGACAACAACGGGCAATATGGTTAAGCAAGTTACCCACTCCGTTGACTTCAATCTGCCCACGGCCACTGGAGGTCGGCTTATGTTGGCCCTTCTTAACTAATTCTTCGACCGCATCTTCTTCTGACACTTCGTCAAGACGCAGACGGCTCTGAATATGGTTAACGACTTGATGCAAACGCACATCACCGCCGCCAATCGCCGCCAGTAAGTCATCCATGCTCGCCATATTAAAGCGCTCGACCGCAATGGCCGCGTCTTTAATTTTAAGGCTGACCCGAGCGAGTTCTGATTCGAGCATTTCTTTGCCGGCGACAATATTCTTGTCTCTGTCCTGCTGCTTAAACCAATGCTGGATTTTCGAGCGAGCCCGCGCCGTACGGATATACCCTAAGTTAGGGTTAAGCCAGTCGCGCTTGGGATTGGGCTGTTTCGAGGTGATGATTTCGATTCGCTCGCCGGTTTCAACCTGATAGGTAAACGGCACAATACGGCCATCGACCTTAGCACCAATACATTTGTGCCCCACTTGGGAGTGAATGTAATAGGCAAAGTCGAGCACGGTTGAGCCCAGTGGCAGGTCGACGACTTCACCGCTTGGGGTGAACACATAGACTCTGTCTTCAAACACTTGGCTGCGCACTTCTTCGACCAAGTTGCCACTTTCGACCACGTCTTCCTGCCATTGCAGAATTTTACGCAGCCAGTTAATTTTTTCTTCGTAGCCGCTTTGCTTACCGGAATGATTGCCTTCTTTGTATTTCCAATGCGCGGCCACACCCAGCTCCGCATCTTCATGCATATCTTGGGTACGGATTTGAATTTCAACGGTTTTGCCCTCAGGCCCCACCACTACGGTATGAATCGATTGATAACCGTTAGGTTTAGGGTTAGCGACATAGTCGTCAAATTCCCGAGGAATATGGTGCCAAAGGGTATGCACTACGCCTAATGCGCCATAACAATCCTGCAAACGCTCAGTCACGATACGCACGGCGCGCACGTCGAACAACTCATCAAATTTGAGGTGTTTGCCCTTCATCTTACGCCAGATGCTGTAGATATGTTTCGGCCGGCCGTAAACCTTAGCGCGGATATGATCTTCATCTAATCTTTGCTGCAACTGACTGACAAACTTTTCAATAAAGACTTCACGGTCCAGTCGCTTACCGTCTAACTGCTTAGCGATGTCTTTATAGGTATCTGGATGCAGGTAGCGGAAAGAAATATCTTCCAGCTCCCACTTCAATTGTCCAATCCCTAAACGGTTGGCGAGCGGCGCATAAATATCGGCAATTTCACGGGCCAGCAAAACACGAGTTTCTTCATCGGCATTTTTCACCGCCCGCAGCAAACACACACGTTCGGCCAGTTTGATCACCACGGCGCGCACATCTTCAACCATAGCCAGTAACATGCGGCGGATATTGTCGATTTGCGGCTCGGTGGAGCGGCTGTTGGGATTGATTTTCAAGGCGCCGATGGCGTTCATGGTCACGACACTCGCCACTAAACGTGCCAGCGGCTCACCAAATTTTTCTTTGATGGCATCTTCGGTCAAGAGTCCGGCATCGAACACCACAAACAGAATTGCCGCCTGCAGGGTTTCGATATCCATGTTCAGCGGCGCGAGGATTTCGATCATCTCGCGGGCACGTTCGAGCAGTTCTCTTTTCGCGGCGGGACTCTTAGCGGGCAAAGCATCAATCTGCCCTATCAGGGTAAGCAGCATCTGAGCTTCATCGGCATTGCCGACATAGCGAGCCACCCAATCTTCTAAGTGAAAATCGGGATCATTAAAGTGCGCTTCGCGAACAGAGACCATCTAATTTATTTCCTTATCCGTGCTCAGGGAGAAAGTGGGCACCACTTCAGCTCTCCTATCTTCAGCATTGGCGCGAACTTGTCAAACCTAACTGACCAAAAACTCACGTTTTTTACGTTATTCAAACGCTTTGCTTACTTTACAGATCCACGCTTAGCCGCTGAAATATCGCTATCTAACCGACGCTAAGTGCCACTAAATTTATTTTACCAACTCAAATAATGCCATCGCTTCGATATGGTGCGTCTGCGGGAACATATCGATTAATCCAAGCTTTTGTAACTTGTAGCCTCGCTCGAGTAATACCGCACTATCGCGGCCTAAACTGGCGGGATTACAAGACACATACACTACCTTGCGCGGCTTCATTTTCTTCAGCCACTGTAAACTTTCAAAGGCACCGGCGCGGGCGGGATCGAGCAATAATTTATCAATTTTGCCCATCCAAGGCTCGAGGGATAAATCAGCACTCAAATCGCCGTGGTAAAAGGTCAGGTTATCGAGTCCATTAGCTAAGGCATTATCCCGCGCTTGGCTCACCATTTCGGCAACCCCTTCAACGCCTACCACATCCGCGCCTATTTTGGCTAAGGGCAAACTGAAATTCCCCATACCGCAGAACAAATCTAAAATTCGCTCGCTGGCCTGCGGGGCTAACCAATCCATGGCTTGCTCGACCATGGCCTTGTTGATTTGGCCATTAACCTGCACAAAGTTACCCGGCGTGAACCGTAAACTGACGGCCTGCGGGCTGGCCGAATCTTGATCATCGAGAAGCGTATAACTCGGTAGCATTAATACCTCACCGACACCGTGGAACTGCCCTTCATTATCCTGCAGACAAAGGTGGATCTGATGCTGCTCGGCAAAGGCTGACAACTTAGCAAGATCTTTATCGTTTAACGCTTTAGTGATCCGCAGCACTGCAAAGTGACCATTATCGGCTTCAATAAGTTCTAAATGACCTAGGCTTGCTTTAGCCGACAATTGATTCAGCAACTTAGCAAAGGGGACGATCAAATCCGATAACGGCTTAGCTAACACCTGACACTGGCTGATAGGCACCACATTGCTGCTACTGGCGGCGCGAAAGCCTAAACTTAACTGTTTGGTATTTTTATCGAATAAAGTTGCAAGGCGGGCACGGCGGCGATAATGCCAGCCTTCCCCCGTAAGTGCAGGCGATAAAGCTCCGCCTTCAGTGCCAGCAAACTTCGCCATAATATCCAGCAGCGCAGCTTCTTTATGCTCACGCTGCCCCGCTAAGGACATATGCTGTAAATCACAACCGCCACAGGCATGGTAATGGGGACAGGCCGGCGCAACCCGCTCAACACTAGGCGTTTCTACCGTTATTAATTTAGCGCGGGCATAATTTTTCTTCTGCTCCGTCAGCTGTACCTGCACGTTTTCATTAGGCAGCGCACCTGGGATGAACACGACTTTTCCCTGATGTTGTGCTATACCTGCCCCTAAGTGATCGAGCTGGTTGACCGTCAGCGACAATTTGGCCGACAACTGTTTGGAACTATTTGGTTTTGCTTTAAAAAATTGTGCCATTTCGGCCTCTAAATCAATAAAAAACTGGCAAAGACAGGCCTTTTTCTGGCAGTCTTATAAAACGATTATGTCTCTGTTTCAGGAATTACCACCGCTGCTATGAACCCTGTCAACAACATGACCAAATACAGCCTACGTTCTTGGGTTCTGGTACTGGCGCTTGCGCCAACGATCTTGGTCGGTATTCTTCTGGGCAGCTACTTTACCATAAACCGTTTTTATGAGCTCGAAGATACGCTCATCGAGCAGGGCAGTAATATTATTGAGCCCCTCGCCATCGCCAGTGAAGGGGGATTAGTCAGCAACGATCGTGAAGCTACAAAACGTCTACTCGCCGCGGCGCAGCTCAATAAATCCACCTTAGTGAAATCCATCGCCATTTTTGATATTCACAACCAGCTGTTTGTCACTTCCCATTACCATAAAGACTTTGAGATCATGCGCTATAAAGAGGCGCTGGGCAATTTACAGCAGACAGAAATCGAACATGTCGGCGATAGCCTGATTTTACGCACCCCCATTTTTGCCACAGCGCCCACCGCAGCCCCAGCCGATACGGAGACCCATTTCGAGAATGGCGAGCTGTTGGGGTATATTTCCGTCATTATCAATAAGGAGCGCGCTTTACTCGAGCAGCACAGGGCCGCCGTTGCCGCTTTTATTATTGTGTTGATCGGGGTGCAATTAAACCTGCTATTCACTTTCCGCTTAGTGAAAAACGTCACTCAGCCTATTACCGAAATGGTGCGTGTGGTCGCCAAAATCCGTGAGGGCAAATTAGATGCGCGTTTAGATGGCAATCTGATTGGGGAGCTGGATTTACTCAAACGCGGTATCAATGCCATGGCGGGTTCGCTGTCGGAATACCACGATGAGATGCAGCAAAATATCGATCAGGCAACGTCGGATTTACGGGAAACCTTAGAACAGATTGAAATCCAAAACGTCGAGCTAGACTTAGCCAAGAAACGCGCCTTAGAAGCCAGCCGAATTAAATCTGAATTCTTAGCCAATATGTCCCACGAGTTACGCACACCGCTCAATGGCGTTATCGGTTTTGCGCGGCAATTAGTGAAAACCCCTTTGCATTCGAGCCAAGTCGATTACATCAATACCATTGAGCGCAGCGCCACCAACCTGCTGGCTATCATTAACGATATCCTCGACTTTTCTAAACTCGAAGCCGGTAAAATGGTGTTAGAAAACATGCCCTTCGGTTTACGGGAAACCATAGGCGACACTATGACCTTGATCTCAGGTAGCGCCCAAGCAAAGGGCCTAGAACTGGTCGTCGATATCGCCCCCAATGTACCCGACAGTGTCAATGGCGATGCCATGCGTGTATGCCAAATTATCAATAACTTAGTCGGCAATGCGATCAAGTTTACCGACTCGGGTAGCGTATTAGTCAAACTCGAATTACAGAGTCAATCGGACGAACAAGTCGTACTACGCTGTGATGTCATAGACACGGGCATTGGTATTGATGAAAGCCAGCAGGACTTTTTATTTCAAGCCTTTGGCCAAGCCGATTCATCCATATCGCGCCGCTTCGGCGGCACAGGGCTTGGTTTAGTCATCACCAAACGTTTAGTCAATCAAATGGGCGGCCAAATTGGTTTTACCTCCTCCGTCGATAAGGGCTCAAATTTCTGGTTTACCCTGCCATTAGGGCTTGGCCAATTCCAGCTTGGCGACTCGCTGCCGCTTGAGAAACTCAAACATAAAACCATACTCTTTTATGAGCCTAGGGTACTGACACACTCAGTCCTCAGCCGCCAATTGCAACTCTGGGAGACCAAAGTCACCCACCATCAGCATATTCCAAGCTTACTCATCACCCTCAGCACCACCGAGGGCAACTTCGATTATATTCTGTTGAGTTGCCACGGTTTTAGTGATGCAGGCCAACTGGTTAATACCTTAAATCTAGCCAAAACAAAAACCGATTGTTTAATTGTGCTGTACGATTGCCAAGAGCAAGATGCACTCAGTCAATTTATCCGCCCCAATGCCGATGTTGTGCTTTCACTTCCGGTCAGTGAACATCAACTCGCTCGAAATATGCTTTATCCACCAATGGAATACGACATAGTCGCCCCCATTGCCATTGCAGCCCCTGCCGCCCGTCAATCCTTAACAGTACTGGCAGTGGATGATAATTTTGCCAATTTAAAACTGATAGAAACCTTACTCAACGAGCTAGTGACCACGGTTGTCGCCGTTAACAGCGGTGAAGATGCCGTAAAACAGGCGAAGAGCCGCACCTTCGATCTGATTTTTATGGATATCCAAATGCCAGGAACCGATGGGATTAGCGCCACTAAACAAATTCGTCAGGGCTCAATGAACCGCAACACTCCGATTATTGCGGTAACGGCCCACGCTATAGCCGAAGAGCGCGAACTGATTTTAGGCAGTGGTATGGATGGCTACTTACCTAAACCTATAGATGAAGCCGCGCTTAAGGTGGTGATCAACCGCTGGATCACGCGGCCCAAGTTCACCCATTTTGATCTGCACACTTTAAATTGGGATCTGTGTTTAACCCAGGCCAATCATAAGTCGGACTTAGCCCTAGATATGCTAAGGATGCTTTTGGACTCACTCCCCAAAACCGTGGAGACGATCCAAACCTCACTGAATCAAAATGATCAAGCCACTATGCTCAGTACCATACATAAATTACATGGCGCGAGTTGCTACTGCGGGGTGCCGACGACACAGCGTTTATGCCAAGAGATTGAATCGGCATTAAAACGTGAAACCCCAGTGGCAGATCTCGAACCGGAAATACTAGAGTTACTTGATGAGTTAACTAAGGTAGAATCGGCGGCAAAACAAGTGCTATCACAGCTATCAGCGGAAATAACAGATGACCAAAAAAACGGGCTTCTTTAAGCGTCTAAAGGCGCTAGAACTACCACAAAAACAACTCTTTGCCATTGCGCTCTGTCAACGCATGTTGCCCAACTACCAACTGTTTTCAGAAGTCTGCGAATTTGGCGATCCGGCTGTATTAAGCACTGTCCTAGAGTTACTGTGGCAATCCCAATACGACAATAAACTCAAGTTTAATATCGATGTTCATCTGCAGCGATTGGAAGACAACACGCCGGATCCCGCTGACTTTGAGGCCTATGGCGTTTATCCCGCTATGGATGCCGTTGTTGCCCTGTCGACATTATTAGGCGCCATTCAAGGTAAGATTGAAGAAGATATAGTGAATATCAGTAAGTTATCCTCAAGTACTGTCGCTAACTATATTGAGGCTATCAGCGATGTCGATCTCGTCGACGACGCACTGGATGATTTCATCTTCGCCCATGAAGTGATGGAAGAAGAAAAAGCCTTACAAAATACTCTGCTCGAAATTATTGAAGAAAACCCCAAGATCACCGCAGAACTGGTGAAAGGTTTACGCAAAGATATTATCGAGGCTGGTGTGTCGAATATCGGCATCAGCGTCGCTTAATCGATACGGTGCTTGGGTCGACTCAAGCACCCTTCGTGCTCCTAAAAAATCAGCCGCTTCACCCCAATCACTGCATTGAAAACAGTTCTGCCGCCTTTGACTGCATAAACTCAATAAACACTCTGACCTTGAGCGGTTGTTGGCTACGTTGATGATACAAAATAGAAATCCGCCGCTGCTCGCCTATCCACTCTGGGAGTAACACTTGTAGTCGCCCCGCTTTAATCTGCTGTTTTACAAATAATTCAGGCCCATACAAAATCCCACCGTGATCTAATGTTGCCTCAATCGCACCGTGCAAATCCGTTAAGGTCAACTTAGTCGGGCCATTAAAGTAGAATGACTCCCCATTGGGATGCTTTAAATGCCAGTTAAATAAGGGCCACACTTTTATGAGCTGATGGTCTGCTAAATCGTCAGGATGCGTTAATTGGGGGGCATTGGCTAAATATTCCGGTGTTGCGAACAAGCAATAATCCAATTCCCCTAAGGTACTCGAAACCCACGAAGAATCCGGCTGCGCGCCCCCCACAATTGCCACATCAATCCCCTTATCAATCAAATCGACCAATTCATTGCTTTGGGAAATATGCAGCCGAATATCGGGATAGAGGCGACCAAACTCATTCAGTGCGCGGATAAAGATGATGGATATAATCGAGATCGGGGCGGCAATGCGTAACGTACCTTCGGGTTTATCACTTCCCACACCACTCAGTTCATCAAATTGAGCAATAACACTCTGATAGCGCTGAAATAATGCTAACCCTTCCTCCGTCAATCGCAATTTACGGGTGCTGCGCATAAAAAGTTGCTTATCGAGCTTCTCTTCCAACTTAGCTAATTTGCGGCTCACGGTAGCGATGGGCATATCGAGCGCCTTCGCCGCCTGTGAAAAACTCCCCGCATTCACTAAGTGCACAAACAGGTAAATAAGCTGTAATTCACCGCCTAAATCATCACTCATCTTAATTCCTAATGCCCCTGTGCGCAGGTTTTACAAGCAACCTTAACGCTAAGTAACTGTGTTTTAAACATTGAATTATTCATTTATACGACCATAGCGCAATAGCCTTACCGGTAAATGGTATGCTAATTTGCGGACAGTTTTACTGCGCTAGTTCGAATATTACTAAATCAAAAGGATGAGTGAGGGACATGACTATCTTAACCCCTCTGTTTGCCGTCTTCGGGATCATGTTACTGGGTACAGTAGTACAAAAACTGCGGCTTCTTCCCGTGGAAACGGACCAAGTGCTGAATCAATATGTGTACTATATTGCCTTCCCTGCGATCTTACTGATTGCCCTCGCACAGCAACCGATTGGCGAGATTTTGCAATGGGGATTTATTGCGGGCTACAGTGCAGCCATGGTTATTATTTATCTGATCTGCCTAGGCATTTCCCTTATCGCTCAGCCCAAAAAGCATGCTATTGCCGCGATTAGAGCCCTCAATGCAACCTTTGGCAACACCGCATTTATTGGGATCCCACTACTGATCATTCTCTTTCCGCAACAACAAAGTGCCTTAGTTGCCGCGGCAATTGCGAGCCTCTTATCCGTGTTGATGTTTGCGGTCGCTTTAGTCTCTTTGGAACTGGCCACCAATACGCAGCGGCAACAGCATGCCGCCCTCATCATGCTTATGGCCGTAGGTAAAAATCCCATCGTAATCGGTTGTTTGATTGGCGTTGGCATCTCGGCATCCGGCATTAAGTTGCCCTCAGGGCTGGCAATGATGATCCAACAAATAGGCAATACCTCTAGCCCCTGCGCACTCTTTGCCGTGGGCATGGTATTAGCCAAAGCGATGCGTTATCAAAAGGACAGTTCCCTTTTTAGCGTGGCCAATTTTGTCGAACTCAGCTTAATAAACCTCTTCAAACTCGCAGTACAACCTGCTCTAGCCTTTGTCATGTTGAAATGCTTTGGTGTCAGCGGTGACTATCTGGTGATGGGGGTTATTCTCAGCGCATTGCCGACGGCGGCGAGTGTGTATTTACTCGCACAGCGTTACAACACCCAAGCCTCCACCAGTGCCCAAGGTATTTTATTTGGCACTCTGGTGACCTTTTTCAGCCTTCCCATATTAGAGAGTCTGGTAAAAACATACACTTAATCAATTGATTAGTTAAACGCATTAGAAAAACGTCGAATATTTACCCAAGCCCACTTTACTGTATATAAAATCAGTATATACTGTTTATCAATACAGTGTTTTGATGGGCCTTTCGACAGGAATTCATTATGCTTTGCCAACTCAGCATCAACAATTTCGCTATCGTACGTTTTCTTGAGCTGGACTTTCGTTCAGGCATGACCAGCATTACCGGTGAAACAGGCGCGGGCAAATCGATTGCCATCGATGCCCTTGGGCTCTGTCTTGGTAATCGTGCCGATGCCAGCAGTGTCCGACCCGGAGCAAGCAAGACAGAGGTCAGCGCCCGCTTCTCCTTAGGAGATATCCCCTTAGCACAACGCTGGTTAGAAGATAATGACCTCGATCTCGACGATGAATGTATCCTGCGCCGCACTATTAGCAGCGATGGCCGTTCACGGGCCTACATCAATGGCAACCCTGTTCCATTAGTTCAGCTTAAGTTGTTAGGGCAGCTGTTAGTCGGTATCCACGGACAACACGCCCACCACGCTATGCTAAAGAGCGAGCATCAACTGACTCTGCTCGACAGCTATGCTAATCACAGACTCCTGATCGATGCAGTCGCAACTAATTATCAAAGTTGTAAACAAATTGAAGCCGAGCTTAAACAATTAGCAGCCTCCCAGCAGGAACGCATTGCCCGCAAACAGTTAGTGCAGTATCAAGTCGAAGAACTCGATGAGTTTGACCTTAAAGTCGATGAATTTGAAGAAATTGAACAGGAACATAAACGCCTCGCAAACGGCACTGAACTCGTCGACACTTGCCAAGCAAGCCTTTGTTTACTCACAGATGGCGAAGAGAGCAACATTAGCTCTCTGCTAAATAAAGCCGTCTCCCTTGCGGAAAATCTGCAAAACTTTGACCCAGCGCTAAGCAACGTCAGCACTATGCTAAATGACGCCCTTATCCAAGTGCAGGAAAGTAGCAGTGAGCTGCAACATTACCTGAGCAAATTAGAACTGGACCCAACACACTTCGCCTACCTAGAAGAACGACTATCCAAATCGATGCAGTTGGCACGTAAACACCATGTCAGTCCAAATAAACTGGCAGAACATCATTGCGCTTTAAAAGCGGAACTAGCCAGCTTAGATGGGGATGAAACTAAACTTGAAAGCATTCAACAACAGCTCGAAGCCAGTAAAGCAGCCTACCTTAGCTGCGCACAGAAACTCAGCCAAAGCCGTGCCCGCTATGCTAAAGAGCTAGATAAACTCGTGACTCAGTCGATCCACGAACTCAATATGCCTAAGGGGAAGTTCACTATTGATGTCAGTTTTAACCCAGAGTTAATGTCTCCCAACGGCAGTGATCATATCGAATTTATGGTCACAACTAACCCAGGGCAGCCTTTACAACCTATTTCTAAGGTAGCTTCGGGGGGAGAATTGTCGCGAATTGGCCTTGGTATACAAGTGATTACCGCTAAAAAGGTGGCAACACCCACACTGATTTTCGATGAGGTCGACGTAGGTATTTCAGGACCTACTGCCGCCGTTGTTGGCCGAATGCTGCGCAGCTTAGGCGAGTCTACCCAAGTGCTGTGTGTAACCCACTTGCCACAGGTCGCTGGAAATGGCCATCAGCATATGTTCGTCAACAAGCATAATAAGGCGGGGAGTACAGAGACCACAATGACTGCATTAGATAAAGAGCAGCGTATTCAAGAGCTTGCTCGATTACTCGGCGGCGATATTATCACGACTAATACGTTGGCGAATGCGCGAGAGTTATTGCAAGCATAATAGTTACCTATATAAGATAAGCGAAGCGCCTGAATAACAAGAATCTATTTAATACTCAGCAGTTTATTGTCCAGCAACGCTTTAATAGTGGGTTGATTAACATTTTTGAATACGAATAAATTCGTATATTAAACATGTTTTTAGGCATAAAGGATAAATAACGGGTTTTCACTACTAAGTAATATTTTGAATTTAAAAGTGTTAATTTCCATAGATTATTATTACCTAAATTGCAAATTTGATAGCGATATTTAATATTACTCTATTATTGGGCTTCTCCTAGACTTAATAACCCAAAGGAAGTAGGAGAAGAACATGTCCTTTCAACATATTCTCGCCGCGATTGATGATGTAGTCTCACCTGCGGCTGTACTTAAAAAAGCCGTTATTTTAGCCCAAAAAAGTCATGCCTCCTTAACCGTTCTAAAGATCAAACGAACCCATAACTTCAACTTGAGTCTGCTGTTTCATCAGGATGACTATATTGAAAATAAAGAGAAAAAACGAAAGCCTCTGCAAACCTACCCAGATAAAGAACATCCTATTGTCATAAAGGAATGTCAGTCTCATTCAATCCACAACGCCGTCGTCAACGAATGTAAACAACTGCCCTATGATCTTATTGTGGTGAGTCACAAATTCTATCCACCCTTTTTCAGTGAATTTTTAATTGCAGATGAATGGCTATTACTGCGCATGCCAGATATTCCAGTGATGTTTGTCAACCTTGATGATTGGCATGAAAATGGACATATTTTAACGGCGCTCGAACTAGACAATGAGAACGTCTCACATATGATTTTTAATGAAACTCTCATAGAAGAAAGCAAACATGTAGCGAATATTCTCGCTAATGATCTCCATTTAATTAACAGTTACTTACCCGACCCATTCTATATGAACTTTAATGCACCAGACACTAGACTACTGATGTCTGAGCGGGATAAATACAAAGAAAAACTAACAAATGTCGCTCGGTATTATAATCTCGATACCGATAATCTTCATGTGGTCGAGGGATTACCTGAGGATACTATTTCCATGGAGGCTCAAAAGCTTAATGTAAATATGCTTGTCATGGGGAGCGCTGAACACAAAGGATTGTTGAGTCTATTAAAAGGCAATGCTTCTCGAAATATTATCAATCAATTAAAAACCGATCTCTATATCGTAAAGCCGAAACTACAGCATTGAATAAGACAAAAACTAAGCGAAATAATAAAAAATGCCTTTATCAACATTATGTTATAAAGGCATTTTTTGTGGATATGATTTATGGCGCTCTGTATCCGCTATAAGAAGAGCATAGCTAAAATTTGTAGGCCGATAAAAGCAAAAATGCCCGCCAACACATCATCGATCATGATCCCAAAACCACCTTCGACTTTGGCATCTAGCCAGCGGATTGGCCAAGGTTTGATAATGTCAAAAAAGCGAAATAAACCAAAACCAACCAATAACCAAACCCAGCCCGCAGGTGCCGCTATCATAGTGATAAGTAACCCAGCCACTTCATCCCAAACAATAGCCCCATGGTCGTGTACGCCCATATCCTTCGCGGCTTTGTCGCAAATATAAATACCAGCCAACACGCTAAGAAGGGTCAATCCGAGATACCAAGCCAAGGGCAACTGCGCCATCAGCAAATATAAAGGGATGGCCGCGAGTGTGCCGAAGGTGCCGGGAGCTTTGGCCGCAAGTCCACTGCCAAAGCCGAGCGCTAAAAAGTGAACCGGATTTTTTAATGACAGACGAGTCAGGGCCTGATCCTTTGAAAACCAATTCATTAAAAATGCTCAAAACCGTGGTAAGGCGGTGTAAAGGGGGCGCCATTGAGTTGCAGCTTAAGCTTAGTGCCTGCACTGATTTGTCCAACCCGAACAAATTTGGTCCCCGCATGGCTTAAAGCCGTTTCTAAAGCCCCTTTTTGCGCCTCTGGGACAGTAAACAGCAGTTCATAGTCTTCGCCCCCAGTCAGTGCATACCCTAAGGCGTGCTCTTCACTCACTGTATCTTTCATCGCGCGGGACAAGGGAATATTCGCTACATCGACAATGGCACCAACCTGTGACGCCTTAAGGATATGACCAATATCCGAGATAAAACCATCGGAAAGGTCGATAGCACTCGATGCCAATGAACGCAGAGATTGCCCAGCCAATACCCTAGGCGTAGGGCGATAATGACGGTTGATCAGAAACTCTTTATGCTCTGCTCGCGCGTGTTGAGCGCCTCGAATAATATCCAAACCTAAGGCAGAATCTCCGAGCGTACCCGTAACATAGATCCAATCCCCAGCCTTAGCGCCGTGGCGAGTCAACGCTTTCCCCTGGGGAACTTGGCCGTGTACTGTGATATTAATCGCCCGTGGGCCACGGGTAGTATCGCCACCTATTAAGGCGATGCCATAGTAATCGGCTGCCTCAAACAAGCCTTCGCTAAAAGCACTGAGCCAAGTTTCATCGACTTCGGGTAGCGTTAAGGCGAGTGTCATCCACGCAGGCTCGGCGCCCATGGCAGCCAGATCTGATAAATTTACCGCTAAGGCTTTGTAACCTAAGGCCGCGGGAGGCATATCGGGGAAGAAGTGGACATTTTCGACTAAAGTGTCACAGGAGATAGCGATCGATTTATTTTCTGCGGGTTGCACTAGGGCACAATCGTCACCGATACCCAGCTTCACATCACGGCGAGTGGGGCCGCGATTGTTGAAATAACATTCAATTAATTGGAATTCTTTCACTGTACAGTTTGGCTCGACTTACATCGGCCACCTTTGTTAGCAATGAAAAACGGTATCCTAGGATACCGTTTGTCTTTATTACTTACGTGCAACCAGTTTGTCGAGTAATCCATTAACAAACTTATGACTGTCGTCCGCACCGAAAGCCTTAGCCAACTCGATTGCTTCATTAATCGCAACCTTGAAGGGCACATCCTTACGGAAGGTCAGTTCATAGCTCGCGAGACGAACTATGGCCTTTTCCACTGGCGACACCTCATCAATTGGGCGGTCCAGAAACGGGATAATCAGTTCATCCAGTTGGGCTTTCTTAGTTGCAACGCCTGCAAATAGCTCACGAAAATAAGCTACATCAACACCGTCGAGACTCTGCTCAGTTAAAAACTCATGCTCGACATCGGCAATATTATTCCCGCTTAGTTGCCATGAATAAATGGCTTGAACGGCTAAACGGCGGGCCTTGCGGCGCTCAGAAGGCTTCATTATTTTTCCTACTATTACAACTGTTGTTCAAGTTCTTGCAGAACATTGACCATTTCAAGCAAGCTTAGGGCAGCTTCGCCGCCTTTATTACCCGCTTTAGTACCTGAACGCTCAATCGCTTGTTCAATGGTATCAGTGGTCAACACACCGAAGGCAACAGGCAGATCAAACTCAAGGGCAACTTGGGCTAGACCTTTGTTACATTCGCCTGCAACAAAATCAAAATGGGGAGTACCACCACGGATCACCGCGCCTAAGGCGATAATACCGTCGAACTTACCACTGGCAGCCACACGACGGGCAGCTAGCGGTAACTCAACCGCACCGGGTACACGGACAACAGTGATATTGTCGTCGCTGACTTGGCCAAAACGCTTCAGCGTGTCAAGTGCACCTTCTAGCAGGCTCTCAACTAAAAAGCTGTTGAAACGCGAAATTACAATCGCAACTTTGGCATTTTTCGCTTCGATATTACCTTGAACTACGTTCATTATCTTACCTAAATTTTGCTAAAGCACCCAGCTCGGGGCGAAAAGTGGCGATATGATATCACAGCCATTTGCCCAGAGCCCTATGCAAATTATCAGAAATGGTTAATTTTACCTGACGACAACTTCATCCCAACTTAGCGAGTGACTCAGTCGGCCACATACTCGGTCACTTCGAGGCCAAAGCCAGAAAGTGAATGGTAGCGCTTAGGTGAGCTGAGCAGGCGCATTTTAGTCACGCCTAGACTGGCGAGGATTTGCGACCCGACACCGACGCGGCGCGACGTTCCCTGCCATTTGGCGCAGGCAGGTTGACCTTGGTCTTCCGCCTCGAAGGCTTTGACCTTAGCAAGGATCTCATTTGGATGTTCTTGATTACCCAGTAACACCA
Source organism: Shewanella putrefaciens (assembly GCF_016406305.1). NCBI lineage: Bacteria > Pseudomonadati > Pseudomonadota > Gammaproteobacteria > Alteromonadales > Shewanellaceae > Shewanella > Shewanella putrefaciens. The sequence continues at coordinate 3,270,618 of NZ_CP066369.1, forward strand.
ATACGCCACCTTCAGCGGCAATACGTTCCATGGCTTTTTCCAGCGGCCAGCTACGTTGTTGATCGCGCTCAGAGTGGAGTAAATCATTGAAAGTATTTTGCAGATGCACGCGCACTAAACAATCGGGCTTGACCGCACCTTTCACTAAGGCGAAATGCAATTGATTGTCGATTGTGTCCCTAAAGGTCACCATATCGAACTCGCCGAAACGGGTTGGTAATTTACATTTCGCTTCGCGCACAACCGTGGTTTCTTTGGTATTGCGATATTCAATCAGCGCCGCAATAGTACCAATTTTAACGCCATGTAATTCAGAGAAAATCTCTAAATCGGGGCGACGGGCCATAGTGCCGTCTTCATTTAAAATCTCAACGATGACCGCCGATGGCTCAAGTCCCGCGAGACGTGCTAAATCGCAGCCCGCTTCAGTGTGGCCTGCGCGGGTTAATACGCCGCCGTCCTGCGCCATTAACGGGAAGATGTGCCCTGGTTGCACTAAATCAGACGCTTTAGCCTCTTTAGCCACGGCCGCTTTCACCGTCACAGCGCGGTCATGGGCCGAAATACCGGTAGTCACGCCTTCCGCCGCTTCGATAGAAACCGTAAAGTTAGTCGAGAACTGCGCATTGTTATTGGTGACCATTAAGGGCAGATTTAACTGCTGGCAACGGGCTTTGGTCATGGTCTGGCAAATGAGTCCACGGCCATATTTGGCCATAAAGTTAATCGCTTCTGGCGTGACCATTTCGGCCGCCATGATCAAATCACCTTCGTTTTCTCTGTCTTCGTCATCCATCAAAATAACCATCTTACCTTGACGAATATCTTCGATGATCTCTTCTATACTGTGCAGCGCCATTGTAGGACCTTTATGATTTTGCTGTTGTTATGGAATTTTATACCTTAGCAGTACGATTGCCAGTGCACTAACGCACAAAGCCAGCACGGGCTAACATTTCTAGGGTGACACCACCGCTCTTATTGTCTTTGTTATCAAAATTCATCAAGCGTTCAAGATAACGGGCAATTAAATCCACTTCGATATTGACCTTATCACCCGCTTGCAGGTCGACTAAGGTGGTTTCCCCTGCGGTGTGCGGCACTATGGTCAAACGGAATCGACTGCCGTCCACTTCATTAACCGTCAGGCTCACGCCATCAATAGTGATAGAACCTTTGTGGGCAATGTAACGCCCAAGCTCTGCGGGGGCGGCTAACCAAAACTCGATGGCTTGGCCACGGGCGTGACGCTGCTCCACCATTGCGATACCGTCCACATGGCCGCTGACCATATGGCCACCTAAACGCGTAGTTGGAGTAACGGCCTTTTCAAGATTCACCTTAGTGCCCACTTTATAGTTGGCAAAACCCGTTAGACTCACGGTTTCGGCAGAAACATCGGCCACATAACCATCGGCTAACTGTTGTACCACAGTTAAGCACACCCCATTAGTGGCAATACTGTCGCCTAAGCGCACATCGCTTAAATCCAGTTTGCCGCTCGCCACCGTTAAGCGAATATCATCGCCCTTGCGTTCAAGCTTTCGCAGTGTGCCAACGGCCTCAATAATCCCAGTAAACATGGTTAACTCACTTATTCGATAAAGATGGTTTGGGCTTAAGCCTTAATGTTAAACGGGTATCCACACCCACTTTGCGCTCATCGACGAGTCTCAGCGCAGGGATATCGGTCATCATTTGATAATCGGGTAGATCAAGTAAATTGCGCCCCTGAGCGCCAAGGATTTTCATCGCCTGATAAAGCACCAACTCATCGGCCAATCCAGAGCCGATAAAGGCGCCCGCTAAGGTTGCTCCCGCTTCCACCAACACTTGATTACAGCTCTGGCCTAAATAGCTTAATAGTGCGGGCAAGGAGATTCGACCTTCGATGGCCGGTAATTGGAGACAAGTCACATGGAGAGGTAACTGCGCCATAAAGTCTGGCGAATAAGGCACTGTCGAGACTAATAAAATAGGAGATTCAATCGCAAACAGGGCGGCGGTAATTGGCATGCGTGCTCGGCTATCTAAAATGACCCGCAGTGGCTGTAAGATTTGCGCTTCAGTCAGTTGCGTACTCAAGCCACCCAGCTCTCGATAACGCACATTAAGTGAAGGGTCATCTGCCAGTACAGTGTCAATCCCTGTGACTAGCGCGCAGGAACGTAAACGTAAGCGCTGCACATCCCGGCGCGATTCGGGGCCGGTGATCCACTTAGACGCACCGTTTGCTAGCGCAGTTTTACCATCAAGACTCGCGGCTAATTTTACCGTCACCCAAGGACGTCCCGATTCCATGCGCTGCATAAAACCGAGATTTAAAGCGTAAGCCTCATCGCGATGCAGTCCCACATCGACTTGAATTCCCGCATCCCGCAGCATTTGAATACCACGCCCGCCGACCTGCGGATTCGGATCTTCCACCGCCACCACCACACGTTTTACGCCGATATTGATCAACGCTAAAGCGCAGGGCGGTGTACGGCCATAATGGCTGCAGGGTTCTAAGGTAACATAGGCGGTCGCGCCGCGGGCAGAATCGCCAGCCATGCGTAGCGCATGCACTTCGGCGTGGGGCTCACCGGCTTTTTGATGGTATCCCTCACCGACAATTTGATTATCTTTAACGATAACGCAACCGACGCTAGGATTGGGCCGAGTGGTATAAAAACCCTTACGTGCCAATTGGATAGCACGGCTCATCATTTGAGTGTCGAGCAGGGACCAACTTATGTTCAAACTCATGTTCAACCCTGTTATTAAAGGTTTTAGCCTTGAGGGAGGGTACAAGGCATGTAGCCTCTCACTTCAATTGCCCTATACAAGGTGATTATTTTTGCAATTTCGCAATCGCTTCACCAAATTCAGACACATCCTCAAAGGCGCGGTACACAGAGGCGAAACGAATATAGGCAACCTTATCGAGGTTCATTAACTGTTCCATCACCAAATTACCGATCATTTCCGATGGCACTTCGCGCTCGCCAGTAGCTCGCAGGGTTGACTTGATCTTACTGAGCGCCTGTTCAATTTCATCCATAGACACAGGACGCTTTTCGACCGCACGCAGCATGCCACCTTGGAGCTTCTCTTCATCGAAGGGTTGGCGGGTACCATCACGCTTAATCACCCGTGGCATCACTAACTCGGCGCCCTCGAAGGTGGTAAATCTTTCATGGCATTCAGTGCATTCTCGACGACGGCGCACTTGATGGCCTTCCGCCACTAATCGGGAATCGATCACTTTAGTATCTGTCGCGCTGCAAAATGGACAATGCATTGAGCCTCCTGCCAGTGAATGGAGTAAAGCCTTGGCTTTACGGTGCAATCTTGCCTAAATCAGCTCGATTTAAGTCTAAGATTTTAGCAATAAAAATGGCCGCAAGATGCGGCCATGGGATTTTATCCTATTTATCGGCTGAGGTTAACCACCCAATCTGGGGCAACACTTCGCGACTCATATATAGGGTGCGGTGATTATCCGTAAACAGGGAAACGTGCACACAGTGCCAATACTTGGCCCTTCACACGCTCAATCACAGCAGGATTGTGGGCATCGTCGAGGATGTCACAGATCCAGCCAGTCAGCTCCTTCGCTTCGGCTTCTTTAAAGCCACGGCGGGTAATCGCTGGCGTACCAATACGCACACCCGAAGTCACAAAAGGTGAACGTGGATCGTTTGGCACTGAGTTTTTATTTACAGTGATGTTAGCGCTGCCTAAGGCGGCATCGGCTTCTTTACCGGTTAAGTCACGACCGATTAAATCCACCAGCATTAAGTGGTTGTCAGTACCGCCAGAGACGATTTTATAACCGCGCCCAAGGAACACTTCCACCATAGCTTTAGCGTTATTAACCACTTGCTGTTGGTAAACTTTAAATTCTGGCTCTAGGGCTTCTTTGAACGCCACCGCTTTACCCGCGATAACGTGCATCAATGGACCACCTTGACCGCCTGGGAATACCGCAGAGTTGAGCTTTTTATAGAGCTCTTCATCATCGGCAGCAGACAGAATGATACCGCCACGAGGACCAGCTAAGGTCTTGTGAGTGGTTGAGGTCACAACGTGGGCGTGTGGTACTGGGTTTGGATACACGCCCGCAGCGATAAGACCGGCAACGTGCGCCATGTCGACAAACAGGTAAGCACCGATTTTGTCGGCGATTTCACGCATTCTTGCCCAATCAACGATACCAGAATAGGCAGAAAAACCGCCGATCATCATCTTAGGCTTATGCTCTACGGCCAGACGTTCCATTTCGTCATAGTCAATTTTGCCAGACTCGTCGATGCCGTAAGGAATGATGTTGTACAGTTTGCCAGAGAAGTTAACCGGTGAACCGTGGGTCAAGTGACCACCGTGGGCTAAGTTCATGCCCAGTACGGTATCGCCAGGTTTTAGCAATGCCATATAAACAGCGCTGTTTGCCTGTGAACCTGAATGGGGTTGTACGTTAGCGTAGGTTGCGCCAAACAGTTGTTTTGCACGCTCAATAGCTAAGGTTTCAACTACGTCCACATACTCACAACCACCGTAGTAACGCTTGCCTGGATAGCCTTCGGCGTACTTATTGGTTAACTGTGAACCTTGCGCTTCCATCACGCGTGGACTGGTGTAGTTTTCAGAAGCAATCAGCTCAATATGCTCTTCTTGACGCAGAGTTTCGTTCTGAATTGCGTTGAACAGTTCCGGATCATAATCTGCGATATTCATATCTTTTTTCAGCATTGCTTACTCCAGCTGCCAATTCTTATAGGTAGGGTTGCGCGGTATTCTACTCGGAACGCGGCCACAATCCCAGTATTTGAAACATGAAATTCCTAGTGGTTGTGCTTGAACTTGGCTCATTGCCGAGTTGAGTTCGGCGCGCAATCGAGTAGAATTAGCCGCATCATTAGTCACTTAAGATAGAGAAAAATGGCTCAGTTTGTTTATAGCATGCTGCGGGTGGGTAAGGTTGTTCCGCCTAAGAAGCAGATCCTTAAAGACATTTCTTTAAGCTTTTTCCCCGGCGCAAAAATTGGTGTGCTAGGTCTCAACGGTTCAGGTAAATCCACCCTACTGCGCATTATGGCGGGTATCGATACTGAGATTGAGGGTGAAGCTCGCCCAATGCCGGGACTCAAGATTGGTTACCTGCCACAGGAGCCTAAACTCGATCCGACTCAAACCGTGCGTGAAGCGATTGAAGAAGCCGTCGCTGAGGCTAAAAATGCCCTGACTCGCCTCGATGCCGTTTATGCTGCCTACGCCGAGCCTGATGCCGATTTCGACGCCCTTGCTAAAGAGCAAGGTGAACTCGAAGCCATTATCCAGGCCCAAGATGCCCATAACTTAGATCATATCCTTGAGCGCGCCGCCAACGCCCTGCGTCTACCGGATTGGGATGAGAAAATCGAAGTGTTATCGGGTGGTGAGCGTCGCCGCGTGGCGATTTGTCGCTTGCTGCTTGAAAAGCCAGAAATGCTACTGCTCGACGAACCGACCAACCACTTGGATGCGGAATCTGTCGCTTGGCTTGAGCACTTCCTGCAGGAATATGCCGGTACTGTGGTCGCGATTACCCACGACCGTTACTTCCTCGACAATGCCGCTGGCTGGATTTTAGAACTCGACCGTGGTGAGGGTATCCCTTGGGAAGGTAACTATTCTTCATGGCTTGAGCAAAAAGATGCCCGCTTGAAGCAGGAATCTGCCGCCGAAAGTGCCCGCCAAAAAACCATTGCCAAGGAATTGGAATGGGTACGTCAAGGCGCCAAAGGCCGTCAGTCTAAGGGCAAGGCCCGTATGGCACGCTTTGAAGAACTGAACACTAACGATTACCAAAAACGTAACGAAACCAACGAGCTGTTTATTCCGCCTGGACCACGTTTAGGTGACAAGGTTATTGAAGTGAATAACCTGACCAAATCCTACGGTGACCGCGTACTCATCGACAACCTGTCGTTCTCTGTGCCTAAAGGCGCTATCGTCGGTATTATCGGTGCCAACGGCGCGGGTAAATCGACCCTGTTCCGCATGTTATCCGGCGCTGAAACGCCAGACGGCGGCACCATTGAATTAGGTGAAACCGTGCAACTGGCATCGGTTGAGCAATTCCGCGATTCGATGAATGATAAAAACACTATCTGGCAAGAAATTTCCGGTGGCCAAGACATCATGCGCATCAACAACATGGAAATTCCAAGCCGTGCCTACGTAGGCCGCTTTAACTTCCGTGGTGCGGATCAGCAAAAAGTCATCGGCACCCTATCGGGCGGTGAGCGTAACCGAGTACATTTAGCCAAACTGCTGCAAGCGGGCGGTAACGTGTTACTCCTCGACGAACCGACCAACGATTTGGACGTTGAAACCCTGCGCGCACTGGAAGAAGCAATCCTCGAATTCCCAGGTTGCGCTATGGTGATCTCCCATGACCGTTGGTTCCTCGACCGTATCGCGACCCACATTCTGGATTATCGCGACGAAGGCCAAGTGAACTTCTACGAAGGTAACTACACCGAATACTCAGCGTGGTTGAAGAACACCTATGGCGCCGATGTGGTTGAGCCACACCGCTTAAAATACAAGCGCATGATTAAGTAGAAATTGATCCTATTAATCAGCGAATAAAAACGGAGAGACTCCCTAATGTAGTCTCTCCGTTTTTTATATTTATTGTTCGGTATTGAAGATCCCAAACTGTAAAATAAATCTGGTACAGAATTATAAATAGCCTCAATTAACGCTATGTTAGTATCTGCGTGGGATAACTTTCAGTCTCACCCAGTATCAAAATGACTAACACAAGATGAAGCGTTTTCGTCTCATAATAATGAACATTAGAAGGCTTAGCATAGAAAAAATATTTACTACACCTCCAGAATCACCGCCCTCACTTGGCTCCGGTCTAGGTGTTACTGGATCGTTCTTATAAATATTTAACATTACCATGGAATCCGAACTTGCTCCTTGGGGGTCTTTAGCGGTTATCGTTAATACATAAGTACCGGGTTGAGCAACATTTACACTAAGCATCCCCTCAGAATTTACTGAGACACCTGCTACATTGGAGTTAATTGAATATGAAATTTCATCTCGTTCAATGTCGCTAAATATATTATTTAAATCTAGCTCAGAATTAATTCCAGCTTCAAAAGACCACATACCAACGCCGAAATCAATCTTAAACTCAGCATTAGGCAACCATATTGGAGCACGATTTCTTGGAATAACATGAAAAACAAACGGTGTTGAATTAACTGTTTCTATTCCATCAGACACTTGTATAGAAATAGGGCTTAAAACGCCAGATAATCCATTAGGGATAATGCCAAATACAACCCCATTACTGTCAATGCTAAGCCAAGATGGTGCATTTAAAAGTCGATAATTCAATATATCCTTATCTTCATCATGGGCTCTAAATTGAAAGTTAATTATATCTCCATCACTAAAAAACAATTCAGCACCATTAGATACTACTGGCTGTCTATTATTTTTATCATGTTCACACTGAGCATTCACTATACATTCAATATCAACAATCTTTAACTCTGCTGATAATGTCGTACTAATATTAAAAATTGACAATAATAGTTTCCCATCAATGGAAGACAGTATGGTATTGTAAAGGCCAGCAGAGAAGAAATAAATATCTTGCTCTAAACTATCTATCATAAATAAGTAACTCACTGAACCACGATACGCCTCTGTGTAGGTAAAATACGCCGTTCCGAATATATAGCGCTGGTCCTCACTACTCCCTGCCAGCAAAAAGGATTTTCTACCTGGATACTTTGAGATCTCATCAAGTTTACTTGTATCAATCTCACTGTAGTAACCAGATCGCAATGAACCAATAGTCAAATTATCGATAATATATAAAGAATTAATACCATAGGCCTTATTAAAATCAAGCATCGGAGTTGATATATTTTTAGCAGGTATAAGTGACACCTCATCAGCTAATGAAACCGTATACACCTCCTGATACCAATCACCATTGGGCGCATCTAGACTATAATGAAACTCATTTGTTTTATTGTTAAATGAATTACTAAAAAATCTAAAATTTCGTCCCCCTTGGTTAGGGTGTATTAATTTAGGTTCACTATTCTTATTACAGTCATATCTATAGACAGCATTATCTTTGATATAATATATAAAGCCTATTGATGCTGCATCGAAAGAAATATTAAAAGGTAATTCACTAACAATTACTTCAAACGAGTTATCTTTAATTACTTTAAGATTACTATTGTCGTACAAAACAAAAGTATTACCACAAGACTTTAAAACACCTTCCTCACCACTGTTCACACTAACTGTTTGATCATTGACAATTGATATTTTAATAAATTCCTTAGGATCACTATCGCTCTCAGCAAAAGCATACGAATCCTTAACCGCCCTAAATTTATATATTCTTTTATTACGTTCACCCGTGGCAACCTTAATTAATTTAAACACTTCCAAATCTATTCTATACAAATCAAACCCAGAAGTAACATATAATTTATTATTATCTTTAAACACTAAAGGATTATCCACTACTGAAGCAATATCGATAGGCGATATATGCTTAACAATACCATTGTAATCTACAAAATTGACTTCATAATTATATTGCCCCATCTGCGAGTTTAAATGATTATTGTTTTTCTGTAATATTAACCAGCCATTATTAACAGCATTTGCACTTAAGACATCTGCAGATTCATTGAACCCAAACCCATCTGCAAAAGTTATTTTTTCAACACGCTTTGATTTTGAATTAAATCGATATAAGCCTGGATAGGGCAAACTATATACAAAGTAAAGCTCACCACCAATAATCCTTTTTGGTGTGAATCTGGAGTTTACATAATCAAGACTAAATTCATTAGAAGTATGCTCATCAGCTACACCTAATCGATGACCAAGGATTTCATAAGTAAAATCATTGATATTTAATTTAACAAGCTTATTGTTTTCAAAAACTTCGTTATATTGATAGTAATAATATGTTTCACCATCATTCATAATCGGCATAATGCTTAGTTCAAATGGGTCTTCCCGCTCGTATAAGGAGGTTTTTTTTTGTAATGAAAAGTCTACTTTAAATATTTCAGGAAATGGTTTATAGTATTTATCTTTGAAGGATTGAATAACAACCCCAGTCTTACCCACCCCCAAAATTTTCAAATCAAGAATAGGTGCATCATTGATATGATTTAAATTTGAGACTCTAAATTCTTTTGTTTTTGTATTAAATGCATAAATACAAACATTATCATAATTACCAGACAAGAAAAAAAGTTCATCACCATTTCGAGTAATATTTGTAGTAGATGATAAAAGTACAGACGAATCATTATCTGTACAGACAGGTATATCTTTTGTTAGAAAGTGATCTTGATATCCTAAATCTAACGAGAATGAACTAAGTTGTTGTTCAGTTCCATTAATAAAAAAATGTTCTTTTTTTGTAATTACGTTACTATAGATATTTTTATCAAGTGCAATGTCTTTATGCCCAGGATACGAGTCAGGCAAAAAATAAAGAATTCCGTCAACTTCGTAATACATAATTTCAGAGTATGTAAAATTATCAGATATCACTCCCTCACTGGAACTTCCTTTTAATAATAACTCATTACCAATAGAATAATATATCCCAATACTAGATTTCCATTTAAAACTGTTGAACAGGGAGGCTTTAGTATACCCCTCACTTTCAACGCCAAACTTGTCATTCCATTCTGATGTTCCAGATAATGTCCCATCCGTAACGACATACATCTCTACAATGTTATTTTCAGCTACCGACAGCTTAACTAAAATCTTATCCTTACTATATGGCTTAACGTTAACAACATTAATTACTGCTGAATTACCATGTATATCTTTAATATTATTTAACAGATTTTCACTTTTTTCCGTTTTTAGATTGTATGAATACAGTCCAAGATCATTTGAACCATCTATATCACTATAAATCAAATGATTTCCTATATGATATGTAAACACGAATGAATTTAAAGTCTCAATTAAGTTTGGATATTTAATTTTCGATGTCAAATCTTCCGCAATCAACTCTTTATAATTTTTATTTATATCAACAAGAACCCCGCTCACATCAGAGTCAAAAGCCAATACTTTTGTTACGACAAATAAATTTATCAAGCATACTGTACACAAAAAAACGTTAACTACCGCCAACAAAAATTTCCTTTTCATCTTACCTTTCATCCTACTTGTTAAAAATTAACAATACACACCGTTAACCGAATGCCAAACATAGCAAAAAAATTACAATTTTAACAATGTATGTAGAATTTCAGTTTGAATCCAGAGTTATTTCAACAATTTTCTTTAGCTTGAAATCGACACCTACATATTGTTTCAGCAGATGTTTTGTGGTATCGAAATAGAGGAGTTTAGCCCGAAAGGGTTAAGCTCCTTTTTTATGGCATTCGATTACGAGGAGCTGACTTTTACACTATTTCAAACTGACACTATTTCAAGCTAGCAAAGTAGGCCACCAGCATATCCATCATCACCCTAAGTGCAGGTTGCATATGTTTGCGGGATTGATATACACCATAAACGCCCAGTGACTGCGGCTTAAATTCAGTTAATAAAGGCACTAGCTGACCCGAGTCTAAGTAGGGTTTCGCCGCCCAAACGGGCTGCATGGCAATCCCCTCACCCGCCAGCGTGGCATTCAGCACTACCATAGAATCATTGGCGCTGAAATTTCCCTTAACGGGAATATTAAAGGCCTGGCCTAACTCACTCTGGTTCAACTGATTCTGATTCAACTGACTCTGATTCAACTGACTCTGGTTTAACTGACTCTGGTTTAACTGATAGTCCGGCATAGTGTTCGATATTGTGCCGAGTTTGGTAAATCGCCACATCACATCGCCAAAATAGGAATAGGTTAAACAATTATGCTGGGTCAAATCCTCTGGATGAGTAATGGCTCTGCGGGAGGCGAGATAACGCGGCGCGGCGCACACCACAGACTCACATTCACCTAAGCGCCTCGCGATAAGATTAGGATCGAGTTCATTGGTGATGCGAATCGCCAGATCAATCCGCTCGGCAACCAGATCGACGGTTTGGCTACTCACGTGAAAATTCACGCTCGCCTGCGGATAACTGGCTAAATATTGCCGAACCACGGGCGCTAAAATCTGATGCGCCATAAATTGTGAGCAGCTAATGCGAAGCAATCCCCGCGGGATCGCCACACCAGCATGACTGACCGCCGGCACTTCGTTAGCCAGCTCGAGCAACCTATGGCAATAATCCAACACTTGCTCACCCGCTGGCGTCAAGCTGAGGCTACGTGTCGAGCGATGCAATAGCCGAGCGCCAGACCAGTCTTCCATTTCACTCAGGTAACGGGTCACCATAGAACGGGACATATCTAAAGCATTGGCGGCGCTGATCATGCTGCCACGCTCAACAATCGCCACAAACACCTTAGCCGCTTCGAGTCTGTCCATTACCTATCTCCACTCACGTTCACTCAATTTCAATCAACCTCTTTCAATCACTCAAGGGCACACAGACTCAAAGGCTCATTTACAGGTTCAAGATCATTCGACAATTCATCCGATTTATGCAACAAACTTGGGCATTTTAACGCCTTTATCTAGTGATTTTTGCAACTTATACTTTACTCACTTTTGCAACAACTGCAAATCAACGACTTAAACCTTGAATATAAGTGAGCCCAAAATGAACACATCGACCTATGCAATACATAACATACTGAAAGCTACCTTTAAGGCTTCGTCTAACATCGGCCTAGCTGCCACGTTATTACTTGCGGGGATGAGTGCCGTCAATGCTGCGCCATTGCAAGTGAGCCATTTTAATCCGGGCGAAAACAGTATCTTTGCCGTGTCATCAAGCTTTATCAGCGGCGAGCGTGAAATGATGTTAGTCGATGCACAATTTCAAAATAACGATGCCCAAACCTTGGTCGATACCATCAAGGCCAGCGGTAAAAAGCTGACTCAGGTGTATATCAGCCATAGCGATCCTGATTTCTATTTCGGCTTAGCCGTGATTAAAAAGAATTTCCCCGATGCACAAATCGTCGCGACTCAAACCACTGTCGATGCCATTAAAGCCTCAATGGAAGGCAAACTCGCCTACTGGGGGCCGATTTTAAAGGACAATGCGCCAAGGGAATTAGTGTTACCTAAGGTGATTCACAGTGACACTTTCACTATCGACGGTGAGCAAGTGATTATTAAAGGTTTTAATGATAAACACCCTAAACACACTTTCCTGTGGGTGCCCTCGGTAAAAACCATTACAGGTGGCGTAGAAGTATTTGATAACACGCACGTTTGGATGGCTGACACTCAAACTACCTCTGAGCGTCAGGAATGGTTAACCCATTTAGATGCAATGGAAAAACTGCTGCCGACGACCGTAATCCCAGGGCATTACTTAGGCAAGACGCAGTTTGATACTAGCGCCATTACTTTTACCCGTGAATATGTAAAAGCCTTTGAAGTCGCAGCAAAATCCTCAAAAGATTCAGCCGAATTAATCCAGAAGATGCTGGCGCTATACCCAAAAATACCAGCCGATGCAGGGCTTGAGATCAGCGCCAAAGTCATCATGGGCGAAATGACCTGGCCTATGTAAGCCCAGCCATATTTATCTAGGCGATTAGATACAAGCATTTAAGTGCAAATAGTTAAAGACGGGCACGTGAGCGATTGCGTGCCATTTTTTAGCTAAATAACTGCACCTAAATAACGGTACCAATCTAACTATTTTAATCAATGTTCTCAAAGGGCTTAAGTCGCTAATGTAGCCAGGAACTTAAGCCAAAAGGTTTAACACTATGACTCAGCCAACAACTCATCCAACTAGTACAACCAGCAGCACAGCAACGGCCAAAGAGCGTACTCTGCACGCCATTATCGACCCTTTATGCGGTTGGTGTTATGCCGCAGCGCCTTTACTCGATGCCGCCGCAAAAGCAGGTTTTACCATTAAGCTCCACGGCGGCGGTATGCTCACAGGATCTAGGTGCAAACAAATCGATGCCAACTGGCGCGACTATGTGATGCCCCACGATCTGCGTATTAGCGAACTAACCGGCCAACCCTTCGGGGAAAACTACTTTAACGGTCTGCTGCGCGATACCACAATCGTACTCGACTCGGCGCCCCCCATTAAAGCCATGCTCGCAGTCGATGCTATGGGTGGCGACAGTTTGGCCTATCTACACTCAGTGCAACTCGCCCACTACCGCAATGGTCACAGTGCTAGTGATGAAGGCAATCTCACAAGATTAGCCACAGCGCAGGGATTTAGCTCAAACGACTTCGTAGCACAATATGCGCAAGCTGAAGACAAACTCGATGAGCATATAATCGAATCACGGGCTCTGCTCAACCGGATAGGTGCCCAAGGTTTTCCTTCGATAGCGATAGAAGCTGATAATGGCGCAATAATCGCCATCAATATCAACCGCTACTATGGCCAGCCAGAGCAGTGGATAAGCTACCTTAAAACACCATTTACTGGGCTATACTCAAACCAAATATGACTCACTAACGTGCTGGACTGTATATGGAGAAAACCTTATCTCTGATAGCGAGCTTAATGCTACTGCTATCGAGCTATACTCCTGACGCACTTGCGGGCCGTGAACTTCATTTAGTCGCCACGAATTACCCGCCTTTTTATGCCGATAACCTACCCGAACAAGGGGGCGTTGCCCAAGTGGTGAAGGAGGCCTTTAAACGCCAAGGTTACGATGTTAGCCTTAAGTTTTATCCCTTCGCCCGCGCGGCGCTCCTAGTCAAAACTGGCCAAGCCGATGCCATAGTGGGGCTCTGGTATCGTAAAGAGCGCGAACAATGGGCGCAGTATTCTGAGCCCATCCAACCCGTACAAATCGTGTTTTATAAACGTAAAGATCATTCCCTCAGTTTTAGCCAACTGTCCGATCTCAAACCCTACACCATCGGCATTGGCCGTGGTTATGCTAACCCACCGGAGATCTTCGCGGCTGGCCTCACGACCGAAGAAAGCAATTCCGATGAAATGAATCTCAAAAAGTTATTTCTAAAACGTATTGATTTAATCTTGATAGGCAATAACTTAGCAAGATACTTAATCAAAAAAGGCCCTCCTGAGTATGCAGATGCTTTCGAGCCAGTAGGCCAGCCCATAGCGACTGAGGTCTTCCACTTAGGTGTATCCTTAGCCATAGCAGATCATCAACAGTTAGTGGCCGATTTTAATCAGGGTCTGATGAGCATGAAAAACGACGGCCGTTTATCCACTATTTTGAGCCAATTTCCACAGATAGAGCTGGCACAGGCACCCACAGAGAAAACCCACGCCGAGGTGCATCCCTAATATCCCGCCTTAAATCATTGCGCCTAAATATGCTACATCGCAGAATATTTTCACCTTTCAGCCGCTCTACGCTGCGATTTAGAGGCCACTTAGTGCACAATCCCTGTGCTCTAAGGTGCAAAACACAATTTCTTTCACTTTCGTGAGCTTAACTTTACAAATTTTTACCCTATTGGCATTGGTTGTTCACTAGAATAGCGCCATTAGCAGTATCGCCCTATTAACAGCCTTTTGTGCGAGATAATCATTCCAATGAAAAAAACCATTATTGCCATTGCCTTAATTGCGGTGATTGCCACAGCCGTAAGCTTTAGTGATGTCCTTCAAGCGGCTAAACCCGAAAATGCCCCGCACCTGATGCGCACCGTTCCCGTGGTTACAGGGACTGTAGTAGAGCACCCACTGACGCAATCTATTTCCTTAATTGGTAAACTCGCGGCCGAACGCGCCGTGGTGATTGCACCGCAGGTCACGGGCAAAATCAAACAAATCGCAGTGACCTCCAACCAAGCGGTTAAAAAAGGTCAATTACTGATCGAACTCGATGATATGAAGGCCCAAGCCGCCGTTGCCGAGGCCAATGCCTTCTTAAACGATGAAAGACGTAAACTAAAAGAATTTGAAAAACTGATCAGCCGTAATGCTATCACCCAAACCGAGATTGACGCCCAAAAGGCCAGTGTCGATATCGCTCAGGCGCGCTTAGCTTCTGCCCAGGCGGAGTTACATTACCATTCACTCATCGCCCCCTTTGCAGGTAAGACAGGGTTAATCAATTTTAGTGAAGGTAAAATGGTCAGCATGGGCACAGAGCTGATGACCTTGGATGATTTGTCCAGTATGAGACTGGACCTTCAAGTACCGGAGCATTATCTGTCACAACTGAGTATCGGCATGCCAGTGTCCGCCAGCAGCCGCGCTTGGCCGGGGGAGCTTTTTACCGGTAAAGTGGTCGCCATCGATCCCCGCGTAAACGAAGAAACCCTAAACCTTAAGATCCGCGTTCAGTTTGAGAACCCTAAAAACCGCTTAAAACCGGGGATGATGATGTCATCCACCATCACCTTCCCGCCAATTATTGCGCCGATTGTGCCAGTACAAGCCCTCGAATATTCGGGCACTAAACGCTATGTCTATGTGGTCAGCCCAGATCATATCGCCCAGCGTACCGAAGTGATCCTAGGTGCCCGCGTGGGTGATCAAGTGCTTATCGATAGCGGTTTAAAGATTGGCGATAAAGTCGTCGTGCAGGGATTAGTGAATATGCGCGATGGTTTAAAAATCAATGAAGTGACCCTCGATACTAAGCAAACGGGCACCAGCTCCGCCGAGGCTGCCGAGACGAAAACGACGGAGACCAAATAATGTGGCTATCGGATGTTTCAGTTAAACGCCCCGTCGTTGCTATCGTTTTAAGCTTACTGCTGTGCGTCTTTGGTTTAGTGTCTTTTACTAAACTCTCGGTAAGGGAAATGCCCGATGTCGAGAGCCCAGTGGTCACCGTCAGCACCAGTTATTCCGGTGCCTCCGCGGCTATTATGGAGAGTCAAATCACTAAAACCCTCGAAGATGAACTGACGGGGATCAGTGGTATCGATGAAATCACCTCCACCACCCGCAACGGAAGCTCGCGCATCACGGTCAAATTTCTCCTCGGCTGGGACTTAACCGAAGGGGTCAGTGATGTGCGCGACGCCGTTGCCCGTGGTCAACGCCGTTTACCCGAAGATGCGGATGACCCTGTCGTTTCTAAGGATAATGGTTCGGGCGAGCCTTCGGTCTATGTCAATTTAAGCTCTACCGTGATGGACCGAACTCAACTCACAGATTATGCCCAGCGGGTATTAGAGGACAGATTTAGTCTTATCAGCGGCGTGAGTTCAATCAGTATCTCAGGCGGCCTATACAAGGTGATGTATGTCAAGCTTAGGCCTGAGCAAATGGCTGGGCGTAACGTCACAGTCACGGATATCACCAATGCATTGCGTAAGGAAAACGTCGAAACCCCCGGCGGCCAAGTGCGCAACGATACGACCGTCATGTCGGTACGAACCAAACGGCTTTACTACACGCCGCAGGATTTTGACTACTTAGTGGTACGCACCGCTAGCGATGGCACACCCATCTATTTAAAAGATGTGGCCGATGTGGCCGTCGGTGCACAGAACGAAAACTCCACCTTTAAGAGCGACGGCATTGTTAACTTAAGTTTAGGGGTGATCACCCAATCCGATGCCAACCCCTTAGTGGTCGCGCAGGAAGTACATAAAGAGGTCGATCGCATTCAAAACTTCCTGCCAGAAGGCACTAGCCTTGTGGTCGACTTCGATTCCACCGTGTTTATCGATCGCTCTATCGATGAGGTGTATAACACCCTCTATGTCACTGGGGCGCTCGTCGTATTAGTGCTCTATATCTTTATTGGCCAAGCTCGGGCGACCTTAATTCCCGCAGTCACAGTTCCTGTGTCTCTGATCTCGGCATTTATCGCCGCCAATATGTTCGGTTATTCGATTAACCTATTGACCTTAATGGCATTAATTCTATCCATTGGCCTAGTCGTTGACGATGCGATTGTGGTCGTCGAGAACATATTCCACCATATCGAAAAAGGGGAAGAACCCTTACTCGCCGCCTATAAAGGCACACGGGAAGTGGGCTTTGCGGTAGTGGCCACCACCGCCGTATTAGTCATGGTATTCCTGCCCATTTCCTTTATGGATGGTATGGTTGGCCTGTTATTTACCGAGTTTTCGGTAATGTTAGCTGTGTCTGTGCTGTTTTCATCCTTAGTCGCCCTAACGCTTACACCAGTGCTCAGTAGTAAATTACTGAAGGCCAATGTGAAACCTAATCGTTTCAATCTGTGGGTTGATGCTGGCTTTGCGGCGATGGAAAAGGTTTATCGCACCGCGGTGACTAAGGCGATCCGTTTTCGATTAATTGCCCCGATAGTGATCATCGCCTGCGTGGGCGGCAGTGGATGGTTAATGCAACAAGTACCTTCGCAGCTTGCGCCACAGGAGGACCGCGGCGTGCTCTACGCCTTTGTTAAAGGCGCCGAAGGCACGAGTTACAACCGTATGACGGCGAACATGGACATAGTCGAAGACAGGCTGATGCCTTTGTTGGGTAAGGGCGTGCTGCGATCCTTTAGCGTGCAAGCCCCCGCCTTCGGTGGCCGTGCTGGCGATCAAACTGGCTTTGTGATCATGCAGTTAGAGGATTGGGGCAACAGAAATGTCACGGCGCAGCAGGCCCTTGGCATGATCAGCAAAGCCTTAAAAGATATCCCCGATGTGATGGTTCGCCCTATGATGCCAGGTTTTAGGGGGCAATCGAGTGAACCCGTACAATTTGTGCTTGGCGGCTCAGATTACGCCGAACTGTTTAAATGGGCACAGATATTAAAAGAGGAAGCCAACGCCAGCCCGCTCATGGAAGGTGCCGACTTAGACTATGCCGAAACCACTCCAGAGCTTATCGTCAGCGTCGATAAAGAGCGGGCTGCGGAGCTTGGCATCAGTGTCAATGAAGTATCAGAAACCTTAGAGGTGATGCTCGGCGGACGTAAGGAAACCACCTATGTCGATCGCGGCGAAGAATACGATGTGTATCTACGGGGTGACGAAAACAGCTTTAACAACGTCGGAGACTTAAGCCAGATCTATATGCGCTCAGCCAAGGGGGAGTTAGTCACCCTAGACACTGTGACCCATATTGAAGAAGTCGCCTCGGCACAAAAACTCAGCCATACCAATAAGCAAAAATCGATCACCCTTAAAGCAAACCTCAGCGAGGGTTATACCTTAGGTGAAGCACTTAAGTTTCTGGATAATAAATCCATTGAGCTATTACCTAAGGATATTTCGATTGGTTACACCGGTGAATCTAAAGACTTCAAAGAAAATCAAAGCAGTATCCTTATTGTCTTTGGTTTAGCCTTGCTGGTGGCTTACTTAGTGTTAGCGGCTCAGTTTGAGAGCTTTATCAACCCTATGGTGGTGATGTTCACTGTACCTATGGGGGTATTTGGTGGCTTCCTCGGTTTGCTTATCACTAGCCAAGGGATCAACATCTATAGCCAAATAGGCATGATCATGTTGATTGGCATGGTGACTAAAAACGGGATCTTGATTGTCGAATTTGCCAACCAATTACGTGACCGCGGGCTTGAACTCGATAGGGCCATTATCGACGCCTCATCCCGGCGTTTACGACCGATCCTAATGACGGCCTTCACCACCTTAATCGGTGCAGTACCGTTAATATTCTCGACGGGCGCGGGGGCGGAAAGCCGTATCGCAGTGGGCACTGTGGTGTTCTTCGGTATGGCGTTTGCAACTTTCGTGACGCTATTTGTGATCCCCGCCATGTACCGCTTAATCTCGGCAGCGACCCATTCACCGGGTTATGTCGAAGCTAAACTCGAAGCGGCGATTAAAGCACAAGAGTTAGCGGCACAAGAAGCTGCGGCAAAACAGCAGGAACTCGTGCCTAAAGCTTAAGCTCGACGCTTAGACAAAAAGCCAAGGTGCAAAACACCTTGGCTTTTTTGCTTTTGGCTGAACTCAAACAACAGCCTGTGAATGGGTACCCCAACCTAGCATCAGCCCCTTTACATTCGGGGCCATCTTTTATGCTATAGTGTTTTTCCTTCCCTAGGCTGGACATAGTATTGAAAAAAATCGCTTTATTTGTCGATGTGCAAAACATCTATTACACCTGCCGCGAAGCCTATGGCCGCCAATTTAATTACCGCAAATTATGGCAACACTTAGGTTATGAGGGGGACATAGTGCTGGCCGTGGCCTATGCCATCCACAGGGGTGACGATGGGCAGTTAAAATTCCAAGACGCACTAAAACACATAGGTTTTGAGGTGAAGTTAAAACCTTTTATCCAGCGCAGCGATGGCTCGGCCAAGGGCGACTGGGATGTAGGGATCACTATCGATATTATGGAAGCGGCGAGCGAAGTCGATACTGTGATCTTATTGTCTGGGGATGGTGATTTCGATTTATTACTGCAAAAAATCCATCAAAAATATGGCGTTGAAACCCAAGTCTATGGCGTCCCTACCCTGACGGCGAAATCCTTAAGGGATGCAGCGTCCCAATTTCATCCCATAGATGAGGCGCTCTTACTCTAGTGTCCCAAATGCGGCTATCAATCACGATAACCGCTTTTAAAACAGCAATTGGGGTCATCGACGTTAACACACGCCTACTCAAACACGCCTACTGGCTACTGATAGGTGATGTCCGAATACATAGGTGCAAGACGTTTTAGGAAGGCATTGCGGGTCGATAATGGGATCTGTAACTCCTTCATCGATTCAATCAAATGGCCGACTAAGGCATCAAAATCCGCCTGGGTAATATTCAACCCCTTATGGGTATTTGCCATAGTGTCACCTCGGTAATCGCAGCCCCCATCAGTAACCAAACAAAAATGCTCAATAACACGTTCACGAAATACAGCAATATCCGTCTCTTGGAAATGATGCACTATGCGACTATCGGTTGCGATACGGGCCAATAAGCCATCGACTATCGCAGAGACGCCAACTTCACCGCCTAAATCTTGGTATAAGCTTTGCTGGCTTGCGGTATGACTATTTGAGCTAACATCTGGCGCCGACGTTTCTGCCGTTTGCACCGCGCAACCAGTGAAAAAAAACAAGGCGGCGAAAGGTAATAGCTTCAGCAATAAACGACTCATAGCGCGCCCTCCACCGACACATACCAACCCTGCTGATCGTCAAAACCCGCAATACTGCCTAAATTTGCATAGGCCGTGACCACAGAAAGGTGCTTATTGATAAACCAAGCTAAAAATACATCCTGCCAATCATCCTCACGGGCAAAAGCTAACTCATTGGGTTTTTGGCGATATTCGATACCTAGTGCCACATTATCCGTCAGCAATACCGCCGCAGAGGCTTCGAGCACAAACTGATAATCACTGCTGGCTTGAGTACCAAAACCCAATAAACCCGTTTGATTCGCTTTAGTTGCACGCACTGTGCCATTAAGTAATAAGTTACGCCCCGCCACCGCATCAAAAAAGACTTTGCTGGCAGCAACATACACATCTAAGCCCCAATCAGAGCGCGCCCCAACTGCCTGAGAAATCGCAAAGTCATCGACCCTTTTATACTGGGCGCCAAGGGTGATTTGCGGCATAGCCGTATAAAGCAACTCTCCGGCAAGCTTATACTTTACCCCAAAGATATCTTGGCCTAATTCGCCGCCCATAGTCTCTAAATCAAAGGTTTGACGAGCGGCGCTGAGCTCAAATCGATTATCAAAACTCAAGGAAGCGCCAATCACTTTCAGCGTAAAATCATCGACATAAACGCCCGTCGCCATCGCCGTTGCCGACCATTCATCGCTACTGCCATAACCGTTGATCACCGCCCACGGCACTATGCCACCGCCCGCACTGCCTTCAATCATAGTACCGCCGCCAGTAGCAACCACACGGCTACCTTCTGCAAATGCAGGAACAATGCCCAGTAATAACAACAGGCAAAGTAACGCCTTGATATAACGCCAAAGGAATAAATTCAGCGGCAATGCATGCATGGGAATAGTCATTCGAAACTCCGCTTTTATTCTGTGAAAGACAACGGCTAAGTCTAATGCGCTTTTTAGCCTTGTTAGGCAATTCACTTATATCACTGAGTTTTTTCTTGGTTAAACGCCTCAAACCACAGATCAAACTCAGCCGCTTTTAAGGGTTTTGAAAACACGTAGCCTTGGATGATATCGCAATTGAGGTTACGCAGAATTTCAACGCCTTCTGGTTCCTCAACCCCTTCGGCCACTACGGTAAAACCTAGGCCGTGGATCAATTGAATGCTGGTGTTTACTATCATCACATCTTGGCTATTTGTGAGCATGTCTTTGATAAAACTACGATCAATTTTTACTTCATTGACGGGCAACATTTTCAAATAGGCTAAGGATGAATGGCCTGTACCGAAGTCGTCGATGGCGACGGACACGCCCATATCACGGAAGCGTTGTAATACACTCACCACAGTCTGCGCATCTTTCATCACCGCGCCTTCGGTCACTTCGATGCAGAGTGCGCCGCTTGGCAGATTATTATCTTTTAATAAACTGGCAATTTGATTGGGCAAGCGGGTATCAACTAAATCATGGGCCGACAGGTTAATGGCCAGTTTTAGCCCCATACCTTGCTGCTGCCATGCCACTAATTGCTGAATCGCCTGCTGCAACACCCATTGGCTGACGATATCAATGTTGCCAGAGTTTTCAGCGAGTTGAATAAATTCATCGGGAGGAATAAACCCTAAGCTTGGATGCTGCCAGCGGATCAATGCCTCGGCGCCAGTACACTGATTTAGATGCAAATCCACCTTAGGTTGGAACACTAAATACAGTTGGTTTTGTGCTAAACCTATGGGCAAATCGCGAATAAGCATAAGCTCGCGCTGGTATTTTTCATCGGCGCCCTGTCGATAACTGACGATACGTTGCTCTTCGAAACAGGCTTGATTGAGGGCAATTTCGGCGCGGCGCACTAACACATCGATATCGGCGCCATTGCCATCGATTTCCAATAATCCCGCCCGCACGGTAAGAGAAATGTTTGAGCCTTGAATAGGAAAGGGGGACTCCAACATATCCAATGATTTCAGCAGGTGCTCGGGACGAATACCTTGGCTATATAGCAGTAAAAAGGAGTCGCCGTCTAACCGCGCGAGTAAATCTGGAGTCGGGGCTAATTGCTCTAAGCGGCGGGCAAAAAGTACCAGTAAAGTATCGGCGTTGGCAAAACCGATAATATCGTTGATATGGCGAAAATGTTTAATATCCAACAACACCATAGCTCCGGAGAGCTCATTTTTAAGATCGGCTAAATGCTGTTTTGCCGCAAAACGATTGAGTAGCCCAGTCAAACTGTCGTGGCGGGATTGATAGACTAAATCCTTTTCCCGCGCCTCAATATCGTCACGCATCAAAGACAAACTATTGGCCAACACCCGCAGTTCTGCTGGCGCACCTTGAATACTCGCAGGCTGCTTACCTTGGCCAATTGTGCGAGCATAATTCACCAGTTGATGCACAGGTTCGGTCAAACTGCCCGACAACCAAATGGCAATCACAATCGCGAGTGCTGAGGTCAAGGCAAAAATCAGCAGCATATTATTGCGTAAATGCTGGTAACTTTGCTGCCACTTAAGGTTTGACTGATGCAGCAGGGCTAATTGACTGCCGTTATGATCATAAAGTTTGAGCGCCATGGACAGATAGTCCAGGGGAAGATGCTCACTAGGCATGCTCAGCAGGCTGGGTAATAGGCTCGCCTGCTCAAGCACACTGCGTTTTTCATCCTCGGATAAAGTAGAAGCGATTTCAGTCCGACCCGTAGCTTGATTGACAAAGCTCACGTCGATACCGGTAATGGCTTTAGCTTGTTGGGCGACTTTTTCATCCAATAGAAAACCCATGCCAACCCAGGCAATCAAGGTCGGCGCCTTCACGGGCTGCAATACAAATTGATAGCTGGCATGATCAAAGTTGAGGATAGCTAAAGCATTGTTATTACTGGCGGTCATATCGAATAAGGATTGAATATCATCCTGAGTGAGCCCAGGCAGACTCGAGGTCAAAAGCTCCCCTTTTGGTGATAACAACACGGCGGCATCCGCACCGATACGAGAGCCGTGATTGGACAGCACCGACTCAATGGTTTCTTGCTCACCCGTTGCAATCGCGCGCTTAAAACCAAAGTCGGCACTGAGCACGGACAAACTTTGGCTAAGCTGAATACCGCGATTAGAGAGCACTTCGAGAAACACATTAGCGCCAATATCGAGGCTTTTCTGCTGCTGCAAAAAGTTATCCCTTTCGGTCGCAGTCAACACGGAAAAAGCCGTGGCAAATTGCACTAACGTCAGCACAATAAAGAACACTAAAATCAGCCGAGCACGAAAACTATTTAGCATGTAATGGCTTGCCTTGTGCGTCGAAGTGACCAAATCCCGACGGCGGGGCTGATGGCTTTGCTTGGCGCTCGATATCTAGGGACAAACTGAGTTGATTAGCCCCATTAGCGATCAGTAAATCCCTTGGCTCTGAGGCCGCCTTCAGCCAAGGGTGCCAGAGCTTGACTTGATATTGACCAGCGGCAAGATCCTTAAACGCAATCTCACCTCTTTCATCCGTCACCGCGACAATTGGGCTATCTGCCACATAAATAAATGCCTGCATATAATCGTGAATATTACAACCTAACGCCACTAAGCCGGGCTTATCGAACAGGATCGGCGCTTCGGCTTGGCCCACATACAATTTAAGTTCGAAGGGCTTAGCCTCGGAAAACGAATACACATGGTGGCGCGTACGATCTAGGTTAGGAAAATCCACCTTCGCCCCCTTAGGAATCGCCAACACAAAAGGGATAAAGGTCCGATTCTTTTGGGATATTTCATAATGCTCGATAGGCATAGCCCTATCTGGCACCACTGCAGGGATCAACTCAACCACAGTATCGGCAATCGCCTGTTGCTGCAGATCCACTAGGGTAATATTGAGCTCTGAGGCCATGACTTGAGGCAGCAAACAGGTTGAAACACTAAATCCTAGCGCAAATACAACGCGATTTAAGATCATCAGTTACCTCGGGGATATTGATTCAAGGTCAACAAGTACCTTAGCTGAGTACGGCCTAAAACAGTTACAATTCTAATCGCCCCATCGCCATTACGCACGAAAGTAACCACAAATAATTAATAAACAACACTATATATTTCTCACATCCTCCATTTTTAGCGTTAACTTGGCAGGCCATCTACTCTCAAGCTATCCCAATCCCAATTAAAGTTAGTCAGATCTATTCTTTTTGTCGCAAGTAAAAAAGGCCTACTCTATGTAGGCCTTCCATTTGTTTTTTAGCAGGGAAATAAGCTTAACCGACGGTTAGCTCTTTATGCTCATCGGTTTTTTTACTATCCACGTTACCAGCGCCCCGCTTTGCTAAGGCATAGTAGAACAGCGGCGTAAGGATAAGCCCAAACAGGGTAACTCCTATCATACCGGCGAACACTGCCACACCCATGGCTTGGCGCATCTCGGCGCCCGCGCCAGTGGAGAACACCATAGGTACCACTCCCATAATAAAGGCGATAGATGTCATCAAGATAGGACGTAAACGTAATCTTGCTGCCTCTAATATCGCCTCCATAGGTGCCATACCATGGTCTTGTTTCTCCTTGGCAAACTCGACAATCAAAATCGCGTTCTTAGTCGCCAGCCCCACCAGTACTATCAGGCCAATTTGGGTGAAGATATTATTATCGCCACCGTAAATCAGCACCCCACTGAGGGCTGAAAGTAAGGTCATTGGGATGATTAAGATAATCGCCAATGGCAAGCTTAAGCTCTCATACTGGGCGGCGAGCACCATAAACACTAAGATGATCACCAGCGGGAAAACCAAAAGACCCGTATTGCCCGCAAGAATTTGCTGATAGGTCAGCTCGGTCCACTCATAGGTCATTCCGTTTGGCAGCGTTTCAGCCAAAATTTTCTCAATCGCCGCCTGCGCTTGGCCAGTGCTCACACCTGCAGCTGGGCCACCGTTAATTTCAGCGGTCGTGAAGCCGTTATAGTGCATCACTCTGTCTGGGCCTGAGCTTTGGCTGACGTTGATGAACGAACCCAGCGGGATCATGTCACCATTCAGATTCGGCACCTTTAGCTGACTTATCTGCTGCGGACTTTGGCGGAACGCCTCGTCGGCTTGCATATTCACCTGATAGGTTCGACCGAAACGATTGAAGTCGTTGACATAGGTCGAGCCCATATAGGTTTGTAATGTCTGGAAAATTTGATCGAGCGACACTGCCTGCTGTTTCGCTTTAGTCCGATCGATATCCAGTTCAAGTTGTGGCACGTTCACCTGATAGCTAGAGAAAACGCCAGCTAACTGAGGATCGGCCCACGCCTTGTACATCACTTGTTGGGTCACCTGATACAAGGCCTCATAACCAAGGTTGGCTCTGTCTTGAATTTGCAGACGGAACCCTCCTATAGTGCCGAGGCCTTGCACAGGTGGCGGCGGGAAGATGGCAATAAACGCGTCTTGAATAGCAGCAAATTGCTGATTCAATTGTCCTGCAATGGCATTCGCCGACAGTTCAGGACTGGTACGCGAGTCAAAATCATCGAGCGCAACAAACACCACGCCTGAGTTAGGACTATTGGTAAAACCGTTGATGCTAAGGCCAGGGAAGGCAATCGAGTGCGCGACTCCGGGGTGATTTAGCGCAATCTCAGACATCTTCTTGATCACACTATCCGTACGTTCAAGGGATGCCGCATCGGGCAACTGGGCAAAGGCCACTAAATACTGTTTATCTTGGCCGGGCACATAACCCGTTGGTGTATTGGCAAATTGCACACCCGTTAACGCCACCATGCCTAAATACACTAGGCCGATAATGCCGCCAAAACGGATAACCTTACGCACTAACCAACCATAACCATCGGATGCACGGTTAAATAAACGATTAAAAGGCACAAATAACCAAGCACCAAACAACTTATCCATTAGACGCGTTAAGCCATCCTTAGGTGCATCATGGCTCTTGAGTAACAGCGCCGATAATGCCGGACTTAAGGTCAGTGAGTTAATCGCCGAGATAAAGGTCGAGATAGTAATAGTCAAGGCAAACTGTTTATAGAACTGCCCAGTTAAACCGCTCATAAAGGCCGTTGGAATAAACACAGCCGCCAGCACTAAGGTGGTTGCCACAATCGGGCCCGTCACTTCCTTCATCGCCTTTTGCGTTGCCGCAACAGGGCTTAACCCTGCGGCAATATTACGTTCGACGTTTTCGACCACGACGATGGCATCGTCAACCACGATACCGATGGCGAGCACCAGCCCAAATAGCGACAAGGCGTTTAACGAGAAACCGAGCAGATGCATAAAGGCAAAGGTACCGACCAAAGACACAGGCACGGCCACCAGCGGAATAATCGATGCGCGCCAAGTTTGCAGGAATAGCACCACCACTAACACCACCAGCAATACGGCTTCGAGCAGGGTTTTTACCACAGCTTCAATCGAGCCACGCACGAACACGGTCGGATCGTAAACGATTTCGTACTCGAGCCCTTCAGGGAAGGATTTCGATAACTCTGCCATTTTGGCGCGCACATCGTCGGAAATCTGAATCGCGTTAGAACCCGATGCTTGGAACACAGGAATAGCGACCGCATCCTTATTATCCAGCAGTGAGCGCAGCGCATAACTGGTCGCACCGAGTTCGACCCGCGCGACATCCTTAAGGCGGATCACCTCAGCATTCTGGCCAACTTTGATGATGATATCTTCAAATTCAGACAGTTCAGTTAAACGGCCTTTCACGTTGATCAAGAGTTGAAAATCGGCATTGCCACTGGGCTGGGCACCTAAACTGCCCGCTGCGGCTTGCTGATTTTGCTCTCGCACGGCGGCAATAATGTCCGCGGGTGATAAACCCAGCGCCGAGACTTTATTGGGGTCGAGCCAAATCCGCAGGCTATATTCGCCGGCACCAAACAAGCGTACCGCGCCCACACCGTTAATCCGCGCGAGTTCGTCTTTGACGTTCAGCGCCGCATAGTTAGACAGATACAGCATGTCATAACGGTTATCCGGCGATAACAAATGCACCACCATGGTCAAGTCTGGCGAGGACTTTTCGGTGACTATCCCTAGGCGTTGTACCTCCTGCGGCAGACGCGGCATAGCCCTATCCACTCGGCTCTGCACTTGGGTTTGTGCCCTGTCTACATCGGTGCCAATGGCAAAGGTGATGGTCAAGGTCATGCGTCCATCGGACGTCGCCTGGGATGACATATACAACATGTCTTCGACGCCGTTGATCTCCTGCTCCAGCGGTGAAGCCACGGTTTCGGCAATCACTTTTGGGTTCGCGCCTGGGTAGTTAGCGGTCACGACCACAGTCGGCGGTACAACTTCAGGATATTCGGTAATAGGCAACTGCCAAACGGCAATCGCCCCAGTGATGAAAAACAGCAGTGACAATACGGCTGCAAATATCGGTCTTTTAATGAAAAACTGCGACAACATAATGTGTTATTCCTTAACCGCGACGCGTCGATTCGACCGCTTGCGCCGTCAAATGATCTTGGTTTTTATCGAGCATTAACTGGGCTTGGCGCAATGCTTCTAGCTTGTCGCTGTCGACCATGTCCACCATGTTTGGCTCAATTTGCATCTTAGGGCGTACGCGCTGCATACCGTTGACTACGATCTTATCTTCGGCTTCTAAACCTTGGGTCACTATGCGAAGCCCTTGCACTTTCTCACCTAAGGTCACGCCGCGATATTCGACCGTGCCATCATTGGCTACAACTAGCACAAACTTATTATTCAGATCTGTGCCAACGGCTTTATCGTCTATCAAGATACTTTCATAGGCGCCGCTACCTGCGGTGCGAAGGCGGGCAAACAATCCTGGCAATAAGCTATTGTCTTCATTGTCAAAAGTGGCTCTAACTCTAATAGTGCCCGTCTGTTTATCCATGGCGTTATCGACAAAGTCGACCATACCAACACGTTGATAATCACGCTCATTGGCTAAGGCCATATACACAGGATTATCGCCAGCGCGGGGATCGTTACGTTTTTTCTCTGCGGTTAACTTCACGTATTTAAGGTAGGTTTGCTCATCCACATCGAAATAGGCATACATGCTGGCGGTAGAGACTAAGCTGGTCAGCACACTCTGCCCTGCCGTCACATAGTTACCCGCAGTGACATTGGCGTAGGAGACGCGACCATCAATCGGCGCACGCACTTGGGTATAATCCAAATCGAGTTCGGCCCGCAGCAATGCCGCTTTAACCGAAGCTACGGCCGCCGCAGTTTGACGTTTATTCGACTCACGGGTGTCGAGTAATTCGGCAGAAACTGCTTTTTGTTCAAATAACTTACGGGCACGTTCTAGGTCGTTAGTGGCCAGTTGCTCTGCAGAGAGTGCGCTAGCAAGATCTGCTTTTAACCGGGCTACTTCCGCAGCAAACACGCTGGGATCGATACGGAATAACACCTCGCCTTTTTTCACTAAGGCGCCTTCTTTAAAATTCACCGACTCTATATAACCTGAAACCCGTGGCACTAAAGTGACACTTTCGGGCGCCTGTAAACGGCCGGTAAACTCGTCCCATTCGGTGACTCGCTCGTGCAATACTTGGGCAACATCGACCTTAGGCGCACTGGGCGCGGGGCCCTGCTGCGCGGTTTGCTCACCACAAGCAGAAAGGACGACAGCGGCAATGGCCGTTAACATCATTATTCGTAAAGGTTTGTGACTCATCATATTCGTGTCCTCAAAGTGGTGGGCATTCTGTGCAGTTCGAATAAAATACCGACTGGTAAAAAATATTCTGTACTGAACGGTAATATATAGCGTAAAATGACGCTGTCAACAAATTTATGTACCACTCGGTATAAATTTGAAAGGCGGGTTTTTCATTGAAGGATTGGGAAATACAATTGATGAGTCACTCGCCCGTGCTATCAGCCGTAGCAAGTGTGGCTGGACATGGACTAAACCCATGTCTATCCTAGGGGCAATTGAGAATTGAGGAGCCTATTGATGTCAACCGCCACCCAGATGCCCTGCGTAGGTCGCCCGCGAGCCTTCGACACTAATGATGCATTAGCGAAAGCCTTAGAAGTCTTCTGGCGCAAAGGTTTTGAAGGGACGTCATTAACCGATCTCACCCAAGCAATGGGCATTAATAAACCTAGCCTCTATGCCGCCTTCGGTAATAAAGAACAGTTATTTCTCAAGGCGATAGAATTATATGAACAGCGCCCCTGCGCGTTTTTCTACCCAGCACTTGAACAGAAAACCGCCTATCAAGTTGTAGAGTCCATGCTCTTAGGTGCCGCCAGCTCGCTTGCCGATACGAGTCATCCGCAAGGTTGTTTGATTGTCCAAGGGGCTCTTACCTGCAGCGAAGCGGGTGAAGCCATTAAAGAAACCTTGATCAATCGCCGCCGAGACGGAGAACTGGCCCTGTGTGAACGACTACAACGCGCCAAAGACGAAGGGGATTTACCCGAGACTGCCGATCCCCTATTGCTCGCCCGTTATATCGGCACTGTTTTACAAGGTATGGCCGTTCAAGCAACCAATGGGATCTGTTCGCAGGAACTGCATCAAGTGGCTGAGTTGGTGTTAGCGAATTTTCCAAAAAGTAATCGCTAATTTAACGACTTAATTGAATACCCCCTGTTAAGGCATCGCCTAACGGGGGGTTATTTTTTGGGGAGACTATTTGGGGGAGATTCACCATTAATCGTTAATAACCCTATGGGTCACGAGTGTCGGTTGTAAAAGATTGTCATGTACTGGACAACGATTGCACACAGTATCTAAAAATTCGCGCTTCTGCTCCTCAGTCAATTCGGCATCGATACTGGCGTTAAGGGCAATGTGCTTAAAGCCGACGGGATCATCGGAAGGCTGACCCAATAATCCAGCGGAATTCATCACGGCACGAACATGCACATCAAACTGGCGTAGCTCAATATGCCGTTCCCTTGCGACCATTTTCGCAATGGCAGAAATACAACCACCCAGCGAAAATAAGAATGTCTCCAAGGGGTTAGCCCCTTCGTTGCTGGCACTCGGTTGGTCTATCACTAAAAGATGCTCTCTAACCTGCGCAGTCACTTTCCAACCACTTGCCATATGGGTGGTGACTTCGACAACTTTTTCAGCCATTGAATAATACTCCATTAGTTTTTTTTCAATCAGATTATTCTAATGATTGATTTAGCAAAAATCACGGAGAAAGATCACAATCCGATGCTATTAGTCGATTTCATAATGCTATCAAGCACATTCAAGTTCCCATAAAATCATTGGCCTAGGGATAAAGACTTATGCTATAAACGCCTTATATCAAAGTAGGTATAAATGGACGCCAAATGCGTGTAGGGACTCAAGCAAGCATAAAAATACCCCGACAATTTTATTTGCCCCTGCCATTTTTGCTTGGTTTCACTTTGTTATTCCTTTCGGCGGCAAGCTCCCTCGTCTTCGCCGAAGAAAGCTCTCCTCTGGCAAGCACAACTCCCCAACAGGCGATCACTCTGGCGGCGGAGGATAGTTGGCCTCCCTTTGCGAATCAGTTCGGACAAGGTATTTCCCACCGCTTAATTACCGCCGCATTTAGGCAATCTAATATCGAAGTCAATAGCCTAGTCGTCCCCTATTCCCGTGCCTTAATGATGGCGGAAAAAGGCGCTGTAGACGGTGTCTTTAATGTGACTAGAGAGGCGAGCACTGAGCAGCGATTTGTGTTTGGTACTACGCCCTTATTTATTGCTACAGCCTCTTTTTACCATAAAAAAGGACAGGCTATAAAAGCGGGCAATAAATGGGATCTGCCTAAGGGCACTGTCGTTGGGGTGATAAAAAGCTACGAATATGGTGATGAGTTCCCCCTATTAGTCAAACAAAGACAGCTCAACCTAGTGCAAGTTGCCACACAGCAGCAGTTAATTAATTTATTGCTGATAGGACGCATAGATACGGCGTTAATGTTCGACCTCGTCGCTAAAGATAATTTACAGAAGATGGGGGTGGGTGATGAGGTGATCCCTGCCTTTAACAATCACAGCAGCAATATTTACCTCGCATTTTCCAAGGCAAATCCCAAGTCAGTTCTGCTCGCTCAGGCACTGGATAAAGGATTATTACAACTTAAAAGTGATGGTCAATATCAACAACTCTTCGCCACAGAGCAATAGTATATTAAGACTGCTGCGAGCGAATAATCTCTTGATTTACCCAGTATAAAAGCTGTTTTATCGCCTTAGAAAGAATCTGATTTTGCCGCACTATATAGCCCAAGCTCGTGCTTGGAAATTGTGCCAGCGGCGTGACTTTAGTCGTCAAATTAGCCTTAGTGTAAATCGAAAACTCAGGCACAATCGCCACCCCGAATCCGGCTTCAGCCCAATCAATTTGCGCATCAACACTGCCCACCTCCATGATCCTGTAACTGGGCAGATTTAAGGATGGGAGTGCGGGATCCAATAACTCACGGGTACGCGTATCGTGGCCGAGTAAAATCAATGTCGGTTGCTCGGCAAGTGGCGTATCCGCTGACAATTTTGCCTGTTGCCAAAGCTCCAGATTATCCCCAAGGGCACACCATTTAATTTGTTGTAACTCAGTAAAATGCAGCGGTTGACTCTCCTTTTGCGCGATCACAAAACCTAAATCGGCTTCGGCATTGGTCACTAACTCCGAGGCCTGCGAAGATGTGGTATTAAGCAGTGAAAAGTCAATTCCCGGAAACTCCGCCTTAAAGAGCTGAAACGGCTGGATCAACAGCAACCGCGAAATAATATCACTCGCCGCAATGGTGAGAGTGCCTTGGCTAAGATCGTTAATTGCATTCAGATCCGCCTGACAAATTTGCAATTCCATCAGGGTCTTTTGGCTGCTCTCTAACAGACGAAATCCCGCCTGCGTCAATCGAAAGGGATTACGTTCAATCAACTTCACCCGAGTCGTTTGTTCTAACTGCTTAATGTGTAAGCTCACATTAGGCTGTGTCATATGCAATGCCGCCGCAGCCTTACCAAAATGCTTATGTTCAGCGAGGACGACAAAGGTTTTTAGCCAGTGGAGATCGAGCATAGTGCACCCCAAGACAATAAAAATGCATTAATCATGGGACAATGATATATGAAATTCTTATCAGCACGATAACTATAATTAATTTCTCTTATTTATATTGGAGGTCTAGCATAACCGCTTAATCAATGTGGAGATGATGTTATGCCGTCTATCGTGGTTGTGGGTGCAAATTGGGGTGATGAAGGCAAAGGCCGCATCGTAGATTATTTAGCCGCGGATGCCGCTGCCAGTATTCGCTTTCAAGGCGGTAACAACGCCGGACATACCGTAGTCAACGACTATGGCACCTTTAAATTACACCAATTACCGAGTGGCATTTTCAACCCTAACTGCATTGCAGTATTGGGCCCAGGCATGGTGATCAGCCCAGAAAAACTCAGCGTTGAAATTGCTGAAGTTGAAGCGACAGGTGTTGAGGTCAAATTATGCATTTCTGACCGCGCGACCCTGTGCTTACCGCTACATGCATTAGAAGATACCTTAGAAGAACAACGTCTTGGCGACCTGGCCTATGGTTCAACCCGTCAAGGGATTGCACCTGCCTATGGCGATCGCGTGATGAAAAAAGGCATTTTAGTCGGCTGGTTAAACCAACCCGAAGTGCTGCAAGAGCGCATTCAATTTATGCTCGACTGGAAATTGCCGCAGTTAAAAGCACTTTATCCAAGCTGCGATTTTAATCAAACCGCCGCCGAAATGACCGCATGGTTATTAGAAGTGACTGCGCCTTGGCGTCCGTTTATTTGTAATGTGACCGAGCCATTAAAAGCATTGCAAAAACAAGATGCAAACCTATTGTTTGAAGCCCAATTAGGCGCTGGCCGCGACTTAGTCTATGGCGAGTATCCTTATACCACGTCTTCAAACGTGACCGCCGCTTACGCAGGTATCGGCAGCGGTTTACCCGCACTGCGCCCAGAGCGCGTGATTGCGGTAGCGAAAGCCTTTAGCTCATCAGTGGGCACTGGTACCTTAGTGACCGCAATGGAAGAGCAAGATGCCTTCCGTGAAAACGCCAACGAATTTGGTGCAACCACAGGTCGTCCACGTGACATGGGTTACTTCGACGCCGTTGCCACCCGTAATGGTGTTGAGCTGCAAGCGGCAACTGAAATTGCCCTGACTAAGATTGATTGCCTATCGGGCATGAAAGATCTGAAAATCTGTGTTGCCTATGCCGGTGAGCACACTGAGAACCCGATTTGGCCACAAACCGCCGCATTGAGCCCAGTGTATGAGCAAATGCCAAGTTGGAGCGAAGATATTACCGGTTGTCGCACTTTCGACAGCCTGCCAGTGGCAGCGCAGCAATATGTTGAACGTATCGAAGAGTTAATGGGTGTGCGCGTCAGCATGGTGTCCGTTGGACCTGAGCGCGATCAAATGATCATCCGCTAATAGCGACGTTTACCCTAAGCCATATTCACTGCGGTGAATATGGCTTTTTGCTTTTTATAGTTTTGTTTAACGCCATAAACCGCTAGACTGCGCCCAACGATAAACACAAAAACTTGCTAATATCCCATGCCACAATTTAGCCCAACCTATTCTTTCCCGGTACAAATTTACTACGAAGATACCGATTTTTCTGGCGTGGTTTATCACCCTAACTTTTTGAAATATTTCGAACGTGCCCGTGAGCATGTGATTGGTGCCGAGCGCTTAAGTGCCCTATGGCAACAAAACCAACTGGGTTTTGCCGTGTATCGTAGCGATATGCTGTGCCATGAGGGGGTAGAGTTTGCCGATATTATCGATGTGCGCACCCGGTTTTATTTTGAGAGTAAATATCGCACCGTATGGCAGCAGGAAATATGGCGACCACAGGGCAAAAAACCTGCGGTCACGGCCACAATTGAAATGGTGTGCATGAATCAAGCTCGCCAGCTCGCCCCAATGCCAGCGGAGTTAATTGCCGTCCTCAGTAGCGGATTTGAACTGAACCAATAAGCATCTGCATAAACCTAAAAACGCTGTAATTGAGCCCAGTTCATTTCCAGTTCTGCGGCTCTCATGGGTTTAGCATAATGCATCCCCTGCAGTGTATCTGCGCCCATTTCCACTAAGATTTCACGTATTTCAGGGGTTTCAACCCCTTCGACAGTGACATCATAGCCGAGCTTTTTCGCGATAGTGATACTGGCCTCGAGAATGTATTCCGCCGATTTATTCTGCTCAAGATCCCTTAAAAAAGCCTTATCGATTTTGACCTCATTGGCGGGCAAATGCTTTAAGTACGCGAGGGACGAATGGCCAGTACCAAAGTCATCGATAGCGAGTTTGATCCCCAGTTTGCGAATTTCCCCTAAGGTTTCCACTGCCTTGTTGAGATCCGCCATCAAGGTACTTTCGGTAATTTCGATCATTAAACATTCTGGGGGCAATTGGTAATGGGCAAGACGCGCCGCCAACTCCTGGGGCAAGGTTTCACTGTCAAGATCCCGGGTCGATAGATTGACCGCCACACACAGCTTCATCCCCATGGCCCGCCATTTCACCTGCTGAGCTAACACTTGCTCCAACGCCCAGCGGCTCACTAAATCAATCATCCCGGCGTATTCTGCCAAGGGGATAAATTCCCCGGGGGAAATGAATCCCAAGGTTTCGTGCTCCCAACGTATTAACGCTTCAACTTGGGTGCACTGCCCCGTTTTTACATCCAGCTTAGGCTGATACACCATATACAAGTGATTACGCTGTAAGCCTTTGGGTAAACTGTCAATAATCTGCAGTTCCCGCAGTTGCCTAATATCATCATTCTCACTGTAATAGGCAATGGCACTGCGTGTCACACGCGCTTTGTTAAGGGCAAGATCGAGTCTGCGCAGCATATTACTGGCATCGGCATGGTGCTGCTCTAGCTGTACGCACCCCACCTGAACCCGCACACTGACAGGCGTCTCTTTAATCCTAAAGGGCACCTGTAGGCGGCCGCGCAGTTGCTGTAATTGCTCCTCAGATAGGCTCTGCTCATAGTACAGAAAAAACTCATCGCCATTTAAACGCGCAATCAGTCTTGGGGCGACACAGAGACTGGTTAATCGCTCAGCAAACTGCTGCAGTAAGATATCGCCAAACACAAAGCCGAAAAGATCATTTACATAGCGAAACCGATAGATATCAAGCAACACCATAGTACCTTGAGTGATCGGCATCATGGAGGCTAAGGTGCGTTTCAACCCGAGGCGGTTGCTGAGCCCGGTCAGTCTATCCTTACCTGTTCCCGCGGGTAAGGCGGCTAACATCTCATTTAAAGAGTGATAGAGCGGGGCAAATTCCTGCGGCACTATGGGGATATTGAGGGGCTGACGTTCAATCTTTTGTTGGTCAAGCTGCGGGCAAAGTTGCGCTAAAAATCGTTGTTGTTGTCGCAAAGAGCGGTATTTTTCTAACAAAATGTACAGCACACCTATCAAGATGATAAACAGTGCTACCCCAATAAATCCCAACATAATCATACCTAGGCCTCAATCTTACCGCGTAAGCTTATTTCCAATGGGACTCAGCGTTTGTCGCTGAGTCACCATTTGAGTTCCATTTAGGCCGACTATTGGTAACTTTCTCTAATAGAATGGAATTTATCCATAAATTCATCACTGGCGAGGTCGCCAGCCGATACAGGCAATCCCCGTGCAACAAATACGTCTAAACGCTGCTCTAACTCTGTGCCTGCACGCAATTCGCCCGAATAAAATGCCGCGGCGCGGATAAAATCTAAGTAAGTTACATGCTCGGGCAAATAAGGAAGATCCGCCCAGCGCTCAACTACTTCCATCACTTCGGGGGCAAAATCCCAACTCTTTAATACGGCCCGTCCTAACGGACCCTGCATTTTACGCACCAGCGAGCGTAATTGATCAATGCTAGTAAACAACTCTGGATGCGCTTCGGCCTCGGTTAGTACGGGTAAAGCCCCGATGTTATGCACTAACCCCGCCAGGGTTAAGGTATCGAAATTTAACCCACTGCCAGGACGACGCTTATTGTACATCTGCAACATAGCGCAAGCCGCCGCGGTAACATCGATGGAGGTACGCCACACTTCATCCATCACTTCCCATACCATTTCATTGGTGGAGATAAATAATTGTTCCATCGCAACGGACG